>JBKJNH010000338.1:0-3289 GCA_046596055.1 Candidatus Eiseniibacteriota bacterium
GCGGCGCGCGCGGCGGGCGCGGCGCTCACGGTGGCGGGCGGCGTGACGACGTCGGAAGAGGTCGCCGCGCTCGACCGGCTCGGCGTCGACGCGCAGGTGGGGATGGCGCTCTACACGGGTCGCCTCGACCTGGCCGATGCGTTCAGTGCGCCGCTGACGAGCGACCGCCCCGACGGGCTGTGGCCGACTATCGTGTGCGACGAGCGTGGCACCGCGCTGGGCCTGGCGTGGTCGAGTGCCGAGAGCCTCCGTGCGGCGCTCGAGCGCGGCGTCGGGGTCTACTGGTCGCGCACGCGCGGGCTATGGACCAAGGGCGAGAGCTCCGGGGCGACGCAGGAGCTGCTTGCCGTCGCCACCGACTGCGACCGCGATGCCGTGCGCTTCACCGTGCGCCAGGCCGGCGTCGGCTTTTGCCACCGCGCTACCCGCACGTGCTGGGGCGAGGACCAGGGACTCGACGCGCTCGCCCGCCGTGTTACCGGACGCGCGACGGCCGCGCCACCGGGTTCCTACACGGCGCGGCTTCTCGCCGACCCGGACCTGCTCGCCGCAAAGCTGCGCGAAGAAGCGGGAGAGCTGGCCGAAGCCGTCGCCCCGCTCGACGTGGCCGCCGAGGCCGCCGACGTGTTCTACCTGGCGGCCGTCACGCTCGCCCGCGCCGGAGTTTCGCTCGCCGACGTCGACGCGGTGCTCCAGCGGCGCGCGCTCCGGATCACGCGACGCCCCGGTGACGCGAAGCCGGCGGGAGGTTTGCGATGAAGGCGAAGCGCCTGCTCCGTCGCGTCGCTGTGTGCGACGTGCGTGCCGTCGCCCGACCGCGCATCGACGCGCGCACGCTCGCGGAGGCCGCCGCAATCGTCGACGACGTCCGCGCGCGCGGGGAGGCTGCGCTCCGCTTCCATGCCGGGCGACTCGGCGACCTCGGGTCGCAAGAGCCGCTGGTCCACGATCGCGCCGCGCTGGCCAGGGCGTTCGCCGCCGAACCCGCGGCGACACGCTCACTGCTCGCGCGCACGGCGCATCGCGTCCGGGCGTTCGCGCGCGCGCAGAAGGCAGCACTCCGCACGCTCGACGTGCCCGTGCCGGGCGGGCGCGCCGGGCACACGATCGCGCCGGTCGAGCGGGCCGGTTGCTACGTGCCGGCGGGACGCTTTCCGCTTCCGTCCTCGGCGCTCATGACCGCAGTGACGGCCCGCGTGGCCGGCGTGCGCGAAGTCTGGATCGCCTCGCCCCGGCCGAGCGGCCTCGTGCTCGCCGCAGCGCACGTCGCCGGTGCCGACTCCGTGCTTGCCGCGGGTGGCGCGCAGGCGATCGCGGCGCTGGCGTTCGGCGCCGGGCCGGTGCCGGAGTGCGATGCCGTCGTCGGTCCCGGAAACCGCTGGGTCACCGCGGCAAAGCAACTCGTCGCCGGTCACGTGACGATCGACATGCTGGCCGGACCGAGCGAGCTGGTCGTGCTCGCCGACGAAACGGCCGATCCCGCACTCGTCGCCGCCGATCTCCTGGCGCAGGCCGAGCACGATCCGGATGCATTGCCCGTCCTGATCGCGCTCGATCCCACGCTGCCGGCCCGCGTCGAGCGCGAGCTGGCGCGCCAGCTCGCGACGCTGCCCACGGCCGAGGTGGCCCGTGCTGCCCTGGCCAACGGATACTGCGTGCTCGCAGCCGACGAGACCGAGGCGATCGCGACGTGCGACGCGATCGCGCCCGAGCACCTCGAGCTGATGGTGCGGGCGCCGGCGCGGCTCCGCGCGCGGCTGCGCCACTACGGTGGGCTCTTCGTCGGAGCGGGTTCCGCGGAGGTGTTCGGCGATTACGGGGCGGGCCCGAACCACGTCCTGCCGACCGGCGGCGCGGCGCGAGGAGCAGGGGGACTCTCGGTGCTCACGTTCCTGCGTGTTCGCACGTGGCTCAAGGTCGACGCGACGCGGGCGCCGGACCTCGCGCGGGATGCCGCCGCGCTCGCTCGACTCGAGGGTCTCGAGGGCCACGCGCGGGCGGCGGAGCTGCGGTTGCCGGGGCGGAAGGGGTAGCGCAGGATCACCGAGCGCGCACATCTGGCGCGCGGGCAGGTGCGCGTTGTAGTTTGACTGGACGCGACCCGTTAGCTCAGTTGGTCAGAGCACCTGCCTTTTAAGCAGGGAGTCCTTGGTTCGATTCCAAGACGGGTCACCACTGTATCGCTTCACTGCCCAATGGCAGGATTGACTGCCCCCGGGGGCAGTGGAATTGATCCTGGAACAATCACACGAAGGCCCCGGAGATCGCTCTCCGGGGCCTCGTTCTGCTCTAGCTGTCCTGGCATGCTCTCGCGCTGCGACACCCGGCGTGCGGGGGCGTGCCTCGCTCGAATCAGCGGCCGAAGGACAGGGCGAAGCCCAGGTTCGTGCTCGGGTGCGTGTGCGTGTAGTACGTCGTGCCCGAGACCGTGGCGCGGATCCACATGGGGCGGCTGCCGCTGCCGGCGCGCCAGCCAAGCCCGGCGCGCGCGTCCCAGCCGAGGTTGAAGTTCGACTGCGAGCGGATCGCATACGGCGAGATGCCCTGCTCGCCGCCGGGGCCGATGATGAGCGGATCATCGATGCCCTCGCTGCCGAGCGTCTGGCTGCCGACGCCGTTGTTGACGGCGCTGGTGATCATCGACTCGTGCGTCCACACGACGCCCGGGCCGGCGGCGAGCGCGAGGTCCAGGCCCTCGTCGAGCTGGAGCGCGAACTGGCCGTTGATCGTGGCCGGGACCATCCAGAAGTAGCGCGACTGGACGTCGACGCCGCTGTAGGTGGAGGTGCCCGACGTGTTGATCGGGGCGGCCGCGGCGATCGCGTTCTGCGCATCATTGAAGTACGAGTCGTTGCCGAACATGGCGCCGACGGAGCCGTACGCCGAGAGGGCCGAGCCGCTGCGCCAGAACGTCTGGTTGAAGCGGATCAGCAGGCCCGGATCGATGTTCCGGTCCGCCAGGTTGCCGATGGGGTAGGCCGCGCCGAGATCGACCCAGCTGTTCACGTAGCGATACGGGTAGAGCATGTGCCGACCGAGCTGGCGGATGGCTCCTGCCTGATCCGCTCCCACATCCATGGGCTTGAGGTCGATGATGGTGGTCTGCTCCGCGGCGGACGCGACCGGAACGGTCAGCGCCAGTGCCATCAGGCAGGCGGGAAGAAGACGCCGCATGGAAAACCTCCGAACGTTGGGACCGGGCGAAGCACGCCGTTCGTGCCCGCGACCCTCATGGTCGCGTCACGCGCGAGACTACGGACGTCCCCTCGGGCCGCGCAAGGCGCAAATC
>JBKJNH010000100.1:0-18753 GCA_046596055.1 Candidatus Eiseniibacteriota bacterium
GGCAGCCCCACTCGTCGGTCAGGTAGACCACGGCCTTGAAGCACTCGAGGCCCTTCTGCAGGAGCTCCCTGCGCAGCTTCTCGACCGACCGCTCGACCGGCGAGCCCTCGACCTTGAGCCCGAGCTGCGAGATGCGCTTGCCCAACAACTCCTTCACCTCGGGCGGGGTCTTCTCGAACTCGATCATGTCCGGATTTACGCACACGGACGCTGGTGAGGCAACCGCGTCCGTGCGAGACTGCCGGACTGTGAATCGACCCGTGGTTCTCGTCACTGGCGCCTCCGGCTACATCGGGGGCCGACTCGTCCCCCGCCGGCTCGCCAGCGGAGTCGCCGTGCGCTGCCTCGCGCGGACGCCCGGCCGGCTGGCGGGCCGTGCCTGGAGCGCCGATCCTGCGGTCACGATCGCGCAGGGTGATGCGCTCGATGGGGACGCGCTCTACCCGGTGCACCAGGTCGTCTTCGACGGCCTCATCGACGCGATCCATCGACGCGCCGAGTCGGCCGCAGGCGCCGCGTGAACCGCCGCACCGCGATCGGACTCGCGCTCGCCATCGCCGCCGCGGCGATCGTCCTGGCCATTCCCGCGCCGTCTCTCTCGCCGCAGGCGCATCGACTGGGTGCGATCTGGATCGCGATCGTGATCCTGTGGATGACCGAGGCGCTGCCGTTCGCGGTCAGTGGGCTGCTCGCGCCGACGCTCGTCATCATGGCCGGCGTCGCGACGCCGCGCGAAGCCTTCGCCGCGTTCGGCGATCCCGTGCTGTTCCTGCTCATCGGCTCGTTCCTGCTCGCCCGCGCGTTCGAGTCCTCGGGCCTGGGCCGTCGCATCGCGCTGCTTCTGCTCACGCTGCCGTTCGTCGCCGGACGGCCGCTGCGCATCCTGCCGCTCTTTGGCCTGCTCTGCTATGGCATCTCGATGTGGACCAGCAACACGGCGACGGCGGCGCTCATGTTCCCCATCGCGCTGTCCGTCTTGACCATGCTCGGGCACGGCGAGTCGGCGGGAGGGCGCGAGCGTTACGCCACGGCACTTTTGCTGATCTGCACGTTCGGAGCGTCGATCGGCGGCCTGGCCACGCCCGTCGGGACGCCGCCCAACCTGATCGGCCTCGGCCTGATCGAGCGCGAGCTCGGAACGCGCCCCAGCTTCCTCGAGTGGATGTCCATCTTCCTCCCGGTCTCGCTGGCCCTGCACCTGGCGATGACCGCGATCTTCCTCGTTTCGGCGCGGCGTGACCCGGCGGCGGCGCCGCGGCCCACCCCAGGGCTGCGGGCCGAGCGCGATCGCCTGGGGCCATGGACAGCGCGCGAACGCGCGATCGCGGGCATCTTCGGCGGGACGATCGTCCTGTGGCTGCTTCCCGGCCTGTGGGAGCTCGCGCTCGGCGCAGCCGATCCGCTCGGTGGACGCCTGTCGAAGATCCTGCCCGAGACCGCGACGGCGCTGCTGGGCGCGACCTTCCTGTTCATCGTCCCCGCAGGCGGACGCCCCACGCTGACGTGGGACGAGGCGAAGGACATCGACTGGGGCACCATCCTCCTGTTCGGCGGAGGAGTCTGCCTGGGCGGGCTCCTGCTCTCGACCGGGCTTGGCGAGGCGATGGCCCAGGCCTTGCGCCATGCCGCGGGGCTGCACGACGCACTGGGCGTGACGGCGCTCGCGGTGGTGCTCGCGGTCTTCCTCTCCGAGACAAGCTCCAACACCGCGTCGGCGACACTGATCGTCCCGATCACGATCGCACTGTCGCGCAGCGTCGGCGCCGATCCGCTGGTGCCGGCCCTGGCCGCGACTGCGGCGTCCAGCCTCGGCTTCATGCTGCCCGTCTCGACCGCGCCCAACGCAATCGTCTTCGGCTCCGGCCGCATCCCGCTCGGCGTGATGATCCGCTACGGACTGACTCTCGACCTGCTGGGCATCGCCTTGCTCATCGGCACGGCCGCGTTGTTCCTCCGATGATCCGCTTCCGCGACGACGGGGAAGACGACGACGGGCCCGAGCCCGGGCCTGACGAGACGCGCGAAGACGCGCGCGAAGACGCGCGCGAAGACGCGCGCGAGGACGCGCTCGATCACGGCGCGCACGCGCGCGTCGACGACACGTACATGGCGAGCTGCCCATTCTGCTTCGAGGAGAACGAGTTGTTCGTCGACCTCGGCGGGGGCTCGGACCAGAGCTACGTCGAGGATTGCGCGGTGTGCTGCCGACCGTGGCAGGTGAGGGTGACGGTCGACGAGGAAGGCGCGGTCACGGTCGAGCTGGAGCCGCTCGACGAGTGAGGCACACCGCCGCAGGCGCGGCGAGCGCTGTCGATCAGCGCCGGTAGGTCGCCTTGATCCGACCCCACGATTGCCGCGTAGCCGGGGTCGACGGATGGAAGGGAACCCACGCGATGTAAGCCGGCCCGCCCCCCACGAGGAACGTCTTCGCCGACGAGAGTTCCGCATCGCACAGCACGACCTCGCCGAGCGCGGTGCTCATCGCCACTTCGCCGCTCGACGAGACCGCGACGTCGATCAATCCCGGGATGGCCGTGTCGAGCGTGTCGAACGAAGCGCCCTGCGCCGTGAAGCGCCGGATGAATCCATCCCCCGAGGCCCCGTAATAGGTGCCGTCGGGCGCGAGCGCGATCGACTGGAGCGAGCCCTCGAGCTGCACCGAGCCGGTGCTGGCCATCGTCACGGGATCGAAGATGAACACCAGGTTCGTTCCGGCGACCAGCGCATGGAGCCGTCCATCCGGCCCTGCGGCGAGGTCGCTGAAGTCGAATCCCGCGACGTCCCGTCGCGCCGTGTACCCGGCATCGCCATCGAACGAGAGGAGCCCGTTCTCGGCGCCGCTCGGCGTCGCCATGTCCCCGGCGACGAAGTCGTGCCCGAACGCTGCAAGCCCGCCGAAACCGCCGGCCGAAAGCGTCGACCATCCGGCGAGCGTGGCGTGCGTCCACCCCGCCGCTCCGGCGTCGTACACGCTGAGGTAGGGCTCCGTCGCGCCGTTGTACACGCCCAGCCGCGCGTCGGCGTCGAAGGCCACGCCGAGCAGGGGATTCGTGCCGCCGCGTGCCCCGGGCGGATAGGGCACGGAAATCGTGGCGACGGGCAGGCCATCCGTGCGGAACTCGCGGATGTCCGTGCCGCTCGTGAGCACGAGATCGCCCCAGGTGAACGCCTGCACGCGCCCGCAGGGCGCGGCGACGCCGGCCAGCGTGAGGACGGCCACGAGCGCGGGCCAGGCATGCGACGGATGGGGAATCCGAGGGATCACGGGCGCTCCGGAACCACCCGGCGCCCTGCGCGCCGGGAGCCTGATGATAGCACTGGAGCACGAAGGCCCGGGACGAGGCAGCGTCCCGGGCCCGGCGTGTGTTCGGATCGTGATGCGTCGGGCCGGGTCTCTACTTCTTGTCTCCGGCCGGCGCGGCGGCGGCGGGCGCGGCTGCCTGGGCCGGGCGACGCTTCGCCTCGACGTCGATCAGGATCTCCACGTCGTCACTCAGCATCGTGCCGTTGTCGAGCGTCCGGTTCCAGTTGATGCCGAAATCCTTCCGGTCCAACTTTCCCTTTGCGGTGAAGCCGGCCACCGAGCCCATCTGCTCGCTCGACATCAGGCCCAGCACCTCGACGTCGAGCGTGATGGGCTTGGTCACTCCGCGCATCGTCAGGTCGCCGGTCATCGTGCCCTTGTTGTCCTTGCCGACCGAGATCGTCTTCGAGACGAACTTGAGCTCAGGGTGCTTCTCCACCCAGAAGAAGTCCTCGGCGCGCAAGTGACCGTCCCGCTTCTCGTGGTTCGTGTTGACGCTGGTCGCCTGGATGGTCACGTCCACCTTCGATGCGGCGGCGTTGTCCTTGTCGTAGGCGATCGTCCCCTTCACGTCCTTGAACTCCCCCTTCACCGGCGTGAAGAAGTGGCGGACGCTGAAACCGACATTGGTATGACTGGCGTCGATCTCGAGCAACTCGACGGCCGCGATCGCGGGCGTCGAGGCCACGGACAACGCCAGTGCGGCGACGGCGAGGAACGACGAGACGGATGACTTCATGGGTGCTTCCTCCACAAGCTGGGGGATCGGGATTGTCGAACGTCCGGCGGGTGTCGAACACCAGCCTACCGCGGAACCGACCCCCGGTGGGATGCACGAACCGCAGCCCGACATGCGGACGGCGCAAGTCTTGACACCGACTTGAAGTCCGGCTGGATTCAGCGGGCCGGCGCCCGCTCCTCGATGCACAGGGGATTCTTGTGGTTCGCGTCGGGGATGTGCGCGTCCCAGCAGTCCGGTGAGCAGAAGTGCAGGGGCAGTCGCTTCTTGTTGCACGTCGACACGGAGCAGCGATACCAAAGCGCACCGAATGCGATCGGCTTCTTGCAGATGTTGCAACGGGTCCAGATGTCGGCACCTCCGTTCATGAGTCGGGAGCCTACGTCCAGCCGGGGGCCCGGCGCAAGCCCGGCCCCCGACCTGCTTGTCGGCCCCCCGGGACTGTGCCACGGTGGGCCCATGCCCCGTGCCCTGATCGTCGAAGATGACCCGAGTTTCCTTGCCGCACTCGCCGCCCTGGTCCGGGCAGAGGGGTTCGTCGTCCGCGAGGCCGGCTCCCTGGCCGAGGCTCGGGCCGACCTCGTCGACTTCCGTCCCGACGTCATGCTGCTCGATCTCCACCTGCCCGACGGATCGGGCACCGAGCTGATCGTTGAGTCGACGCTCGATCCCGCGCCCGAATCGATCCTGATCACGGGACAGGCCAGCGTCGACACGGCGGTCGATGCGCTGCGCGGCGGCGCCTCCGACTACCTGACGAAGCCGCTCGACCTTCCCCGCCTCAAGATGATCCTCGGCAATGTCACCCGCACGCGCGGACTCAAGGCCGAGCTCGGCACGCTGCGCGGCGCGCTCCGGCGGCTCGGACGCTTCGGCCAGCTCGTCGGCGGCTCGCCGCGCATCCGCGAGCTGTTCGACGCGATGGCGCGGGTGGCCCCGACCGACGCAACGGTGCTGCTGATCGGCGAGACGGGCACCGGCAAGGAGGTCGTCGCGCAGACGCTGCACGAGTTGAGCCCGCGCGCCGCACGACCGTTCGTCGCCATCAACTGCGGCGCGATCTCCCCGCACTTGATCGAGAGCGAACTGTTCGGCCACGAGAAAGGCAGTTTCACCGGCGCGGACCGCCGCCATACGGGCGTCTTCGAGCGCGCCGACGGGGGCACGCTGTTCCTCGACGAGATCACCGAGATGAGCCTCGACCTGCAGGTCAAGTTGCTGCGCGTCCTCGAGACCTCGCAGGTGCAGCGGGTCGGCGGCACCGAGGCCATCGCGATCGACCCGCGCGTGATCGCGGCGACGAACCGCCCGCCGGCGCAGGCAGTGGCGGACGGCCGGCTGCGCGAGGATCTCTACTATCGGCTCAACGTGTTCCCGCTCGTCGTCCCGCCGCTGCGGGAACGCCCGGGAGATGTGGAGGCGCTGGCGCTCCATTTCCTCGCCGAGATCGCCGAGCGCGAGCAGCGGCCACGTCGGTTCACCCCGGCCGCCCTAAAGCGGCTCGCGGACCACGCATGGCCCGGCAACGTGCGTGAGCTGAAGAACGCCGTGCAGCGCGCCGCCATTCTTGGCGACGAGGAGATCGGTCCCGACGCCCTCCCGCTCGACGGCGGCGAGACCGTGATCGCGCCGGACGCCGCATCGCCCGGTCCGGTCAATCGCGCGAACGGGCTGCGCTTCGCGCCCGACACTCCTCTCGCGACCGTGGAGCGGGCCATGATCCTCGCGGCGATCGAGCACAGCGAAGGCGACAAGAAGCGCGCGGCCGTCACCCTGGGCATCAGCGTGAAGACGCTCTACGTGCGCTTGCGCGAGTACAAGGCCGCCGGGGGGATCACGGAGTGAGCACCACGAGGCAGCGTCCCGCCTCCTCCTCGCGAAACGCGAGGCGGCCACCGGCGCGCTCGAGGAAGGCGCGCGCCAGCCACAGTCCCAGCGGGAACGACGCACCCGCCGCACGCGGCCGGCCCCACGCCGCGAGCAGCGGAAGATCCGGCGGCAGGGCGAGCCCGTCGCACCGGACCGACATTTCGGCGCCCCCCCCGTCGCCCGGCGCGACGCGCACCGCGAGGGCGCTCCCGGCCGGCACATGGGCGATCGCCGCGGCGAGGATGCGGTCGAGCGCGCGCCCCCACGCCGACTCGTCGCCGACGATCGCGTGCGCGAAGCCGGGGGACACGGTCCGTTCGAGCGGGATCCGGCGTGCCTCCGCCTGGGCGGAGGCACGAACGACCGCAGCGGACACCGCGGCTACCGGATCGAACGGCAGCGCCACATCGCCCACGATGCCCTGCAGCAGCGCGGACGCGTCGCCGAGTTCCTCAGCAAGGCGCACCGAACGCCCGATCGCCCGTTCGAGTTCGGCCACGGCACGCTCGCGGCTGGATTCGTCCCCGGCCCGGGTCAGGAGTTCGAGCCAGAGCTCGGCGCCTCCCGCCGCGCCGCGCACGTCGTGCGCAATGTCGGCGAGAATGCGGGCCCACGACTCTTGCGGATCGATTGGTCGGGCGGGCGAGACTTCGCTCATGGGGCCCCCGTGATGCTGCGCGTGCTCGTGGTGGACGACGACGCAGGATCGCGCGATGCGCTCGCGATCGTGCTGTCGCTCGAGGGCTACGCGGTCGAGACCGCCGCGGACGCCGCCGAGGCGATCGCGTGCGCCCGTCGCCTCCGGCCGGACATCGTCGTGTGCGACCTCGATCTCGGCGTCGGCGGCGACGGCTTCTCGGTTGCCAGGGCGATCCGCCGCGACGCGACGACCGCCGTGCCCCGACTGGTCGCACTTTCGGGAGCCGATACGCGCGAGGCGAAGGATCGCGCGGCCACCGCCGGATTCGAAGCTTACCTGCTCAAGCCCGTCGCGGTGACGACACTGCTTGCCGCCCTGGGCGGCGCGGGAGAAGCATAGCAGAGGTCCACCATTCCAACCCGAGGAGCTCCGTGTCCGATCGCCCCCTGCTCTGGCCCACCTTGCTGTTCGTCACGCTCGCGGCGCTCGTCACCGCCGTCGGGCTGGTGGGCGAGCGCAATCTCGGCGCGCTGTCGGGAGGCTTCTCGCGCGTCACGCACTCGCGCGCCGTGCTCGACGAGCTCGCCGGCATCCGCGCCGATGCCCTTGCGGCACAGTCGGCCAGCCGCGGCTTCCGCATGACGGGCGAGCCGGCGTTCCTCACTGACTTCGAGGCGGCGGCGATGCACACCCGGGGCCGGGTGGTGCGGGTGGGCGAGCTCATGGCCGACAGTCCGGCCCAACTGGCCCGTCTCGACTCGCTGCGCCGCGAGTGCGAGGACCTGTTCACGTTCTTCACCACCATCCACGAGGTCACCCGCGGTCTCGACCCGACGCCACCCTCGCGCACAATCACGGCCCGCGGTGGGCAGGCGCTCTCGGACCGCGTGCAGGTTCGCGTCGAGGAACTGCGCGGGGCCGAGCTCGCGCTCCTCGAGGCACGGACCAGGCGCGCCGACGAGACCTACCTCATCGCCCGGCTGGCCGGGTTCGCGCTGGCCGCGGCGTCGCTCCTGCTCGGCGTCTTCGTCTACGTGCTCTTCGCGCGCACCGTGCACGCGCAGGCGCGCGAAGCCCGTGAACAGCATCGCCGCGCGGACGAACTTGCCGAGGCCGACCGCCGCAAGGACGAGTTCCTGGCCATGCTCGGACACGAATTGCGCAACCCGCTCGCGCCGATTCGCATGGCCCTGCACGTCCTCGATCACGAGGCCGCGCCCGCCGCGGCGCTCGCGCGGGCCCGGGCGATCCTCGACCAACAGGTGGAACAGATGAGCCGGCTCGTCGAGGACCTGATGGACGTGAGCCGGGTGGCGCTCGGCAAGCTCTCGCTCCAGCGCTCGCCCACCGACGTCCGGGAACTCGCGCACGCGGTGGCCGAGGCCGCCCTGCCGAGCATGGTCGAGCACGATCATCGTTTCGAGCTCGACCTGCCCGCGGGGCCGCTCACGCTCTCGGTGGACCCGATGCGCCTGCGGCAGGTACTCGGCAACCTGCTCGTCAATGCCGCGAAGTACACCGATGCCGGCGGTTTCGTCCGCCTGCGGGTTCGCGCCGACGCTGCCACGAACGAGGTCGTGTTCCGCGTCGAGGACAGCGGCCGGGGTCTCACCGCCGAGGAGCGCGAACGCGTGTTCTCGCCGTTCGAGCAGGGCGTGGATGCCGGGGAGCAGGCCGAGGGTGGTATCGGCGTCGGACTGACCCTGGCCCGGCGGCTGGTCGAGATGCATGGCGGCTCGGTGCGCGCCGAGAGTCCCGGACGGGGCCTCGGCAGTACGTTCGAAGTCCGCCTCCCCCGTGGCAATTTCTAGAATTCTCTCCCCGCTTCTCCCCTTCTGACCGGTCTCGTCACGCCTGCTCATACCCCATAACGTGTTGTATGGCTGTGTGTTGTGTGGTATCCAATATCGTGGCACGCCCCCTGCTCTCATCGTTGGTGGTCGGACGAGAGCAACCGCCTCGCCCTCCCACTTGCTCTAGAAGAGGAGGATCCCATGTTGTGGACCATCGCCGTCGTTCTCGTCCTGCTGTGGGCCCTGGGTATGGCATCCAGCGTCACGCTCGGTGGCTTCGTTCACCTGTTGCTCATTCTCGCCATCGCGAGCGTCCTGATCCGGATCATCCAGGGCCGCAAGCCCATCTAGGGGGCGCCATGACTCGCAACATCGGGATCGCTCTCGTCCTGCTCGGCCTCGTCGGGCTCGCCTGGGGTGGTTTCAACTGGAATCAGAAGAAGAACGTGGAACTCGGTCCCATCGACCTGCAGGTGACCGAACGGAAGTCGCTGCCGATCCCGCCGATCGCCGGCGCGGTGGCAGTCGTGTCGGGACTCGCCTTGATCTTCGCGGGCGGAACTCGACGAAAAGCAACCTGAACCCGGAGGATCCATTGAAGCTCTCCTCACTCGCAGCCGTCACCAGCGCCATCGCACTCGGCCTCGTCCTCGCCGCCCCCCAGGCCTCGGCATTCGGCATCAGCGGTGGCGGTGGTCGTCTCGGCTACCTCGATCCGGAGGGCGGTGATGGCGGATTCGCCGTTGGCGCCCACGTCGAGATGGAGAGCCCGGGCTCGTCCTGGCACCTGCAGCCCAACATCCTGTACTGGAATGCGGACCAGCTGACCGGCTTCAACGGAAACCTCGACGCGCTGTATCACTTCGGCACGCATCCCGGAAGCACGCGCCCCTACCTCGGAGGCGGAATCGGCTTCAGCATGGTCGATTATTCCGATGACAACGGCAACGACAGCAGCCAGACGGACCCGGCCGCGAACCTGATCGGGGGCGTCATGTTCCCGACCGGCACGAACAGCCTGTTCGTCGAAGGCCGTTACACGTTCAGCGAAGTCAACCAGGCGTCGATCCTGTTCGGAATCACCGTTCGCTAATCAGCGCACGACTTCAGCGACGTCTCGTCCACCGAGGAGGATCACCGTGGAACCCAGGAACGAACCCAACAACGTCCGTTACGACGCGCCCAACAGCGCCTCGCACAGCGGGAACAAGAAGATCCTGTGGATGTCGCTCGTCGGCCTGGGCCTGCTCGGCGCGGTCGCGGTCTACGCCCTGAACAACTCAGCGACCTCTGACGTGGCCACGGAGACCTCGTCGAGCACTCGCAAGAACAACGCCGGCAGCAACGACAACCGGGCGTCTGCGCAGGCGAGCACGGTCACTCTGCCCGCCGGCACGGCGGTGGCGATGACTCTCGAGACCTCACTCAGCACGAAGACGGCATCGGTGGGCGATCGCTTCACCGCCCGCGTGTCTTCGCCGGTCACCGTCTCGGGCAGGACGATCATTCCCGCCGGCGCGATCGTCAGCGGCCACGTCGCGCTCACCGAGCAGCCTGGCAAGGCCAGCGGTCGCGGCCGGATGCAGCTCGCGTACGATACGGTGCGCTTCAATGGCCGGACGTACGACCTTTCGTCGACCAGCCGGATCTACGAGAGCGAGTCGGGTCGTGGCAAGGACGCTGCGATGATCGGCGGCGGTGCGGTCGCCGGTGGAGTCGCCGGCGCGATCATCGGCGGTTCGGCGGGTGATGCGGGCAAGGGCGCGGCGGCAGGCGCCGTCGCCGGCACCGCGGCCTCGCTGCTGACGCGCGGCCCGCAGCTGCAGCTGCCGGCCGGTACCGCGCTTGCGGTCTCGCTCGACCGCGCGATTACCGTCCGTCCGTCGACGAACGCGTAGCGCGTCGTTCCAACGACATTCGAAACGAACGCCGCCCCGGTCCAGCTTCGAGGACCGGGGCGGTTTCGCGTTCCTGCAGCGGGATGGTTCAGACGCGCTCGACGTATTTCCCGGTCGTGGTGTCGACCTTGACGCGATCGCCCTGCTTGATGAACCCGGGAACCATGACCTCGGCGCCGGTCACCAACGTGGCCCGCTTCTGGAACGCACGCGCCGTGTCGCCGCGCGCCGCGCCATCCTCGGTATCTGCGATCTCGAGCTCGACCATCTGCGGGAACTCGATGGTGACGATCTCGCTGTCGCGCATGAGCACGGGAAGGACCATGCCGTCGGTCATGAATCCGACGTAGTCCGCCAGCATCGCCTTGGGAAGCTGGATCTGGTCGTACGATTCCGTGTTCATGAAGTGGTAGTCGTCGCCCGTGGCGTAGAGGAACTGCATCGAGTGCGGCTCGAGACGAACGTCCTGGATCTTCTCGCCCGAATTCCACGTCTCGTCGATCACGCGTCCGGTGCGCAGGTTCTTGAGCTTGGTGCGGACGAACGCCCCGCCCTTGCCGGGCTTGACGTGCTGAAACTCGACGACCCGATAGAGGTCGTTCTTGTGCTCGATGACGAGCCCGTTCTTGATGTCGGCGGTATTGGCCACGCGGTTCCTCGGGATCGGGGTTTCGGCGGTCGCACGGACCGGCGGCGCCGAGGGGCTCGGCGGACGTCAGAGTCTACGCCGCGGGGCGCGCGGGCCGCAACCGCGCGACTTGACCGTGTCGCCGTGGGTCGCCGCTCGCTATACCGCGAATTCCGCCGCTTCCCACGCCAGTCCCAGCTCGCTCGGCGGGGCCATGTAGCCCAGCAGGGCGGACGCGGCGACCACGCTCGGCGAGGCCAGGAAGCCCTCGCCGCCCAGGCCCATCCGGTTCTGCCAGTTGCGATTGAAGCTGGTGATCGCGCGCTGCCCGGGGAGCAGCGCGTCGGGACCCTGCCCGAAGCACGGCCCGCACCAGCTCTCACGGATCTGCCCGCCCGCGGTGCGGAACACGTCGGCGATGCTACGGCCGTCGAGGCGCGGATCCGGCCGCTCGATCTCCTTCTTCACGCCGCCCGAGCCGGGGAAGATCACGAACTCCTTCAACGCCTTCGTCCAGCCGTTCGCATGGGCCGCCTTGAGCACGAGCGCCGCCGAGAGCAGGTCGTCGTAGCCCCCGTTCGTGCACGACCCGATCATGGCCTTGTCGAACCCGATCCTCTCCTTCGCCACCTCGGTCGCCGCGAAGGCATTCCCGGGCGAGAATGGCCTGGCGATCATCGGCCGCACATCGGCGAGATCGAGCACGTCGTCGATCTCCCAGACGACGTCGGCCCCCGGCGCGATCCGCGGATACGGCAGGTCGGTCATGCCCTTCGCGGCGAACCACGCGGCGGTGATCTCGTCGGGCGCGAAGATGCCGTTGTAGCTCTCGGCCTCGGCCATCATGTTGCAGATCGTGTTGCGGAAGGCGATCGGCAATTGCCGGTCGGCGTCGACGAACTCGACGCTCATGCCCTCCGACTGCTTCGCGCCCCAGCGACGCAACAGCTCGAGCACCAGGTCCTTGCCGGTCACCCACGGCTGCAGCGCGCCCCGGAACGTGACGCGGCGCGGCTTCGCCACCGTCGTGTAGACGTGCCCGGTGCTCCAGCCGAATCCGAGCGTGGTCGAGCCCACGCCGATGCCGATGGCACCGTACGCCCCGTACGCGCGCGAGTGCGAATCGGCGCCGGGGATCATCATGCCGGGCTGCACCAGGCCCTGCTCCGGGAAGTAGAAGTGAAAGATGCCGTCGCCCGGCGTGGCGTACCACGGCTTCTCGATGCCATGTCGCTGCGCGAATGCGCGACCGATGCCCGTCTGCCGGTCGTCCGCTTCGACGCCGGTGAACACGAAGTGATCGTTCGCGATCGCCGCACGGCGCGGCCAGATCGTGTCGCCGCCGGTGATCTGGTTGAACGTGTGGATCGAGAACGGCGCGGTGCCGTCGCTCGCCGGCAGCAGGTCGGCGTACACGCGCACCGTCGCGCCGGGATGGATCGCGGCATCCTTGTCGACGCGATGCGCCCACAGGATTTGTTCGGTGGTGGTCATGGTGCGCGCGGTCTCCGCGTCCGCCCACTCGACGAGCGGCGGCCTGCGAAGCGACTCGCGGAACTCGCGACGTCCGAGCGCGATGATGCCGCCGCTGCGGCGGATCTCGTCCTCCTTCGCCGTGAGCGGCACGGCGTCGTAGGACTTGCCCTGCGTCACGTTTGCCAGCCGGCGCGAATCGGGATCGAAGGTGAGCTCGTCGCCGTCCTTCGCGTCGGCGACCGCCTCGGGGCTCTGCACGACGTGGAGCCCCAGGTTGAACGCATTGCGCCGGAAGATGTCGCCCATGTTGCTGCCGCACACGACGACCAGTTCGAGCCCCTTCTCCTCGCCCACGCCCTTGAGGCCCGCGGGGCTCATCTCGCGCGAGCTGCCGATGGCGAAGCGGTCCCCCGCGATGACGAACGTCTCGCCGGCATGCACGCGCGCGCGGAAGTCGGGCATGAGGTAGCGGAACGAGCCCGCCTTCCAGCGCTCGTCGAGCGTGTCGAGGCTTTCGCTCACGCAGTCGGCGGCGGGCGTGATCTGGTCGGTGTCGATCGCGTCGAGCTTCTGCCCGGGCCGCCTCGGGTCCCAGAAGACGAGGGCCCGCCCGGCGATCGTCCGCGCGCCCATCGTGCCGGCGGTCGCGACGGCCGGGGCGATGGACTCGAGGGCGATGCCGGGCTTGAGACGCGCGGGGGGGACGGGCGACGACATGGAAACTCCTCCGACGGAGCGTGGGGGACGGGCGGACCCCTCCGGGCCCGAATGGATCGGGCCGCAGGGCCCGCGGGCCGATCCTACCCTGCCCTGCCGGAAATGCGAAACGGCCCTCCCGCCGGGGGGCGGCGGAAGAGCCGTCGCAGGGCGGTCCGGACGGATCCGGTGGCCCGCCGCGGTCGCTGCGGATCAGACGTCGAGGTGGGGAATGATGCTCTCGTAGAAGCCGGCGATGATCGGACCGAGCGAAGTCAGCGCCACGATCGAGGCGGTGGCGATGAACGCTGCAAGCAGCGCGTACTCGACCAGATCCTGACCGGACTCGTCGTCGACGAGAACATCTCTCCATACACGAATCATGGCGCACTCTCCTTCGCGGACACGGGCCCCGACATGATGGGATCAGGCGGACATGGGGAGGGATCGCAAAGCTCGTGCCGCCGGACGGCGATGCCGGGCGAAATCCACCGGAAGGGACAAGCATGAGCGCGATGGGCCGCAACTGCAAGGCCGACGGGGACGATCGGGTGCGACCCGGCGCCGCACGGGGCGGGATGGGGCGCCACGGACGGGCTCGATTGTTGCGTTTCGGAACGGCGGCCGGGCGGGTGAAACGAGGAAACCCGCAGACTGCACGAGGGAATCGTGCAGGCTGCGGGGCCACGTTCGGGGTCAGGCGGGCGGGAACACCTCGCTGACGCGGGTGAACATCTTCTCCAGCTCCAAGCCCAGCAACGACAGGGCGCCGATCGAGACCGTCGCGATGAGCGCCGCAAGCAATGCGTACTCGATGAGATCCTGTCCCGTTTCGTCGACGACGAGTCGACCAAGCATCCTGCTCATGGGAACACCTCCTTGGATGGACCTGCGCGGCTGACCCTACGCCCGGGACCGCTCGGATCGCAACCCCCTTCGTCTCAGCCGCCTTCCGGCTCGATCTCGATGCGGCTCGAGAGGCGGACCCCCGGCGCGAGCGTGCCGTGCACCGAGCAGTACTTCGTGTCCGACAGGCGGACGGCGTCCTCGACCGCCGCGCGCTCGATGCCGCGACCGCGCAGCCGATGCACCACCTCGATGGCCGTGAAGGACCGGGGGTGCTCGTCGCGGCGCTCGCCGTGCAGTTCGATCTCGTACCTGGTCACGACCTGGCGCTTCTTGCGCAGGATCGCGATCACGTCCATGCCGGAGCACGCGCCAAGGGCGGCAAGCAGCGCATCGATCGGACTCGCGCTCGCGGCGGCGGCGCCGCTGTCGAGGACGAAGGAGAAATTCGAGTCGGAGGTGGCACGGAAACGGAGGCCGTCCCCTTCGACGGTCTCGAGGACGAGGCGGCCATTCTTCTGCATCGGAGTCTCCGCGGTTCAGTCGCGCAGCGAGTAGAGCTTGTACACACCTTTCCGCTCGGCGACCGTCCGCAGGAAGTCGAAGCGATGCAGCACCCCCCCCGCGTCCTTCGCCACGATGACGATACCGCGATGCAGGTTGAAGTTGCGGAACTTCGTGACTCCCCCGGTCGTCTCGACGCGGACGAACGTCCACGGCTGCCCGCCCCAGTCGGCCGCGGCGCCGCGCGTTCCCGAGACCAGGCGATTGTGGAGCACCCGCCACCCGTCCATCGGCAGGAGCCCCGTCGCCGGCCGGCTCTGCGGAAACTCGGGCCACAGGACCACTTCGAACTCCTGCTTCGTCACGCATAATGCCAGCATCGAATCCGGAGCGTTGCTCGACAGGTTCGAGACCAATGCCCGGCCCAGGGCGCTCAGGGAGCGCTTGCCACCGCTGAACGGCAGCGACACGAGCGGCGCATCGCGTCTGCCGATGCGCACCGAAGCCGACTCGGGATCCGCCGGGGGATACCAGCCCTGGCGGATTCGCGCGGCACGGATCGAATCCGCCGCCTGCTGCAAGGCGCGGTCCTGGGAGGAGTCCGCGACACCGGCCTCGAAGGCGGGACTACCCGCCGTGATCGGCGCGGCAGACCCCACGGTCAGGGCGAGGGCCAATCCCCAGATTTGCATCCGACCCCGATTCATCACGATCCGAACGCCAGCGACAGGCTCACGGTGCGACCCGGCTTGGCAAAACGCCAGGTCTTGCCGTTCTGCAGGCTCACGTAGTTCGCGTCGAACAGGTTCGCACCGGCCAGCTTGAGCCGCCACATCTCCCACGGCCGGTAGTTGAGCGCCAGGTCCACCGTCGTCGTCGGCTCGTCGTAGATGTCGCCGTTCGGCGGGAAGCCGAGGTTGGCAAGTCGGCGACCGACCCGGCTGACGAGCATCGTTCCGTCCCAGCGCCCGCTCGGTGCGCCGTAGCCCAGCCCGAGGTTCACGAGGTAGTCCGATTGGCCCTGCAGGGGGTGCTCGCGCGACCCGACGCCCTGGCCGAGCTCGATCTTCGAGTCGATCACGGAGGCGTTGAGATTGAGGTTGAAGCCGCCGAGCGTGGGCGAAACCCGCGACAGGTTGAACCGCGCCTCGACCTCGACGCCGACGTTGCGGCCCTGTTCCGAGTTGATGGGACTGAGGAGCGGTTGATCCGACGGCAGGATCGCGTGCTCGATGGGATCGGTGAAGTCCTTGTAGAACAGGCTGGCCGCCAGCACTTCGTTGGCCGAGGGAAAGAGTTCGGCCCGCACGTCGTAGTTGAGGATCGTCGCGCGCACGAGCTCGGGATTGCCGCGGAAGCGGAATCCGCCCAGGAAGTCCTGGGTCGTCCCCGGATTCAGCTCGCGGATGTCGGGGCGCGACAGGGTGCGTGCGGCGGCGAGGCGCAGGTTGGACCGTTCCGACATCTGGTAGATCAGGTTGAGGCTGGGCAGGAGGTCCTCGTTCTCGAGGTGGGCCTCCGCAGGCATCCCCGTGACCCCGTCGATGGCCGTCTGGTTCGTGAAGTAGTCGTACGTCCTCACGTCCTGGACGCCGTCCTCGTAGCGCAGCCCGAGGATGGCCCGCAGTCGTTGCGTGATCCCGAGGTCCGCGCTGACGAACCCGGCGCGCACGACCTGGTCGGCCTCGTACGAGTCTTCGGGGAACGTGTACTCGTTGAGCTGGGCGCCGCTAAAAGCATTCCCCCACTGGCCGGCGGCGTAGATCGACTCGGGCGGGGTCGCCGTGCCGTAGCTCGCGGACGTCGAGAAGCCGAACCGTCGGTACGTCGACACGCGTTCCCGATCCTGGTACTGGGCACCGAAGTCCACCCTGGCGTCGGTCAACCCCTGCACGGACACGGGGACCGACACCTTCGCGTCGAAGCCCGTCCCGTTCTCCTCGAGTTCGCCGTACTCGCGACCGCCACCGGTGAACGTCAGGTCGGGAGCCGGGTTACCATCATCGTCCCGACGGCCGACGTAGTAATACTCGCGGCGATCGGGCTCGGAGCGTTCCGACGAGGACAGGCTGCCGCGCCAGGTCAGCTTCGAGCGTGCGAGCGACGGGAAATCGTGGGCGCCTCCGACGCTGCCCGATCGCATCTGGCGCTGGACATAGCGCAGGCGGGTGCTCAGGTAATCCGCGTTCTGCGACCTGAAGAATCCGCTGTACTGGCGGACCTCGTCCTCGGCGCTGTTCGAGTAGGTCCCACGGACGTCGAGAGCGTGCGAGGGCCCGAGGCGATAGGCCACCCCGCCGGTGCCGCCGAAGAGGACGTTCTCGGAGTATTTCTTCACGGCGTAATCCGCCGAGACTTCCTGCTCGGCATTGCTCTCGAAGAAACGCTGGGTCTCCTCGCCGTAGCTGTTCGACTTGGACCACGAGACGGAACCGACCAGGCCCAGCGCGTCGCCGAAGATCTTCAGCTCATCCCCGAAGTTGAGCTGGGCCGCGCCGTTCGGGCCCGGAGTGACGCCATGCGGCGACCACACGTTGGCGAACGAGGAGCCCATCACTTCGACCGAATCCCGGCGAAAGCCCTGCGTCGGATCGAAGCTCGCCTGGGCCTTGCGTTCCGCCGCCCACTGCTCGACCAGCGACGGCAGCCCGCGCGAATCGGTTCCGTAACCGAACGTGTCACCGGAGGTCCCGTCGTAGGTCTGGAAGCCACTCTTGAAGGTCGTCCCCTCGGACCAACCCTGGGACACCGTGAATCCGAAGGTCCGCCGGCCCGGGAATGCCTTCGTCCGCACCTGGACATCGCCACCGCCGAACTCGCCGGGACGATCGGCGGTGTACGTCTTCTGCACGACGACATTCTCGAGCAGGTTTGCGGGCACCAGATCGAGCGGCACGACACGCTTCCCGGGCTCGGGGCTGGTGACGCGAACGCCATCGATCGAGGTCGAGCTGTACCGCTCGCCGAGGCCCCGCACGTAAACGTACTTGTTGTCGACGACCGAGGCTCCGGTGACGCGCTTGAGCACGTCGGCAACGTCGCGATCGGCGGACTTCCGGACCTGCTCGGCGCTCACGGCGTCCCCGACGGAAGTCGCCTTCCTGCGGGCATTGAGCATCGCACCCTCGGTGTTGGTGAGGGCGCGGGCCTCGACCACCACCTCTTGCTGGGCAATCGCATCGGGATCGAGCTGCACGTCGAATCGATCGACCTGCCCGGCCACGACCGTCACGCCGGTGACCTGCTTGGTGCGGTACGAGATCGACCGGATCTGCAGGGTGTAGGCCCCGGGTTCGGCCTCGATGGTGAACGTTCCGTCGGCGTTGCTCATCGCGCCCGAGCGCTTGCCGTTGGGGTCCACCGGCATGAGGAGCACGTCGGCGTAGGGCAGCGGCTCTCCGCTGTCCTTCGCCAGGACCTTGCCGGAAACCTTTCCGCGCGACGTCTGGGCAGCCGCGTCGTGAACCCCGATGCAGGCAGCCAGGATGCCCATCGGTGCGGGTGCAAGGCCCGCGAGGACGACGACGATGCTGATGATGCTGATCCTTGCTCCTTGACGACTGGCCTGACTCACCGGCAACCCCTCCCTGACGTTTCTCCGTGCAAGCAGCGTCGGGGGAGTGGGTGGCAACCCACTCCCCCCGCTGAGGAACGACTTCCGCGTGACCTAGTCCGCGCGGACGATCTTGCCGTGCGAGACCAGGTCTCCGGCCTCGACGCGGTAGAAGTACATGCCCGAGGGCAGCTCACGCTTCGCGTCCCACGTGATCACGTGATCGCCCGCCTGCAGGTCCTTGTCCGCGACGAGGGCGACCTGGCGGCCGTTCGCGTCGTAGAGCTTGACCGAGACCCGCGCCTCGCGCGGCAGGGCGAAACGAATGGCGACCGCGCTGCGGAACGGATTCGGCGTGCCCCGCGAGAGGAACACGTTGCCCGCGGCGATCTCGTCGACGCCGGTCACGGCGCAGGAGTACAGCCCCGGACGCGTGAAGCCGGCGTTGCAGAGCGCGTTCCAGGTCGTCCCGTCGGTGATGCGGAGACCCTGCAGCTCGTGGTTCCACACGATCGAGTTGATGAACGTGGCGCCCGTGCCGCGGCGGAACTGGATGCCGTTGCCGCCGCCGGGACCGCTACGACGATCACCGACGACGGTGAAGTTCGCGCATTCCGGGTTCGAGCGCGGCAGGAAGTCATTGCCGAACTCGTAGTTGTCACACTCGAGGCCCTTCTCGCCGAGCTGGCCGACTCCGCCCGACGTCGAGGGCGTGAGGTCCTGGCTGGTGCGGACGATGATGAACTGGGCCTTCCCGCGATAACCGACCTGCCAGTCGAAGCCGTCGTCGGTGCCGTCGGTGGCGAG
>JBKJNH010000145.1:0-5987 GCA_046596055.1 Candidatus Eiseniibacteriota bacterium
GCGTGGGACAGCATCCGGACGCCGTGTGCCGCTCGGTACGCCGGTCCGTGCCCTTCGATGCGCTGCACCGAGACGTCGCTGGCATAGGCGTGCACGTGGGCGTCGATCATGCCGGGCATCAGGGTCCGACCGCCCACGTCGATGACGCGCGCGTCGGCGGCGGCGATCGGCCTGTCCGAGATCTCGGCGATCCGCCCGTCGACGACCCGCACGGACATCCCGGTGGGGCACTCGGCTTTGATGCCGTCGAAGACGCGGGCGTTGGTGAAGAGGAGGCCGGACACGCAGGAACCTCGCAGGAGTGAGGGAAGGACGGCACAGCTCGACCAGGGGTCGGGGCGAACGCCCGGACACGCGCGGGCAGGATACCAAAACGCCCCGGCAGGAGGTGCCCGCCGGGGCGTCGATGCGAGTCTCGACCGCTTGCGCTCTACTTGGTCGCGGGAGCGGGTGCCGGATCCGCGGAGGGAGCCGGGACCTCGACCTTCACTTCGACCTTGTTGACGTCGTGCTTCTGGCCAGTGGCCGGCTGGCTGGTGTAGAACCAGTACCCGGCGCCGGCAAGGACGACAACGATCGCGACGATGGCCAGGGCGTTGACGCCCGATCCACCCGAATCACTCATGTCCGAACCTCCTGAAGGAATGCGCGTCGACAGGGAATCCCGACGGATCCCAGACTGTCATGCGTCGAAGCGAGCAAGATCGGGACCAAACCGGGATCGCGGTCAGTGTAGGGCTGCAAATCGTTGCGGGCTTGGGAGATCGAGGCTCGGCCCCGGCGCGCGGGCGGACCTGGATACCGTCACAGGGATCAGCGGGGTCAGCCCAATTCTGGAATTTTCCGTCGCCGACTCCTGGTTGAGCGAGGCCGCTCAGGGAGTGTCGTGGCCATCAGCCCCGAGGATCAGTTCAGCCGCGGAAGAACATCAGGGCAGGATCACGACCCGCGTCGTCGAGCGCGTGGCCCCGACGGTGATCTGCAAGTAATACACCCCGGCCGCGATCGGCCGACCGGCCGCGTCACGCGCCGCCCACGTGGCCGAGTGCGCGCCGGAGTCGGAGAAGCCGTCTGCCAGCGTCGCCACGCGCCGCCCCACGACCGAGAAGAGCGCGATCTCGAGTGTGGACCCACCTTCGGGGATCTCGTACCCGTAGTCCATCGTGCCACCGCGCGGCAGCGGGTTCGGCGTGATCGCGGTTTCCGCCGCGGGAGCCCCGGGGCGGAGCGCACGTACACCGTCGCCCGGAAGGACGACGCAATCAGTGACCTCGATCAGGCGACCGCCGCGCAGGCGAGCCTCGAAGCGCACCGCCCGCTCCCCCCCGGCTGAAGGGGCAAGGCTCGCCGCGACAGCCTGCGCATCGAACTCGAACAGCGCATCGGGCACCCCATCCGGAGTGCGCCCGTCGCAAGGACAATTGGTGCCGCAGGCGTCGACCGGTCCGCTCGCGTCCTCGAGCGTGAGGGTGGAACGTTCGGCCGGCACCCCCGCCAGGCGCACCGACGAGACAATCACGTCCGCGAGATCGAATGCCCCGGCGCTCACGAGCGCCACGCGCAGGGTCCGGGTGGATGCGGGGTCGAACACGTTCGGACACGTGCCCGGCATCACGTCCACGGTCACGCCCGGCGAGGAACCGGTGGGATCCGCGCTGCGATTGCGCAGGATGCCGATGCGATCGGCCGCGCGTCCGGCGCAGACCAGATCGATCCGTCCGTCCCCGTCGAGATCCCCGGCAACGAGCGCATCGGCCGCGGCCGCGGTCCCGAGCGTGAGCGGCGCGCCGAGCGACCACGCCCCGGTGACCCCGCCCGGCAGGATCGTGACCGTCGCGACGCCCGCGTTCGCGACGGCGATATCGAGGCCGGCGACGCCGTCGAGCTCGGCGATCACGAGGTTGCGCGGCTCGGCGCCGACGCGAGCGGTCACCGCCGCGTCGAAGCCGCCAAAGGCACCCGTGCCATCGCCGGGGTACGCAACGACGAGGCCACCGGCGGGATAGGCCGCGCCCTGCGCCGAAACGAGATCGAGATCGCCGTCCCCGTCGAGGTCGGCGAGCGCCACAGCGAGCGGCCGCAACCCCGTGCGCCACTCCTGTCCGCGCGCGAAGTTCCCGTCGCCCGATCCCTTCCACACCGTGATCGAGTGCGCGCCCTCGGACGCGGTCACGAGGTCGAGGTGGCCGTCCCGGTCGACGTCCCCCAGCGCGAGCGCCGCGAGTCCGACCGCGCCGGTCGCGAGCGTGGCATGGAGGCGCAGGCGTCCGCCCGCGTCCGCAAGGAGCACCGCGACGGCGTTTGTGCCGGAGAGCGCGACCACCGCGTCCTCGCCGCCGCCCGCGTCGACCTGTCCGACCGCGAGCGCGACGGGACGACCGCCGACCTCCACGGTGTCGTCGGGGGCGAAGGTGAGCGCGCCGTCGCCGGGATTGCGGCCAACCGAGAGATAGCCCAACGCGGTCGCGTGCGCGACGACGAGGTCGACCGCGCCGCCCGGCCGCAGCCGCGCACGCTCGACCCGCGACGGCGAGGACCCCAAGGGATAGCGAATGAGCCCGGACACGGCAAGACCGCCGGCGCCATCCCCGCGCAAGAGGGTGAGCCCGTCGGCGTAGACATCCGTCGCTGCGAGGTCGGGCGTGCCGTCGCCGTCAAGGTCGCCGAGCGCCAGATCGGCCGGCCCGAAGTCGAGCGTCACCGCGGTCGCATCGCCGAAGCTTCCGTCGCCGTCCCCGGCCAGCAGGACCGCGCCGCGACCCCCGGGTTCGAGCCCGACGAGGTCGGGCCGGCCGTCGCAGTTCCAGTCGCCGACGGCGAACCGGCCCGCGCCGACCCGCGCCGCGCGCGGCGAAGAGCCAACCAGGCCACCGGAACGGTCGTTGCGGAACACGCCGATGCCGCCGCCGCGCCGATCGACGGACAGGAGGTCGGGCCAGCCGTCGAGATCGACGTCCCCCACCGTGAGCCCGGCGGGCACGAAGTCGGCCTCGAGCGTGAGCGCGGACTCGAACTTGCCGCTCGCGGTCCCGCGCAGGATGCGGACGCCCCCGTGCTCCTCCGGCTCGATCGTGCCGCTCGCGCCGATCGAGAGGACGAGGTCGTCGTGGCCGTCGCGATCGATGTCGGCCGCGGCCAGTCCGGTCGGATTCGGCCCGATCGAGATTTCGTCGACGCGGTGGAAGCGACCGCTCGACGTCAGTGCGAACACCTCAACTCTGCCCGTGGCGTCGGCCACCGCCAGGCCCTCGCGGCGCGCTCCGGGCAGGCGCAGGACGACCACCTGCAACGGCCCCGGGCCCGAGCGAATCGTGGTCGGCGGGTCATAGGCGAGGTCGCCGCGCCCGCGCAGGAACAGCGCCGTGTTGCGCTCCGCGCCCGAGAGCACCACCAGGTCGAGAATGCCGTCACCGTCCAGGTCGCCGGCCAGCGCACCAAAGGGATCGGCGCCGACGCCGAGCGCGCGGGGCGGCGCAAAGGTCCCGTCGCCCGCGCCGCGCAGGATCGAGATCGTGCCCGCGCCGCGATTGGCGACCACGAGGTCGAAGCGGCCGTCACGGTCGACGTCGAGCGCGGCAAGCTCGCGCGGCTCATCCCCCGCTTCAAATCCGACGCGCGAGCGGAATCCCCCGCCCGGTGCGCCGAGCAGGATCGAGATGCCGTCGTCGTCGGGATGCGAGAGCGCGAGGTCGCTCAGACCGTCGCCGTCGAAGTCCGCGGCGGCCAGGTCGTGGGCGAAGCGGCCACTGTCGAACCAGCGGAAGTCGCTGGAAAAGCGTGGCGGTGTCCCCGGCTGCGCAGCCGCCGAACCCGCGCCGAGCGCGAGCATGAAGGCCAAGAGCGCGAGAATGAAGACGAGCCGGCCGGAGGCCGGGCGGTGAATGTGGAACGAAGGCTGGAGGTCCATGCAGGTCTCACGCGAAGCAAAGTGGGAATACGGCGATCCGGGACCTTGGGGGGGGGACCAGTGGAATCATGCGCCAAGGGGGGCGGGGCGGGAAGGTGAATTTCGGCGGCACACGATCGTCCGGCCCCAATCTTTCAACCCCGGAGGGGATGCCCACACGGGCGAGTGGGCGTCCCTCCGGTGATTTGCCGGGGTCTAGCCTCCGGCGGCCTGGCGTTTTGCCGCCTCACGTGCCTGTTCGCTCGCGTAGATGGCGACCTCGACGCGGCGGTTCAGCTTGCGGCCGGCGTCCGTGTCGTTGGTCGCGACCGGCTCGGTCTCGCCGCGGCCCCTCGTCTCGACGCGTTCGACGCTGCGGCTTCTCAGGTAGGACGCCGCGGCTGCGGCACGGCGCTCGGAGAGGTCCGCGTTGTACGACGACGTGCCGACGTTGTCGGTGTGGCCGACGATGAGCAGGTTCGAGTTGTCGTACTTGTCGAGGCTGGCCGCGAGCGCATCGAGATTCGAGCGCGCCTCGCCGCGAACGACATCGGAGTCGAAGTCGAACATCAGGCCGGAGTCGAAGACGACGGCGATTCCCTCGCCGACGCGCGAGACGGTGGCGCCGGGAATGTTCTGCTGCAGCTCCTTGGCTTGCTGGTCCATCTGGTGGCCGATGATCGCGCCTGCGGCGCCGCCGACGACCGCGCCGATGATCGCGCCGCGGGCCGTCGAGCCGGTCTGGTTGCCGATCACCGCGCCGGCCGCCGCTCCCGTCGCGCCGCCGATGATCGCACCCTTCTCCTTGTTGTTCATGCTGGCGCACCCGACCGCAGTGAGGAGCAACAACGCTGCGAGCGGGGCCTGGACCTGCCTGGTTCGTGACTTGATGGACATCGCGGACTCCTTGGAGCGAACGATCCTCCGGACCCGTGGGGTCCTCGCGGTCGATGCATGCCGCGAGCCGACGTTCGGGTGAAGGACGTCCCTCTCCTCGAACATAGGGCAGTGCCCGCGATCCCGCGCACCATGATTGTTTGCCCGTCGCGGAGTCGGCACGACGCCTGGCGCGCGTTTCTCGGGTAAATGGAGCTGTTTGCAGGGGTTATCGCGGTGGTGCGGCACGATCCGGGCCCGCGGGCGCCGCAACCGGCATCGAGGATCGTCGCGCCGGCGGGGAGCCCGAGCTCCTGCACGACGACGTCAAACGCCTCCACGAAGAAGCGTGGGTCGGCGGATCCGGGTCTCAGCATTGCGGGATACGCCTCCTCGGCCCGTCCATGCGACGGGCCGAGGAAGGTCAGCACAGGCGGTACGCGCGGAGGTCAGGCCCCCGGGGGCAGCGGCGGCGGGGTGCCGCCAAACAGCGAAGCAAGGTCGCCGACGGTCGACGCCGGCGCCCACGCAGCCATCCCGGGCATCCAGACAAGCGTCGCCGGCGTGACGCGCCCGGCGGCAGCCACCTCCGCGAGCTGCATCATCGTGTACGGGCCGGCAGGGCGGCCGTTCGCGGCGACATCCACTGCGCCGGGATCGGCGGCGGCGCGCTGTGTCCCCCGAGCGACGACGTGGCGTTGCCCCCCACCTGCTGCGCGTACGCGAGCCCCATCCCGAGGCCCACGCCGGCGCCCGCGACGCCACCGGCCGGGTTCGCTGCGGCGATCGGGGTGGAGCGGGCGACCTGGTACGCCTGGTACGAAGCGAGGGTTGTCGACGCTCGTGCCGCACGAGCACGCGAAGCGCGCGCGAGGACCCATGGAGTGGTCGGCGGGTGAAGGGAGGGGCTGAAGCGAGGAAACTCGGTGTTTCAGTGCGGCCTGATGGGAGGGTGCGCGCCGGCGGCGCGCTAGATCAGGTTGTGGAACACCTTCTGCACGTCCTCGTCCTGCTCGAGCTTGTCGACCATCTTGAGGACGACCTCGGCCTGGTCCTCGGGCAGCGTCGAGTGCGTCGTCGGGATGTACTCCGAGTCGGCCGACACGGGCGTGATGCCGCGATCCTCGAGCGCCTTCTGCAGCTTGCCGAAATCGTTGAAGGCGCACCGGATGACGATCTGGTCCTCGCCCTTCTCGCCGGTGCCCTCGCCCATCTCCTCGAGGCC
>JBKJNH010000264.1:0-23619 GCA_046596055.1 Candidatus Eiseniibacteriota bacterium
CTTGAGCAGCTTGTAGCCCAGGTCGCCGCGCGCCAGGCCGTCGCCGTGCATGAGCGCGAGCCGGCGGCCGTCGAGCTCGATCGTGGTCGGATCGTCGAACGTCGTGATCCCCAGCTCCTGTCGCAGGAAGGCTCCGGCCCACCAGTCGTGATTGCCGCCCAGGTAGGTGATCTCGATGCCGGCGTCGGCCAGCGCGCCCAGGCGGCGCACCGTGGCCAGGTGCTCGCGCGGGATGGCGTGGCGATAGGTGAACCAGAAGTCGAACAGGTCGCCGAGGATGAAGAGCCGGCGGGCCCGTGCGGCGCGGTGTTCGAGGAATGTGCCGAGGAGATCTTCGCGCGCCCGGTCGCGGTCGGAACGGGATGCGCCCAGGTGGACATCCGACAGGAACAGTGCCTCGTCGCTCATGGCCGGAGAGTGCCGCAAAGCGCCGGGCGCGACAAGGCCGCCAAATCGCTGTGAAGCGCCGCGATCCGGCGTGCCGCGCCTTGACCGCCGTCGCCCGCGGCTTCTAGCATGAACGTGTTCGTCCGTAACGCATCCGGTCTCCGCCTCGCGGAGAGGAGGACTTGCCCCATGTCGAACGATCGTTCCCCGCTGGGCCCGGCCCGCATCTGGGCAGGTGCCGCCGTCTTCGTCACCTGCGGACTGGTGCTCGGGCTCGCCCTGGCCGGGACGCTCCGCCTGTCTCCCGAATCCATCGCCCAGGGCGTGGTCGAGCCGGCATACCAAAATGCCGCCACGATGGCGCCGCTGCCCGGCATGGAGAGCCCGTTCGTCGCCGTCGTCGAGCGCGCTGCCCCCGCCGTCGTGAGCATCGAGGCCCGCCGCAGGGTCGGGGCGGGGGGCAACTCGTCGGACATGGAAGAGATGTATCGCCGCTGGTTCGGCCAGCCGCCGGGCGGTGGCAGCGGCGGCAACGAGCGTCGCCAGCCGCAGTTCACGCCATCCTCGGGCTCGGGCTTCCTGATCGATCCCGACGGCCGCATCCTGACCAACAACCACGTGGTACGCGACGCGAGCGAGATCACCGTCACGCTGTCCGACAAGCGCACGTTCAAGGCCCGGATCATCGGCCAGGATCCGGCGACCGACGTCGCCGTCATCCAGATCAACGCCTCGAGCCCGCTGCCCGCGCTGCCCCTGGGCAACTCGGACGGGATCAAGGTGGGCGAGTGGGTGCTCGCGATCGGCAATCCCCTCGGGGAGCTGCAGGGCTCGGTCACCGCGGGCATCGTCAGCGCCCGCGGCCGGTCGGCGCTCAACATCGCGGGTGGCGCGCCCGACTACCAGGACTTCATCCAGACCGACGCGTCGATCAACTTCGGCAACTCGGGCGGCCCGCTGGTCAACCTGCGCGGCGAGGCGATCGGCATCAACACGGCGATCAACGCGCAGGGCCAGGGCATCGGCTTCGCCATCCCGATCAACCTCGCGCGTCACATCGCCGACCAGCTCGTGGCCAACGGCAAGGTGGTGCGCGGATTCCTGGGTGTCGTGCCGACGGAGCTCACGCCGGACCTGGCCGAGACGTACGGCATCAAGGCCGACGCGGGCGTCGTCGTCAACGAGGTGTCGGACGACTCGCCGGCGAGCCGGGCGGGGATCAAGCCCGGCGACATCATCACGTCGTTCGACCAGGCGCGCGTCAAGGACGTGACCGCCTTCCGCCTCAAGGTCGCCGACACGCCGGTCGAGAAGAAGGTCGGCGTGGCGCTCCTGCGCGACGGCAAGCCCATGAACGTCAGCGTCACGCTCGCCAACCGCGAGGTCATGCTCGCGCAGGCGACGGGCCGGCCGCGCCCGGTCCCGGGCGGCGCTCCCGAGGAAGTGGCCCCGGCGGACCTGGGCATGAGCGTCCGCGCGCTCAACGACCAGGAGCACGGCGTGCTGGCCGAGAACATCAACGGTGTCGTCGTGACCGGAGTCGAACCCGGCGGCGCGGCGGCGACCGCGGGTATCGAGGAGGGTGACCTGATCCTCGAGGCGGGCGGCGACCCGGCCACGACTCCCGCGGCTCTGGGCGCGGCCGTCAAGGCGGCGAAGGCGAGCGGGCGGCCGTTGCGCTTGCGCGTCGCCAGCGTCGACTGGAGCAGCGGCCGCATGGGCACGCGCTATGTCCCCTTGAAGCTCAAGGATTGAGGTTGCGCAACGACGGTCGGACGCGGGCGTTGGCCTTCGGGCTTGCGCTCGCGTTCGCGTTCGTCGTGCTCGGTGGGCCGGTCGACGACGGGTTCGCGCCCCGGGACGTCGCTGCGGCCACGAAGAAGAAGAAGTCGACCAGCAAGAAGGCCCCGGCCAAGCCGGTGACGCCCGTGGCGCAGAGTATGCGCAGCTACGCCGGCCCCGATGCCACGCGCCTCGTCCTCGACCTGAGCGCCTCGGCCACCTACCGACTCGTCACCGACTCCGCGGCGTCGCGCTTCGACGTCGTGATCGACCGCGCCGTGCGGTCGCCCGCCCTCGAGATGCCCACGCTGGCCCCCGGAGCCGTGCGCGCGATCTCGGTCGAGGAGGATCCGGCCGGATTGCGCCTGCGTGTCCAACTCAAGGAGTGGGTGCGCCCACGGATCTTCGGGCTCGAGGGCGAAACGGGCGCCGCGCCACGCGTGGTCATCGACATCGATCGCCCCGGCCAGTCCGAACGCGATGCGGCCGAGCGCGAGCGCGTGGCGAAGGTCACCGCCAGCGGGCAGCGCATCATCATCGTCGACCCGGGTCACGGCGGCGAGGCCGTGGGCGCGGTCGGACCGAAGCGGACCTACGAGAAGACGATCGCGCTCGCCATCGCCCGCATGGTCGAGGAGGAGCTGGAGAAGAACGCTGGCATCTCGGTTGTGCTCACTCGGACGGGCGACTACGACGTGCCGCTGCGCGATCGCTACCGGATGGCCGAGCGATACCAGGCCGATGCGTTCGTCTCGATCCACATGAACTCGGCGCGCGGGCGCAACGGCAGCGGCAGCGAGGTCTACTTCCTGTCGCTGGCCAGCGCCAGCGACGAAGCGTCGAAGAACCTGGCCGACCTCGAGAACGCCGCCGACAAGATCTCGGCGGGGCCGGCCGAGCGCGGGGACGATGACCTGCTCGGCATCCTGTTCGACCTCAAGCAGACCGAAGTCATCCAGCAGTCGTCCCTGCTCGCGGAGTCCGTCCTGACCCAGATCGAGGACGGGCGAAACCTTCCCTCGCGCGGCGTCAAGCAGGCCCCGTTCGCCGTGCTCAAGTCGCCGGTCGTTCCGTCGATCCTGGTCGAGTGCGCGTTCATCAACAACCCGGTCGAGGAGCGCCTGCTGCGCGATCCCCAGTTCCAGCGCGACATGGCGCGCATGATCGCCCGCGGTGTCACCGGCTACCTCGCCAAGGCGCCGCCGGTGGTGCGCGGGCGGACTTCCGCCAACTAGAGCCCGCCGTGGTACTCTCCGCCCGCCCGCGGCCGCGGGCGGGAGGACGCCTTGATCGAAGTCCGCAACCTGTCCAAGCACTACGGATCGTTCATCGCCGTCGACGACCTGTCGTTCGCCGTCGCGCCCGGCGAGATCGTCGGCCTGGTCGGCCCCAATGGCGCCGGCAAGACCACCACGCTGCGCTGTCTCGTCGGCATCCTTCGGCCCACGTCGGGTTCGGTGCTCGTTGCCGGGCACGACCTGAGCATGCAGCCGGTCGAGGCCAAGCGCCGGCTGGCATGGATGCCGGACGAGCCCCACCTCTTCGACTACCTGACCGTCCGCGAGCACCTGGAGCTCACCGCGCGCCTGTACAACGTCGAGGGCGCCGAGGGACGCGGTCGGTCGCTGCTCGAGGAGCTCGAGCTGGCGGACAAGATGGGCGCGCTGCCCGGCGAGCTGTCGCGGGGCATGAAGCAGAAGCTCGCCATCGCCTGCGGATTGCTGCACGAGCCCGAGGCGATGCTGTTCGACGAGCCCTTGACCGGGCTCGACCCCTACGGCATCCGCCGCATGAAGCGGACGATCCTCGAGCGGAAGAGCCGCGGGGCGGCGATCGTGGTGTCGTCGCACCTGCTGCACCTGGTCGAGGAGATCGCCGACCGCGTACTCATCCTGCAGAACGGGAAGCGCCTGGCCCTCGGCTCCCTGACCGAGATCCGCGCGGCCGCACCGGGCCTGGCGAAGGATGCGACCCTCGAGGAGATCTTCCTCACCGTCACGGGCCGCGGCGACGACGATCCCGACGGGGCGCCTTTCACGCGATGAGCGACGTCTTCGGCGTCTTCCGCTTCCTTACCATTCGCACGACGAAAAACAAGATCCTGCGCCAGGTCCGCCGCCTGCGCGAGCCGCGGTATCTCGTGCCGACGGCGGTGAGCGTGCTGTGGATCGGGTTCTGGATGTCGAACGTGGTGCGCTCCGGCCTGCGCGATCGCCCGGGCGGGAACTGGAGCTCGCTCCTCAGCCCCCAGGTGATCGACGGATTCGCGTTCGCCGGCAGCCTCGTGCTGCTGGCGTGGACGGCGCTGCTCTGGGTCCTGCCCTCGAAGGGAGCGGTGCTCGAGTTCACTCGCGCCGAAATCCACTACCTGTTTCCGGCGCCGGTGACGCGCCGCCAGGTCGTCCACTACAAGCTGCTGCGCGCGCAGCTCGGCATCCTGTTCGGCGCCTTCATCACGTCGTTCTTCTGGGGCCGCGGCCTCACATCCGTCGGCGGTTGGGGCCGCCTGCTGGGCATCTGGCTCCTGTACGCGACGCTGCACCTGCACACCATGGGCGCCGGCTTCGCGACCGCCGAGCTCATCGCGCAGGGCATGTCGGGGTTGCGACGTCGGATCGTCCCGCTGCTCGGCTTCGCGGCGCTCGGGACGGCCGTCGTCATCGGCGTGCTCACAGGCTGGCCGGCGATCCTCGCCGCGGCGCGCTCGCTCACCGGGGACGAAGAGGTGACCCGCGAAGGCCTCGGCGCGTTCGTCGGGGTGGTCGGCAAGGTGGGGACGACGGGCGTGCTCGGCGTGGCGTTGTGGCCGTTCGCGGTCTTTCCGCGCCTCATCCTCGCGCAGAACCTGGGCGACTTCGCGCGCTGGCTGCCGCCGGCGATCGCGATCCTGCTGGCCAACTATCTGTGGGTGATCCGCTCCGACGCGGAGTTCGAGGAGGCGGCGGTCGACGCGGCGCAGAAGCGAGCCGAGCGCGTCGCGGCGCGGCAGCAGGCGTCGCGCCGGGGCGGTGCCCTGCCCACGCGCGTGCGCGCGTTCCCCTGGCGGCTGTCGCCCCGGGGGCGGCCGGGCATCGCGCTTCTGTGGAAGAATCTCGTCTCGCTGGCCCGCGTCACCCCCGTCCGCGGCCTCATCGGGCTCGGGGCGTTTCTCTTCGGGATGGTCGGGCTGGTGGTCGGTCTGAACGACGCGGGCGCGCCGTTCGGCCTGATCGCAGCGTTCCTGGCGGCGCTCGTCGCGGCGTTCACGGCGATGTTCGGTCCACTGTTCGTACGCAACGACCTGCGCGAGGACATGCTTCACATCGACGCGGTGAAAACGTTCCCCCTGTCGGGCCGGACAATCGTGCGCGGGGAACTTCTCGGCCCGTGGGTCGTGCTCACCGCGATCGAGCTGGGGGCCCTGGCTTCTGCGGCGATCGGGCTCGCCTGGGTCGGCACCGTGGCGGTGGGCGCGCTGGGCTTCGAGAGCATCCCGTCGGTGTCCTGGTGGTTCGCGGCGTTGTTCGGCGCGGCGCTGCTGCTGCCCGCGCTGACCGGGATCCAGCTCACGCTGCAGAACGCGATCGTGCTCATGTTCCCGGCATGGGTCGCGCTGGCGAACAGCCGCGCGCGCGGCTTCGAGGCGTCGGGCCAGCGCATGCTGACGCTGTTCGGCTCGGTGATCGTGCTCCTGATCTGTGCCATTCCTGCGGCCGCCTCGGGTGCGGTGGCGATGTGGTTGCTGGCTGGGACGATCGGGGCACCGGCGATCGTCGTCGGCGCGGCGATCGCCGCGGCCTGGCTGATGTTCGAAACGTGGTGGGCGACGCGATTCCTCGGGCGACTGCTCGATCGCCTCGATCCCTCGACGGCGGGGATCGAGGCGTCCGAGAGTTGACGGTCAGCGCTCCGTCGCCGTGCTCGAGTCCGCGCCCAGGTTCTTGATCCGACGCCCGCCGGTCGCGTCGAGGCGCTCGCCCCTCGCCGTTCGCTTCTCCAGGTCCTTCTCCATCGCCTCGCGCACCAGGATCCCGGTGACCGTGAGGTCCTTGCCCTCGGCGAACATGCTGAACCCGTCGCCGCCCTGCGCCATGAAGTCGTTCGCGGCCACGGCGTAAGTGGCGGCGGGATCGAGCGGCACGCCTGCCGCGGTCTTCACTGCGCTCACGCGCTCGCCCCGCACCTTCGCCGGATCGAACGTGAACGTCAGGCCCGAGACCTGGATGCACGTCGTCGGTGAAACTCCGTTCTCGAGCACCGCCTTCACCTGCGCCCCGGTGAGCTGCACGGTGGCGATCCGGTTGTCGAACGGCATGATCGCGTAGACCTCGCCGACCGTGACCGGTCCGGCGTCGAGTTCGGTGCGGATGCCACCGGGATTCTGGAATGCGAAGTCGACGTTCGTCGCCTCGCGCATCGCGTCGGCGATCCAGTTGCCGAGCGCCGAGTCCTCGGCGCGGCTGCGGCCCAGAGCCTTCTCGGCGGTGCCCAGCACGCGGCCGGTGATCGGTGCGATCGCCGCGTTCGTCTGCTCGACGAAGGCCAGCGTCGCCGGATCGGGGCGCACGTCGGCCGCATACGTGGGAATCATGCGCGTGCGAGTCTCGGCGGGGACGACCGCACCCTTGCCTTGATCGGCGCGGCGATCGACGACCGCGTCGAGCCGGCCCAGGTACTGCCCGCTCGAGCCCGCGATCATGGCCGGGACTCCGCTGGCCTCGCCGAGGAGGCGATTGTGGCTGTGGCCGCCGAACACGGCGAGCTCGCCCGGCACGGCGCGCGCGACGTCGGCCAGTTCGCCGCTCACCTTGCCCGTCGAGTCCTGGCGCCCGGCCACGTGGCCGATGACGACGAACAGACTCGCACCCGCCGCGCGCACGGAGTCGACGAGCGAGGCGGCGGTCTTCCCGGCATCCTTGAATTCAAAGTCCTTGACGTTCATCGGCAGCGTCGTGTGCGGCGTGTCCTCCGTGCACACGCCGATGATGCCCACCGCCAGTCCGCGCCGGGTCTCGATCGTCCACGGCGCGATCCCGGCCATGCGCCGGTCCGTCGTGCGGTCGAACCAGTTGGCCCCGAGCGGCGTGAAGCGCGCATCGGCCATGCGGGCGCGAAGGGTGTCGACGTTCCAGTCGAACTCGTGGTTGCCGATTGCGGCGGCATCGACGTCGAGCCGGTTCATCAGGTCGATCACGGGACGGCCAAAGCGCAGGTTCGAGATCGCCGTTCCCTGCATCCAGTCGCCCCCGTCGGTCAGGATCGTGCCCTTCGGATTGAGCGCACGCTCCCGGGCGACGTAGGCAGCGAAGACAGCCGCGCCGCCCCACGCCTTCTGCGACGTGCGTTCGACGGCCCCCGGTAGGAGCGCGCCGTGAAAGTCGGTCATGTGCAGGACGGTCAGGCGCGGGAAGACGGCGTCGGCGAGTACGGCGGCGCCTTCGGCAACGGTCAGCGGCCGATCGGCGGGGCGGCCCTCCGCGAGCCCGAACGGATCGTCGGCGGCCGTGGCGCGCGCGCGCTCACCCGCGGGCAGTGCGTTCGCGCTCCACTCGATCGCGCGCGACAAGGGAACGGTCGATGCGGGGTCGATCCGGACCGGCGTCTGCTTCTGCTTCTTGCGCGCGGACTCGCCGGCGGGGCCCAGCGGCTCGGGCACGCCGAGCAGGCGCACCCAGTCGGCGAGGCGGCGGTGGGTGAGCGGGGCATCTAGGCGATACGTCAGCGCGCTGTCGGGCGGGATCACCCCGCGCCGCACCAGCCGCTCGATCGGTTCGCGACCCGGGGAGTCGACCCACTCGGGGGCGAGACGCCAGTTTCCGTCGGTGCGTCGCGCGATGGTGCCCTGCTCGCGCATGTACGCGACGACCGCGCTGCGCGCCGGCACGCGGCGGGTCGAGACCTCGCGGCCGTTCTTCAGCATGGTGTAGCCGCCACCCCCGTTCACGCGGTAGTTGTTCACCGCGACCTTGAGCATGCGGTCGGCGGCCAGCGGTTCGCCCTTGAAGCGCAGGTCGCGAATCCGCTCTCCGGCGGGGCGCGTCAGGTCCAGCGTGTACGAGAGGCCCTCGACCGTGTCGAAGTTGTAGCCCGGGATGTCGGGGTTGACCGCCGGCCCGGCCTGCCGGCCGAAGTCGTACGGCATGTAGTAACGCGAGGAGTGCTCGAGTGCGGCCTTCATGTCCGCGCCCGAGAGCTCGATGGCGGCGAGCGTGTTCTCGTACGGGTAGATCTCGAACACGTCGCGCACGGTGATCGGCCCCGGCATGATGTGGGCCCGCGGATTGAACATCGCCGACAGGGAGACGTCGGCCCCGGTGGCCTTGAGCTGGGCGCGATCGACGATCTCGTGCAGCGCGTTGTCACGGATGCGGGCGTCGCGGCCGTCGAGCGTGTCGGCCGCCTGCGCGATGACCGTCGACAGGTACGTCTCGGTCGCGTCGTGGTAGGGTTTCGCGATGGCCTCGATCTCGGGGTCGCTGGCGACGGCCTCGTCGACGTCGTAGACGCGGCCCTTGCGTTCGCCGAGCTTGTAGCGGCCGTTCGACTGGCGATCGAAGGTCAGGTCGAGGCGACCCAGCCCGTCGGCCCAGCGCCCGGACTGGGTGAGCAGTACTCCGTTCTCGATCCGCGATTCGACCCGCACGTGCGTGTGGCCCATGATGATCGCGTCGATGCCCGGCACGCCGCGCGCGAGGGCGAGGACGCGGTTCTCGTTCGGCATCTGGTTCGGCTTGGCTCGCCCGTTCGCGTCCTCCTCGAGCCCCATGTGGCAGACGATGATCACGGCGTCGCACCGCTCGCGCTCGCGCATGATCGGCACCATGCGCTTCGCGGTCTCGAGCGGATCCTCGAACGTGAGGCCCGCCCAGTTCGGCGGATCGTCCCAGTGGGGGACGCCCGGCGTGGTGAGGCCCAGGAAGCCGACGCGCACGCCGTCGATCACCTTCACGAGGTACGACTGGTACGCGGCGGCCCCCGGCGTGTCGGTCTTCAGCGTGTTCGCCGACAGCCAGGGGAACGTCGCCTCGGACTGCGCCTTCTGCAGCACGTCGAGGCCGAAGTTGTACTCGTGGTTGCCGATCGCGAACGCCTCGTAGCCCATGGCGTTCATGCAGGCCATTTGGGGATCCGGCCGGCCGCCGGTGCCCGGCACGCCGTCGTCGGCGCCGACCGCGTGCACGTACGGCAGGGGCGTTCCCTGGATGCAGTCGCCGGCGTCGACCAGGATCGAGCGCGGGGTCTCGGAGCGGACCTTCTTCACCAACGTCGCAATCTTCGACAGACCGAGCTCCGGGTCGGGCTTCCCGGTGTCGTAGTTCCAGGGCAGGAGATGACCGTGCAGGTCGGCCGTGTAGAGGACCGCGACCTCGACCTTCGCGGGACCCTTCGCCACGGCGGCAGTCTTCGACTTCGCGCGGGACTTCTTCTTCGGGGCGGCCCCGACCCCGTCGGGCAGGGTCACGAACACCGCGGCGAGGACCAGTACGACGAGGGCGATGCCGAACCTGGACCGGCGAAGCGGGCGCGGACGGGCCGTCACGGGACCTCCGTATGGGGCGGGGGCGAGCAGAAAGGGTGGATGGGCCGAGCGTAGGCGGCCCCGTGGGAGGCCGTCAAGTCTCGCCCGGTCTGCCGCTTGCCGGCGGTAACCACGGGCAGACGGTCAAGCCCGCGTCAATCCTGCCGATGTCCTGAGGGGGGCGGTTGACCCCAGGGAGCCGCGCGCCCTACCCTCAACGTGCAGTCGATCAGATCCGGCCTTCCCCCGCGGGTCCACGCCGCAAGGGAAGGCCCACCCAAATGACACCCCGCGCGTTTCGCGCGGACGGAGGTGCGACGTGATTTCGAATCGGATCAAGTTCCTCGCGGTCGGCATCGCCCTGGTTGGCGCCGCTTCGTTCGCTTACGCGTGCGACGGCCACAAGGCCTCGTCGAAGAGCGCCTCGGCATCGCTGGTTTCGTCCGAGGGCGCGGGTAGTAGCTCGCAGAGCGCCACGAAGGTCGCCTCGGGTGACGCGTGCGCGGCGAAGGGCGCCAAGGGTGCGACCAGCGCTTCGCTGGCCGGCGCCGACGGCTGCTGCGCCAAGGGTGCGAAGTCGACGATGGCCATGGCGTACGGCAAGAACTCCGTCACGGCTGCGGGCGCCTGCCCGGCGAAGAACGAAGCCGATTACTCCTTCTACGTCGCCGGCGCCGAGTGCAAAAGCACCGGTGCGGCCGTGGCCCAGACCGTGAAGTCGGTCAAGGGCGTTTCGTCGGTCACCGTCGATTACGAGAACCACATGGTCTACGTCTGCGCCGACGGCAAGACGGCGAGCAAGAAGACGATCGAGAAGTCGCTCAAGACCGCCGGCTACGACGAGGTCAAGTTCGTCAGCACCTCGAAGAACAACTGCTCCAAGTCGCACGGGAAGGTCGAAGCCTAGACTCGCGGCTCGGCATCGGACACACTGCGGGGCGGGGGGGCGACCTCCCGCCCCGCAGTCCGTTTCCGGTCGAGCCTGGAGGTGGCGTGAGCGAGACGTTGCTGTGCCCCGATTGTGGAGCGACGAATCCGCGCGAGGCCGAGTCGTGCTCGGAGTGCAGCCACCCGCTCGCCGCCGAATTCCGGCCCCGTCGGCCGGACATCGAGCGCCCCGAACGACCGCCCGCGTCGGTCGCGTCGTGGGGCTACCGCCCGTCGGCCGCCGGGGGAAGCGACGTGCCCGGCTGGCTGTGGGGAGCCGTTGGCGTCGCCGCCCTGGCCGCCGTGTTCATCGCCGCGATCCAGATCGCCAACGCCCCCAAGCCGATCGCGGTGCCCAACGCCAGCAAGGAGCAGACGGCGAGCGCCGAATCGCTGTCGGTGCTGCTGCGCGCCGACTCGTCGGCCGTGGCGCCCAACCTTGCGATGGGCAACCTGATGTACGACACCGGGAACTTCCCCCTGGCGATCCCGTTCTACCAGCGCGCGCTCGAGAAGGATCCGTCGCTGGTCGACGTCGAGGTGGATCTTGCGGTGTCGCATCACAACTCCGGCGACTTCGAGACCGCACGCCGCATGCTCGAGAATGTCGTGGCGCAGCATCCCTCGCACGCGATCGCCCTGTTCGACCTCGGTGTGGTGTACCAGCAGTTGGGTCGCGGTGACGACGCGAAGCGCGCGCTCGTCCGCGCCCGCGAGGTGGCCGGGCCACCCGAGATGGTGTCGGTGATCGACGCGATGATCGCGCGCCTCGACGGGAAGGAACCCGCCACGGCCTTGCCGCCCGGGCATCCGCCCATGGATGCGCCCCCGCCTACCACCGCTCCGTAGCGAGCGCGTCCGAAGGCCCCGCGATGCCCGATGACCTCGATGTGCTGCGCGCCCGCATCCGTGCCCTCGACCTCGAGCTGATCGAGCGCGTCGGCGAGCGCCAGGAACTGGCCCGGCGCGTCGGCGAACTCAAGCGACTTCAGGGACTGCCCACCGTTGACTTCGAGCAGGAGCGCGTCGTGCTCGACCGGGTGCGCGAGGCGGCCCGCCTGCGCGGACTCGACGAGTCGGTCGCGCAGGACCTGTTCGTCGCGCTGATCCGCGCCTCGGTCACCGTGCAGGACGAGGACAACCTGCGCGCTACGGCGCTGGGTGCCGGATTGCGCGCGGTGGTGGTCGGCGGTGCCGGTCGCATGGGCCGCTGGTTCGCACGCTTCCTCGCCGCGCAGGGCTACGCCGTGAGCAGCCTTGATCCCTTCGGCGCCCCTGACGACAATGCGGCGGCCGAGCGCGTCCTCGGCACGGCAGACCTCGTCGTCTGCTCGACTCCGCCCGCCGCGACCGCGCGACTGTACGCGGAGTGGGCGGCCCGCGTGCCCGCCGGCGTGGTCGTCGACATCGCCAGCATCAAGACGCCGCTCGTCGGGCCGATCATGGCACTCCGCGCTGCCGGCGGACGCGTCGCCTCGATCCACCCGCTGTTCGGCCCGGCGACGGTGCTGCTGCGCGACGCCGACGTCGTGATCTGCGACACGGGCGATGTGGACGCGGCCGCAGCCATCGAGGCGCTGTTCCGTCCCACGACCGCACGCCTGGTGCACCTGTCGCTCGAGGATCACGACCGCATCATGGCCGACCTGCTGAGCCTCGCGCATGCCACCGCGATCGCCTTCGCCCTCGCGCTACCCGCGGCCGATCACCCCGTGCGCAGCACGACGTTTCGCGCCCTCGAGGACCTCGCCGCGGCCGTCGTGCGCGAGAGTCCCGACGTCTACTTCGAGATCCAGGCGAGCAACCCGCACTCGGCGGCCGCACTCGAGCGCCTGCGCGCCGCGCTCGATCGCGTGGCGGCGGCCGTCACGGCAGGGGATCCGGTTGCGTTCGGACGGCTGCTTGCGAGCGGGCGGGAGCACACCGAGTCGCGCAAGGGTGCCTCGGAAACGGGTGAGCCGAGAGCCTCGACGAGCTGACCGAGCGACCGACTCCCTTCGTTGCGACTCATGCCTCGTCCTCCAGACCCAGCGCCCGAGCCGTGAAGCGGGGCCGGTCCGTCGTCACTCCGCGGATCCGTTCTCTCAGGGCGATGAGATCCTCTGGTTCATCGATGTCCCACCAACGTTCCATTCGGTGGACCCGCCAGCGCGCGGGCTCCGCCTCCGCCCGGCGAATCGTGCGCGCACAGACCTCCCCCGTGCCCCACTCCGTCTCGTCGCGGAGCATCGCGCCCGGCGCGCGGGTGCTGCCGATCAGAACGAAGCCTCCGTCGGCGGCGGGTGCGAGGACGAGCTGCGGCACGCCGGAGTCGGGAAGGAGATTCGCAATTGCCGTCCGCAAATGCGGGACGGGCAGGTCCGGCACGTCCGCGCCGACGAGGATCCCGGGGCCGAGGCGGGTGAGCGTCTCCAGGGCAGCATCCATTCGGGCGCCCAGATGCGGTCCCTCCTGGAGCGCAACCTGGATCCTCCCGCCGGCCAGCGATCGCGCGTCGGCCAGGGTCGCGGATGCCTCGCGATCCGGCTCGGGCGCCACGTAGAACCAGGCGCCTTCCGGGGCCACCCGGAACGCCCGCTCCAGGCCGTCGAGCAGGAATGCGCGAGCCAGCTCGGCGGCCCGCTCCGGGCCGACTCCGCGGGCCAGCCGCGTCTTGCCCGCTCCGACCCGCGGGATCCGCCCGAAGACTGCAATTTGAGGGATGAGTTTTCCGCCAGGGCTCGTCACGGCGCTCCGATGCGGTTCGGGGTCAAGGGGCGGTCAAGTCTGGGACCGAAGGGCAGAAATCGGGATCCGGACGGGACCCTCGAGCGTTTACTCATACGAGGACGCAATCGACATCGGCGTCCAACGACATGAAGTTCCCTGCGGCTCACGTGAGTTGGTTGCTCGGCCGATCCTCTTTTGCGGAGGGTTCGAACCGGCAGCCCCACGGTCCACATGCGGGGAACTTCTTCTTCGGGCCGGCGCTCTGCGGAGGGCGCCGGCCCTTCGTGCTACAGTACCGCGTCATGCCCGAACGCGCCCTCCGCCGCGAGGCTTTCCTCGAAGCCGCCCACGACCACTTCGGCCGGTTCCTCGCCGGGCGCAAGCTGCGCTATACCGCCGAGCGCCGGGCGGTGGTCGACGTCGTGTTCGCCAAGCACCGGCACTTCGAGGCCGACGACCTGGTGATGTGGACCCGCGGCGAGGATGGTCGGGTCTCCAGGGCGACGATCTATCGCACGCTCGAGCTGTTGGTGAAGTCCGGGCTGGTGCGCCAGATGACGTTCGGCGACAAGTCCGCTCAGCACTACGAACAGGTGTTGGGCACCCCGCATCACGATCACCTCATCTGCATTGCCTGTGGTCGCGTGCAGGAGGTCTTCTCGGCCGACCTCGAGCGCGAGCAGGACGCGCTGTGCGCCCGACACGGCTTCGAGGTCCATCACCACAACCTTGAAGTCTTCGGCCTGTGCCGCAAGTGCCGCGCCGCGGGCGCCGGCGCGAAGCCGCCCGGACGCAACTGACCCCACGCCCATGCGCCGCTCGTTCACGCTGACCGCGGTCTTCGCCCTGGCCGTGGTCGCCGTGGTCACGGGCGCCTCGCTGTTCACCTACGCCCGCGTCCGGGACGCGCTCGAGACCGAGTTCGCGCGGCGCGTCGAGTGGGTCGCCGCAGCCGGCGCCGCCGACGTGCCCGGTCGCTCCTTGCGCATCCTGCGTGAGGAGGGTGCCGCCGCGTTTGCGCTCTCCGACTCGATCCTGCTCTCGCTGGGCGCGGTGCGGCGCTCGTCGCAGGCCGCGCGCGTGTTTCTGCTGGATGCCGACGGTACTCTCCTTCTCGACACCGAGTCCGACCTGAGGGTCGGCGAGTCGGCGCCGCTCGACTCGGCGGCGCATGCGGCCGTGCGGCGCGCGCTCGCCGGCCAGGCGGCGCACGGTGGCCTCGTTGCGCGCGAGGGCCGGCGTCACCTCACGGCATTTGCACCGGTGCGCGACGCGATCGCGGATCCCGCATCCGGCCCGGACGCCCCGGCCCGTGTCGTCAGCCCGGTCGTCGGCGTGCTCGGCGTCGAGGCGAGCGCCGAGTTCCTCGACGTCCTGCCCGAGATCGGCCGCCTGCTCGCCTCGACCGCGCTGGTCGGCGCGCTCGCGGTGCTGGCGCTCGCCGCGCTGTTCGTGCGCCTGCTCGCGGCGCAACAGCGACTCGAGCGCTCGCTGTCGCGGGCGGAGAACCTGGCGTCGGTCGGCGAGCTGGCCGCGACGCTGGCGCACGAGGTGCGCAATCCGCTGGGAGTGATCGATGGTGCGGCGAAGCGCCTGCATCGCCACTACTCCGGGCCCGAGCCCGAACTGTTCGGTTACATCGAGGACGAGGTGAAGCGGCTGTCGCGTACCGTGCACCGCTATCTCGCGTTCGCACGGCCCGCCCCTCCGGGCGAGGGAGGCGACGTCGCCGACGCGTTCGCGGTCACGCTGGGCCTGCTCGAGAGCGAGGCCGGGCAGCAGTCGGTGCGCGTCGTGCGCGAGCGCGATGCCGCGGTCGAGGCGGGGGAGTCCGGCGCCGTGGGGCCGCACGTGGCCCTCGGCGGCGAGGAGTTGAAGCAGGTGCTCTTCAACCTGGTGCGTAACGCGCTCGAGGCCCTGCCCGCGGGCGGGACGATTCGCGTAGGATGGGCCGCAGAGTCGCGGCGCGTGTCGCTGTGGGTCGCCGACGACGGCCCGGGCATGGACGCGGAGACGCTCGCGCGGGCGCGGCGACCCTTCGTCACGACGCGCCCGCAGGGGACGGGTCTGGGTCTCGCCATCGTCGATCGACTGGTGCGCGAGGCGGGTGGGCGCTTCGACCTGACGAGCGCGCCGGGAGCGGGAACGACGGCGCGCCTCGAGTTACCGCGCGCCGAGAACGACGGACAGGGAGGGGCATGAGCCGCATCCTGGTGGTGGACGACGAGGCGCGCGGCGGCGAGCTCCTGCGCCGCGAGCTGGCCGATCGCGGGCACCACGTCGAGGCGCTGGCAAGCTCCCAAGCGGCGCTCGCGCGGCTCGCCGAGGCATCGTTCGATCTCGTCGTCACCGACCTGCGGATGCCGCCACCCGACGGCCTGGCCCTCCTCGCCGAGATCCGGCGCCGCTGGCCCGCCACCGAGGTCATCCTGATGACCGCGCACGGCGACGAGACCGCCGCCGTCCAGGCCATGCGCGCCGGCGCCTACGACTACCTGAAGAAGGACCCGCGCGTCGAACCCGACGAGATCCAGCTGCGCCTCGAGCGCCTGATCGAGGCCAAGGGTGGCCGCGCGGAACGCGAGCGGCTCTCGCGCGAGGTCGTGGCCCTGCGTGCGGGAACGCTGTCGGTGATCGGTCGCAGCGCGGCGCTCGAACGCGCCGGCGCGCTGGCTCGCAAGGTGGCGGTCACCGATGCGACCGTGCTCTTGCGCGGTGAGTCGGGCACGGGCAAGGACCTGTTCGCGCGCGCCATCCACTTCGACTCGCCGCGCGCGGGCGGTCCGTGGGTGAAGGTGAACTGCGGGGCGATCCCCGAGAACCTGCTCGAGAGCGAGCTGTTCGGCCACGAGAAGGGCGCCTTCACCGGCGCGATCACGCGCAAGCTCGGCCGCTTCGAGCAGGCCGATGGGGGGACGATCTTCCTCGACGAGATCGGCGAGCTGTCGCCCGCACTCCAGGTCAAGCTGCTGCAGGTGCTCGAGGAGAAAGCGTTCGTGCGCGTCGGGGGAAACGAGACGCGCACGGTGAGCGTGCGCATCGTCGCCGCGACGAACCGCGATCTCGAGGGCGAGGTCGCGGCCGGGCGCTTCCGCGAGGACCTGTTCTACCGCCTCAACGTCTTCCCGATCGCGCTGCCTCCGCTGCGCGAGCGACCCGGCGACCTCGAAGTGCTCTTGCACCACTTCCTTGCCGCCGCCGGCGCTCCACCCGACAAGATCACGCCCGATGGCTACCGCGCACTCGCAGGCTATCCGTTTCCGGGGAACGTTCGCGAGCTGGCGCACGTCATCGAGCGCGCGCTCATCATCGCCGGCCCCGAGCCGATCACGCCCGACGAGCTGTTGTTTCAGCCCGCCCGGCGGCTCGCGGAGACCCCGGGCGCGGCGGCGCGCGTCGCAGCGGCGGGATTCCTCGAGGGCGGCTTCGCCATTCCCGAGATCCCCGACGCCGGCCTGTCGCTCGAGGCGCTGGAGAAGGCGCTGCTGTTGCAGGCGCTGGAGAAGGCAAAAGGCAACAAGAGCGCAGCCGCACGCCTGCTCGGCCTCACGCGGCGAACGCTGTACTCTCGGCTGGAGAAGCACGGGCTGGGTCTCGGCGGCGACGCCGGCGACGGGAGAGAGGCGGCGGACGCCGCGGAGGATCGGCCGTGAAGTGGAGCGGATGGTTGTTCGACAACCTGGGGCTCAAGCTCTTCGCGTTGCTGCTGGCGCTGCTCCTCTACCTGCACGTGCTGACCGATCGCACGAGCGAGGAGAGCGTCGACTTCCCGCTCGTCGTCTCCGGCCTCGTCGACTCGCTGGCCCTTGCGACGGCGCCGCCCGAGAGCGTGACGGTTCGCCTGCGCGGCACGGGCAAGCAGATCCTCCGCATGCGTTACCTGCGGCCGCCGGTCACGATCGGGCTCGCCGACGTGGGTCCGGGGACATTCCAGCGGACGCTCGGCCCGGCCGACGTGCCGCTCGAGGGGACCAGCGGCGTGACCGTGCTGGCGGTGCTCGCTCCGGAGGTCCTGTCGCTCGACGTCGAGCCGCGCGGCGAGCGCCGCGTGCGCGTTGTCGTCGCGTACGACGGCGAGCCGCAGCGTGGGTTCGCGGTGGGCACGCCGCTGGTGCGCCCCGCGCAGGTGCGCCTGAGCGGACCCGCGAGCTGGCTTGCACTCCAGGATTCACTGTTCACGCGGCCGATCGCGGTGGCCGGCCGCCGTGAGTCCCTCGAGGTCGTGCAGCCGATCGCCGCACTCCCGCGGTTCGTCACTGCGTGGCCCGGATCGGTGATCGTGGCCGTACCCATCGAGCCCGAGCAGGTGCGCACGATTGAGGTGCCGATCGAGGTGCGCGGCGTGCGCGGCGAGCTGCGCGCCGAACCTCTGCCCGCATTCGGCACCGTGACGTTGCGCGGGCCGCGCTCGCGGGTCGAGGCGATCGACGGCGACGCGTTTCGGGCCGCGGTCGACGCGGGCGGTCGCGGGCGCGGCGAGTGGAAGCTGCCACTCGAGTGGAGCGGGGCGGGTCGAGTGCAGGGCACCGTCGCGCCCGAGAGCGTGAAGGTCGTGCTGCACTAGGCCCGCGCTCAAACCATCGACCATCGTGGCGAGCCCCTCGTAGCGACCGCGGTAGACCGCACGCGCCACGTGGGCCGCGGGCAGCTCGCTCGCGACGACGCGGGAGATGGGCGAGACCGGCGCCGAGACGGGAACGCCGACCTCGAAGTCGAAAGTTTCGGGGTCCAGCCGCCGATAATGGGAGAACGGGGCCTAAATCCGCGGCACAGTCACCTACCGCCCGGATCGACCTCGCAAAACGTCATGAATTCCCCCGATCCGCAGGCATGGGTTGACTCGGCCGCGGTCAAACCCTAGCGTCAAGGTTCGGTTGGGCTCGCGCGGGCAGACCAGACAGGGAGGTGGAGTGGGGGTTCGGCTTCGCAGAACACTCGGGTGGGTTTTCGCTGCGGGACTTCTCGTCCTGGCCGCCGTCGCACCCGCCACGCCCGTCACTGCGCAGGAAATGTCCGACGCCGACCCGGTCGATTCGCCGGTCGCTCCCTCGGCGCCGACCGATCCCCTCCGCGAACTCGCCGTCACGTTGCGCCACCTCGCGCCGGGTCTCGACCCGCGCGTGATCGAGCGCGCGCTCGACGCCGCCAGTTACGCGCGGGCCCACGGCGTCGGGGTCCGTTCCAACCTGCTCACCGTCATCGACTACACGCGTCCGTCGTGGCAGCCGCGCCTGTGGGTGTTCGACACGGCGATGCCGCGGTTGTTGTACTGCGACCGGGTCGCACACGGGGCGAACACGGGCGAAGCCTGGGCTCGGCACTTCTCCAACCGCATCGGCAGCAAGCAGACGAGCTTGGGCCTGTTCCTCACCGGCGATCCGTACGTCGGAGACAACGGCTACTCGCTGCGGCTGCACGGACTCGACCGCGAGCTCAACTCGCACGCGTTCGAGCGCGCCGTCGTGATGCACGGCGCGCCGTACGTCAGCGACGCGTTCGTGCGCGAGCATGGCCGCATCGGTCGCTCGTGGGGCTGCCCGGCGGTGTCGACGCAACTGGCGAAGCCGCTGATCGACACGATTCGCGGCGGAAGCCTGATCTACGCGTACTACGAGTCGACGGCCCCCGGGAATCAAGGGGCACCCCGTAGCGAGTAGTCGGCCCGAGAATCCTGATTGGTCCGAGGTCGAGATTCGAAGCAGCAGCGAGAACCCCCGCGAAGTTCGATCCGCCCTTGACTGACTCAGCCAATGACTTACAATGAAGAGGTCCCGATTGTTTGGGACCCAGTCAAAAGTCGAGCGAACCGACAAGATGCGAATCATCAGCGCCCGCTGGGCGACGCGGCGTGAGCGAAAACTCTACGAAGCGAAGGTGGGAGGCAGCGGATGATCAGGATCCCTGAACTCAGCGCCGCCCATTTCGCCCGCGCAATTCCCGCGCGCGTTCGTCGGCGGCTCATGCTGGGGCAGTTCGAGTCCGGCGAGGACGTTGCGGCTCTACGTCATTTCGTCGGCTTGACACAACTGGGCTTCGCGAAGGCCATGGGCATCAGCGTGCACACGCTGCGGAACTGGGAGCAAGGCCGTCGACGGCCCGAAGGTCCGGCCCTGGCGCTTCTGCGCATCGCCGCACGGCACCCTCGGATCATTCGCGAGAACATCGAGAGTGCGGCATGACCACCCGCGCCACCGGCACGTTCACCGTCGCGATGAAACCGCTGTCCGATCCGGACGAGACCCCGGGCACGAAGCTCGGGCGCATGTCGCTGGCCAAGACGTTCGCGGGCGACCTGATTGCCACGGGCACGGGCGAGGTGCTGACCGCGATGACCGAGACGAAGGGCTCGGCCGGCTACGTGGCGATCGAGCGGGTGACCGGAACGCTCGGCGGGCGTGCCGGCAGCTTCGTGTTCCAGCACTCGTCGGTGATGGACCGCGGGGTCCCCACGCAGTCGATCCGGGTCGTGCCCGACTCGGGGACCGGCGAACTCACGGGGCTCGCCGGATCATTCGTCATCGAGATCGTCGAGAAGCAGCACTTCTACGTCTTCGAGTACACGCTGCCCGACTGACTCCGCCTCAGACGTGCGCGATCCACTGCTCGAGGATCGCGACGAAGTCGGCCTTGCGCGCCTTGATCGCCTTCAGGTCGGCGAACGTGATCATGACCCGGTCCTTGCCGGGCCACGTGGCGAGTCCGGCCGGGTCGTCGAGCTTGAATCCCTTCCAGCCCTTCTCCTTCACCTTCGCGCCCAGGTGCAGGATCACCTGCATGCCCGTCTTGCTGCGCAGGTTCATGGTGGCGAACCACTCCTTCGTCCGATAGCTGGGAGCATTCCACTTGATGCCCTCGGTGATCGACGTGTCCACGCTGCGGATGATCTTCCGCAGCGCCTCGATCTCGGCCTTCTGCGGGTGCTCGAGCGCCAGCATGAAATCGTCGACTTCGGTCGCGGCCTTCTTCCCGGGGGGCATGCGGGGTCTCCGGTGGTGGTTGGGCGTCAGCGCAGCGCTTCGCGCACCGCGGCTTCGGCGAGCAATTGCGCCGGGTTGATCAGGTCGGGCGCGCCGGCCGCGGCGCCGAGCAGCAGGGGAATCTCCGTGCAGCCGACGAGGATGGCTTCGGGCGCGCGGGTGCGCAGTTCGGCGAGCGCCTCGCGGGCCGCAGTGACGGAAGTCGCGTCGTCACGGCCTTCCTGCACGCGAAAGATCGCGGCATCGAGTACGGCGCGACGCTCCGCGGAGACGATCTCGCACGCGATCCCCAGTGCCGCGAGCGGCCGCGTGTAGACCACCGGCTCGCCCAGGCCCACGACACCGACGCGCCGAAGCCCGGCGGCACGCACGTGCTCGACCGCGAGGTCGATCATGCTGAGCACCGGCTTGCCGGCGGCCGCCGCGATCTCGTCGCGAAACAGGTGCGGCGCGTTGGCCGGGACGACGAGGAAGTCCGCGATCGCGCCGAGGCGGCGCGCCGCATCGAACAGGCGCGGATCGGGCTGCATCGGCATCAGCGGCCGGTTCTCGGGATCAAGCAGGAACGGGGCGTGTCGGCAGTACCACGTAACGGTCGGCGGATACCCCGAGTTGTACGCCTGCGGGATCAGTCCCTGCGCGACGCGGTGGAGCCGCGCTTCGAAGTCCATCGTCGCTTGTGGACCGAGTCCGCCCAGGATGCCGATGGTCTTCAAGCCTCGGTGTCGTCGACGACTTCGCACTCCCATCCGTCGTAGCTCCCGCCATGGCGGGCGGCGAGGTGGAAGAGCGGCAACGCGATCTCGTCGATCTTTTCGTAGCCCGGGACGTCCATGCGCCACAACTGCGCGCCGTGCTCGGGCAGGTCGGCCTCGGGCTCGATCGCCGCGCGAAGGGCGAATCCCAGTCCGGCGGCCTCGGCGACGAATGCATCGCGCTGCGTGGCATCGGCGAACCAGGCCCAGTGGTCGATCTCGCGCGGCGCGGTGAGCGCGTCGCCTCCCTCCTCGAGCGCCTCGCAGACGCGGCGGTTCTCGATGCGCTGGCGATCTTCGTCCCCGGGCGCGAGGTAGCCGAGGTAGGTCGACCAGTCGGCATCGAGGCGCGTGTCGGCGTCGTAGTCGTAGGCGGGGAAGGTTTGCATCGCCTCGTCGACGCGCGACTTCCAGCCGTCGGCGGCGGACGTGTAGAAGTAGAAGTCGCGGGCCCCCGCGGTCGTGCAGCGACCGACGTAGCCGGTGTGCGGGCCGACGAGCGTGCCTTCGAGAGAGTCCTCGATCATCGCCAGGGTCTTTGCCTCGGCACCGCTGGAGAGTCCCTCGGTCGTCGCGTCGTTGAGGATCAGGCGCACGTAGCCGAGGTAAGGCAGGCTCGCCGACGGCGCGAACTCCTGTGCGCCCAGGTCGACGAAGGTCGAAGCAGGGCGATCGTCGATGCGGCAGAAGTAGAAATCCCAGTCGTCGGTCATCGGCGCCTCCCGGGGCATCCTATCCCCGTGGCGCGAACCGTGCCACCCCCGGCCTCAGGCGAGCGAGAACTCCGCGCCGATCGCCATCATCCCCAGGCGACGGGCGAGGTTGAGGGAGGCCTCGTTGGACCAGTCCATGCTGAAGCAGGGGACCTGTCCGGCCTGCCACGCCTGCTCCGCCCACGCGGCGACGACCCCGGCGCCGTAGCCGCGACCGCGGTGCGCCTCGACCGTGTCGACTCCGGCTTCGAGCGCAAAACGCGAGCGACGGACGGTGCGGCAGATCGACACGGCATTGCCGTCGACGAGGCGTGCGGCGCAGGGCGCCAGCGCCGCGAGGTGGGCGTGCGTGTGGGGGAACGAGCGGGCCAGGGCGTCGCTCTGCGCGGCAGCGACGAGAACGACGTCGGGATCCTGCGGCAGCCCGCGCGGCACGCGATAGATCGGACCGGCGCGGAGCGCGGCGCCCTCGCCCCAGGTCGCCGCGATCGCCTCGCCGGCGTCGGCGAACTGGTCCGGGGACTCGAACAGCGCGTCGGCGAGTGCCTCGAGCACCGCCGTCGCATGCTCGACGCGCTCGGCGGAGACGTCGTGGCGGAAGGCGTAGACGAGCAGGTCCGCCCCCAGGCACGCGTACAGACTGGGCGCGTTCCGGTCGGCGGGATCCTCGGGCAGGTTCTCGCCGACGAGGCGTCCCGCGGCGTCGAGCCGATAGCGCAGCTCGATCCGCTGGCGCAGCAGGATCTGGTCGATCGAGGCGGGGTCGGGTGCGGTCACTCCGTCACGCTCAGCTCGTCCGGCCGGCGGCCAGCTTCCAGCCGAGCCAGCCCATGGGCAGGTACGCCCCGATCAGGTCGAGCGCAAGGAACCACGTCGGCGCGGGAATCATGAATGCCGCGGCGATACCGCCGCACAGAAACGCGACGGCGATGCCGAGCGCGATCGGCAGCTTCGCCGAAGCCGCCACCCGCGCGGCGGCGAACGCGCCCGCGAGCGTGCCCAGCGCATGAGCGAGCAGCGGGACGGCGAAGTTCATCGGCCCGAACAAGTGGATCCCGGCCTTCACTCCTTCCATGGTCGTCACGTCAACGCCGGGCGGCGGGGGCACCACGACATTGCCTCCCATGACGATGCCCATGTTGACGAGGCTGCCGACGACGAAACCGGCGAGCACCGCGAGGACGTTGCGGAGGATCGGGTTCATGTCCTGTCTCCGGTTGGAAGACGCTGCCCGAGGAACGAGCCGACGAAGCGCCGAACCATAGCATTCGAAGGTGCGGGGCCGAAGGTGCTAGTCTCGGGACCAACCGGTCGTTTCGTCCCGCACTCCAGCCACAGGAGCTGTTCCATGGGCGACAAGTCCCCGAAGTCGAAGGAACGCGAGAAGAAGCAGCACGAGGCACAGAAGAACCAGAAGCAGAACGCGGCCAAGGCCAAGTCGGCGCCGCCGGCGGCCAAGCCCGGCAAGGGCGGCAAGTAGCATCGAGTCCAGGGAGGGGGGAGTCCGCCCGGATTCCCCCGAAACCCCTGCCTGGCCAAGGGGATTGACAGGCCCCGCGCCGGGACGCTAGTTTCGGGGTCGACCGGTAGACGGCCGGTGCGACTCCGTAGTGTTCATCCCCTCCGATCCCTTCTTTCCAGCACCCCGAACGGAGCAGGAATAGCTCGAAATCCGGGCGTTTGTCCGGATTACGGTCCCGCACCCCACCACGAACCGGTCCACGGATCCACGGCTCGCCACCCGGCGGGCCTCCCGGGAAGACGGCCCGGACCCTCCCCGATTCACCTGCGCCCGCCTTGCGGGCCCCGGTGAACCGGCGGACCCCCAAAGGAGCAAGTCCGCACATGGACATCATGGAACTCAAGGGCAA
>JBKJNH010000291.1:0-3683 GCA_046596055.1 Candidatus Eiseniibacteriota bacterium
TCGTATCGCACGGCGCTTGAGCTCGCGCCTCGGAGGTCCGGAACGCATACCCTGCTTGCGACGCTCCTCGTCACGCGCGGCCGGCTTGAGGAGGCGCTGGCGGAGGCGAAGCGCGAGCCCGAAGAGGCGTTCCGCAAATGCGTGCTGGCGATCGTGTACCACGCCCTGGGTCGCCGCGCCGAGTCGGACGCGGCGCTCCGCGAACTGATCGAGACCAATGCCCACGACAGCGCGGCCCAGGTCGCCGACGTCCACGCGATGCGCGGCGAGGCTGACGCGGCGTTCGAATGGCTGGAGCGCGCCTACGCGCAGCGGGACAGCGGGCTCTCCGACATTCAGGGCAACCCGCACCTTGCTTCCCTCCACGGCGACCCGCGCTGGGGCGCGTTCATGAAGAAGATGGGGTTCGAGGAGTAGTCCGGCCGCCCGCGTCTGCTCCCCATTCGGAGACCACCCATGGTTGCGAGGCTGATTGCGATCGTCGTGAGTCTGGCCGGCGCCGGCGCCGTCTCGGCCTCGGCCTCCGGTTTGGTGGTCGATACGAAGGACCGTAGCGACGTCGTCCGGTTCTACCAGACGACGTACCTGGCGTCGGAGGAGATTGCCGCGGGCTGGACCGGACGAGTGTCGGGTTGCGATGCGGGCACGGTGGACGCGGCCTATCTGGACGCGGGACTGCTTCGGATTCGGTACTTCCGGGTCATGGCGGGATTGCCGGATGGGCTGATCATGAACTCGGCTCTCAATGCGAAGTGCCAGAAGGCGGCTCTGATGATGACGGCCAATCGAAGCTTGAGCCATTCTCCGCCCGCAAGCTGGCGGTGCTACACGAGCGCGGGGGCGGAAGCCGCCTCGAAGTCCAACCTGGCGTATGGCTACGGGTCGCTGCCGGCGGCAGTGACCGGGTGGATCATGGACAAGGCAACTCCGAGTCTGGGCCATCGGCGCTGGATCCTGTATCCACCACTGTTGAGCACGGGACTGGGAGCCACGCCCGAAGATGGTCACGGCGGCTACTCGATGTGGGTGTCCGGTGTCTCCGGTGCGCGGCCGCCTGGCGCGGAGTGGATTTCCTGGCCGTCTCCCGGCTACGTGCCCTATCAAGTCACGCCAACCACCTATTGGTCGTTTTCCTATCCGCGGGCAGACTTTTCCGCCGCTTCGATCCGAATGACAAAGAATGGGGTGCCCATCGGTACCAAGGTTCAATCGCTCGCGTTCAAATACGGCGACAACACGATCGCGTGGAAGCCGACGGGCCTCTCGAGCGCTGCGCCTTCGACCGACGTCCGGTATCGCGTGACCGTCAAGAACGTGCGCGTGGGCGGCGTCTCCCGCACGTTCACCTACGAGTCGATCGTGATCGACCCGGATCGCACGGTTTCCGTGGAGGAGGCCGGCGAGGCTCCCGGAGGGGGCTCGCGGTAGCTGCGGGCGTGGCGGGGCCGCTCCAAGAGATGTGCGTACGGTTCGTACGAAACGTACGGACCGTACGCGCGCCTCAGGGACACCCTTGCCACGCGAGCGCCGGCCAATTGGCCTATCCTGAAATCGGGGCCGGTGCACGTCGCCCGGAATGGACACGGACTTTCCCAAGGAGGCTCATCATGGAGACCACTCCCCGCGCGAGAATCTATCCCCACCTTTGGTACGCAGCGGACGCCGAGTTGGCCGCGCGCTTCTATGCATCCGTCTTCCCGGACTCGCATGTGGACCGCGTGAGCTCGCTCCAGAGCGAGTCGCCGAGTGGCCCGCCGGGTTCGGTCCAGGTCGTCGACTTCACGCTTCTGGGCCAGCGCTTCCAGGCAATGAGCGCCGGGCCGCACCATGACTTCAACGACGCGATCTCGATCGTCGTCCAGTGCGAGGATCAGGCCGAGCTCGACCGCTACTGGCGTGCCCTCCTGGCCGGCGGGGGCCAGGAGCAGGCCTGCGGATGGCTGATCGATCGATTCGGCCTGCGCTGGCAGATCGTGCCCCTCGTGCTCGACGAAATGATGAACGACCCGGACCCGGCCCGTTCGAAGCGCGTCACCGACGCGCTCCTCCAGATGGTAAAACTGGACATCGCCGTGCTCCAGGAGGCGTATCGCGGCTGACGGTTCGAGCGCGGCGCTGCCCGCCGCGGACTTTTCCCGGAGGAATCCAGATGCCGCATCCCCAACCGGTCACGGTCGCAACCCTGAAGGCCATCACCGCCGCCTTCAACGCGCACGACCTCGACGCCATCCTCGAGTTCTTCGCCGAGGATTGTTCGTTCGACATGCCGCGTGGGCCGGAGCCGTGGGGGCAGCGCTTTGCCGGCAAGGCCGCGGTGCGCGAGGCGCTGGCCGGTCGCTTTCGGGGCTTGCCGGACGTGCACTACGGCGAGGATCGCCACTGGGTGGCCGGCGACTTCGGGGTGTCGGAGTGGTTGCTGACCGGCACGACTCTCGACGGACGCAGCGTCGAAGTTCGCGGGTGCGACCACTGGGAGTTCCGGGACGGGTTGGTGAAGCGGAAGGACTCGTACTGGAAGATCGTGGAGCGATCCGGCCAGTCCTGATCGCTCTGTGTGTCGTGAAAAACCTTGGAGGAGGATCCCGTGAACAGCGAAACGAACGCCCCCCCACCCCATGCCCAGCTCATCCAGCTCGCCTCGGCGTACTGGGCGTCCCGGATCGTTTACGCGGCCGCGCGCCTTCGGCTCGCAGATCACCTTGCGGCGGGGCCGCGGAGTGCTTCCGAGCTGGCCCCGTTGACCGGCACGCACGCCCCGTCCCTCCACCGCCTCATGCGCACGCTCGCGAGCCTCGGGATTCTGGTCTCGGATGATGCCGAGCGGTTCGCGCTCACACCGGTCGGTGAAGCTTTGCGCACCGGTGCTCCCGGGGCGGCGTTGCCGACGGTGCTGTCGTTCGGGAGTCCGTGGTTCACGGGGGCGTTCGAGGAGATCCTGCATTCGCTCGAGACCGGTCAGACCGGCTTTGAGAAGGCGATGGGGATGCCGGCGTTCGATTACCTGGCGCAGAATCCGGAAGCGGCCGGCTGGTTCAACGAGACGATGGTCGGCTTCCACGGCGCGGAGCCGGCTGCCGTTGCGGCGGCGTACGATTTCTCCGGTTTCGAGACGGTGATCGATGTCGGCGGCGGTACCGGGAACCTGCTGTCGGCGATTCTCGCTCGCCATGCGGCACCCCGGGGCGTGCTCTTCGACCGGCCCTACGTGATCGCGAACGCGCCGGCGTTGCTGCGCGAGCGCGGCGTCGAGTCGCGCGTGACGCTCGAGGGCGGCGACTTCTTCGCCGGAGTGCCCGCCGGGGGCGACTGCTACGTGCTCTCGCACGTGATCCACGACTGGACCGAGGAACAGTGCCTCGCGATCCTCGCCCACTGCCGGGCGGCGATGCGGCCGGGCGGACGACTTCTCCTCGTCGAGATGGTGCTGCCCGAGGGCAACACGCCGCACCCGGGCAAGATGCTCGACATCGTGATGCTGGTGGTGCCCGGGGGGCAGGAGCGGACAGAGCACGAATACCGCGACTTGCTGGCTCGGGCCGGGTTCCGGCTCACGCGCGTGGTGCCGACGGAATCGGCGGTCAGCGTCGTCGAGGCGGTGGTGGGCTGACGACCGGTCGACCCAGTCGCCTGAGTCAGGCGCCTCGTCCGGAAGTTCCGGGAGCTCGGGCAGCTCGACGGTCTGC
>JBKJNH010000301.1:0-5075 GCA_046596055.1 Candidatus Eiseniibacteriota bacterium
GCGGCTACGACCGGGCGCGCGGACTCGGTCGCGCGGCCGCCGGCGTGGCGATGCCGGTGTGGGCCCGGACGATGAAGCGCCTGCTCGCGGACTTTCCCGTCGTGGAGTTCGCCGACGACCCGGGCCTGGTGCGCGTGTACATCGACGCGCGCACTGACAGCCTCGCTCGGCCCGAGTGCCCGTGGAAGATCCCGGCCGTGTTCGTCGAGGGCACGGTGCCCGACACCTGCACGTCGAATCATCGTGTCGACTGGGATGCGATCCTCTTCGCGCGCGTCAGCACCGACAGCCTGGCGGGCATCGAGGACTCGATCGGCACGACCAGCCTGCGCATGCCCGGTGCGCCGCCGTTCGCGCGTCCCCGCACGACCACCACGACGACTACCACGTCCACGACTACCCCGGCCGACTCCGCCGCGCCGCGCTAGCGCCGCGCCTTCTTCGCGCGGAAGCAGCCCACGACATGATCGTCGACCAGCCCTGTCGCCTGCATGAAGGCGTACATGATCGTCGAGCCGACGAACGTCATGCCGCGCTTCTTCAGGTCCTTGCTCAGCGCGTCGGACTCGGCGGTGGTGGGCCGGATGTCGGCGAGTGTGCGCGGGCGGCCAACGATCGGCTTGCCGTCGACGAAGCGCCAGACGTAAGCGTCGAAGCTTCCGAACTCGTCCTGCACGGCGAGGAACGCGCGGGCGTTCTTCACGGCGGCCGCGATCTTGAGCCGGTTGCGCACGATGCCCTCGTCGGCCATCAAGGCCCGCTGCTTCGCCGCGTCATAGCGCGCGACCTTCCGCGGATCGAAGCGGTCGAACGCCTTGCGATACGCCGCGCGCTTCTTCAGAATTGTCGCCCACGACAGTCCGGCCTGCGCGCCCTCGAGGATCAGCATCTCGAAGAAGTGCCGGTCGTCGTGCACCGGCACGCCCCACTCGGTGTCGTGGTACTCGAGATACTCGGCGAAGCCGGTCGCCCAGCCACAGCGCACGCGCTCGCGCGTCGCGCCCGCCCGCGGGCTCACGACGCCTCCCGCACCGCGAGCGCCTTCTTGAGGAGCCCGAGCTGCCCGCCGTGATACGCGTCGTGCTGCGCGAGCCCGCGCAACATCGCGCCCCAGGTCAGGCCCGATCCCAGCGCCGGATCGCGCGTGTCCCCCGCCTGCGCGGCCAGCCGCTCGACCGGGAAGGTGGCCAGCGCGGCGATCACCGCCGCGGTCGCCTCCTCCAGCCCGGCCAGGGCGGCGCGCCACGCGGCTTCGTTCGCGGCCGGGACGGCCGGCCAGTCCCCCGCGGCGGGTTCGGCGAGCGTGCCTGTTTCCAGGCGCCGGGCGACCTCGTGCCGCCAGGACGTCAGGTGGAGCGCGATCTCCCACATCGAGTGGGCCCCGTGCACGGGGTGGGCGGCCGCCTCGACGGCGGTGACCCCGCGGAGCAGCTCGCCGACGGCGGGCCCATGCCAGGGGTCCCCCGACTGGGCTCGGCGAAGGTCCTCCGCGAGCTCGGCGCTGGCGGGCGGAAATGTCGACAAGTCTTTCAACTTCAGTCCTTTCCGGCGGGTCCCGGGGGGCCGACATTGGGCTCGCCCCGCGCCTGTCCATTGGCTAGAATGCAAGAAACGTGCTCGACTTTCCCTCTCTACCCCCGCGAGACCCGAATCCATGACCGTTGCCGCCCTCGCTTACCCGCTCCCGCACCAGCTCGAGGTCCTCGCCGACATGGAGCCCGTCGTCACCGAGCTCATCGATGCGCACGAGGCGAAGCAGCGGCTGTGGTGGCCCAGCGACCTGGTCGGTCCGGGCGAAGGCGAGGATCCCGAGCGCCATTTCGCGCAACTGCGCGAGCGGGCGCGCGGCATCCCGGACCCGGTGCGCATCTCCCTGGTCATGGGCCTCCTCACCGAGGAGGGCCTGCCCCACTTCCACCGCGTCATTTCCGCGCATACCCCCGACACGTCGGTGTGGGCGCGTTGGACGAACATGTGGACGGCGGAAGAGGACCGGCACGGCACGGTCCTCCATGATTACCTCTGGGAAGCCCGGTTGGTCCACCCCCGCGTGCTCGACGAGATGCAGTACCAGTACGTGCTTCTCGGTTACAACCCCGACTGGCAGAACGATCCGTACCAGCTCTTCGCCTATACCTCCATGCAGGAGCGGGCGACGCAGGTCTGCCACCAGAACAACGGCAAGCGCGCCGGCGAGTACGACCCGATCATCGCGCGCAGCCTCGAGCGCGTCGGCACCGAAGAGGCACGTCACTTCCACTTCTATCGCCAGGTGTTCGCCGAGGTGCTCAAGCGCGACACCGATCGCGCGCTCGCCTCGCTGGCCCGCGCACTCCGGCTGTTCGTCATGCCGGGCTCCAACATCCCGGCCTTCTCCGAGATGACCGACGTGATTCGTCGCGCCGACCTCTACGGCCCGCGCCACTTCCTCCGCATCGTCGAGGAACTGATTGAGTACTGGGAGCTCGAGAAGCTCACCGGCCTCGGTCCGATGGGCGACAAGGCGCTGGAGATGATCCTCACCTACCCCGAGCGCCTCGCGCGCATCTCCGAGAAGCTCGAGTCGCGCACGCGGCCGCGCAGCTTCCACTTCGCCCTGCTGGACGGACGCTCCTTCACAGCCGGATGACCCAGCGTCGAATCGTCGTGACCGGTCTCGGCGTCTGCGCGCCGAACGGCACGGGGGTCGAGGCCTACTGGAGCGCGCTCCTCGCGGGCCGTTCCGGCGTGCGCCCGATCGCCGCGTTCGATGCGTCCCTACTGCGCAGCCGCATCGCCGGTGAAGTCGTCGACTTTGATGCGGACACCCGCCTCAGCCCGAAGACCGCCAAGCGCACGGCCCGCTTCTCCCAGCTCGCGCTCGGCGCCGCCCTCGAGGCCGTCGAGTCGGCCGGGCTCGCCGGCGATGACGCCGCCGACGTGCGCGATCGCAGCGCGATCATCGTCGGCTCGGGCATCGGCGCGTTCGACTTCTTCGAGCGCGAGCACATCCCGTTCCTCGAGAAGGGCCCCGGCAAGTTCCATCCGCTCACCGTGCCGCTGGTGATTCCCAACGCCGCCGCCGGCATCATCGCGATGGAGATCGGCAGCCACGGCCCCAACTTCTGCGTCACCAGCGCCTGCGCCAGCGGCGCCAACTCGATCGGCACCGCCCTCGACCTGCTGCGCTCCGGCCGCGCCGACGTCGCGCTCGCCGGCGCCGCCGAGTCGACGATCTCGCCTTTCGCTATCGACGGCTACTGCCAGCTCCGCGCGCTGTCGACCCGCAACGACGATCCCGCCGGCGCCTCGCGTCCGTTCAGCCGCGACCGCGACGGGTTCGTCATCGCCGAGGGCGCCGGCGTCCTCGTGCTCGAGGAGCTGGAGCACGCGAAGCGCCGGGGCGCCACGATCCTGTGCGAGCTCGCCGGCTACGGCGCGTCGGCCGACGGGTACCACCTGACGGCGCCCGAGCCCGAGGCGAAGGGCGCCGTGCGCGCCATGCGCGCCGCGCTCGCCGACGCCGGGCTCGCGCCGGAAGCGATCGACCTGGTGAACGCGCACGGCACGTCGACGCCGCTCAACGACGTGGTCGAGACCGGGGCCATCAAGACCGTATTCGGCGATCATGCGAGGAAGCTCGCCGTCCACTCGACCAAGTCAATGACAGGGCACGCGCTCGGCGCGGCCCCCGCGCTCGAAGCGGCCGCGGCGGTGCTCACGATCGCGCGCGGCACCATTCACCCCACGATCAACCTGCACGACCCCGATCCCGCCTGCGACCTCGACTACGTGCCGCTGACGGCGCGCGAGGCGCACGTCGAAGCCGTGATGTCGAACTCGTTCGGCTTCGGCGGTCACAACGCGGTGCTCGTGTTCCGTCGCTTCGCAGGATGACCGCCACTCCCCTCGCGCTGTTCCTCATCGGCTGGGCGATGATGGCCGCCTTCCAGGCCGTGCTGTGGCTGATCCAGCGCGCGCGCCGCGACGCCGGCGTGGTCGACGTGGGTTGGGCCGCGGGCCTCGGATTCCTCGCCATCTTCTACGCGTGGGCCGACGACGGCTGGCTGCCGCGGCGGCACCTGCTCGCCGCGCTCGTCTCGATCTGGGCGTTCCGCCTCGCCTTTTACCTGCTGCGCGATCGGGTGCTCCACGCGAAGGAGGAGGACGGCCGCTACCAGGAGCTGCGCGCCGCCTGGGGAGCCCGGGCGCAACCCTGGTTCTTCCTGTTTTTCCAGGCCCAGGGCCTGATCGACTCGATCCTGTCGATTCCGTTCCTCGTCATCCTGCTCAAGAAGAGCGGGCCGTTCACGCCGTGGGACTTCCTCGCCATCGCCGTGTGGTTCGTCGCCGTCGTCGGCGAGTCGATTGCGGATCGCCAGCTTGCCGCCTGGCGTGCCGACCCCGCGAACCGCGGCCGCACCTGCCGCACCGGCCTGTGGGCCTGGTCGCGGCATCCCAACTACTTCTTCGAGTGGCTTCACTGGTGGACGTACCCGCTGCTCGCCATCGGCGCGCCCTGGGCCGCCGCGACCCTGTTCGCTCCGGCGTTCATGCTGTTCTTCCTCTTCAAGGTCACGGGGATCCCCGCCACCGAGGCGCGCGCACTGGTCACCCGCGGCGACGACTATCGCCGCTACCAGCGCGAGGTCTCGATGTTCGTCCCCAGGCCGCCCCGCCGCCACCCCGGCGCCGACGCGCGGCGATGAGCGCGCTCGTCGAGGCCGTCGCCATCGACCTGGCCGAGCGCGGGCTCGTCCCGGACGCCGCGATCCGTGCCGGGATCCGCCGCTTCCTCGGCGCCCAGCGCGCCCGCGCGGAGCGCGCAGGCGCGTTCACCCCGGCCGCGCGGGCCGCCTTCCGTGAACAGATCGCGGCCGCCCCGCTGGCCGTCCACACCGATGCGGCCAACCGACAGCACTACGAGGTGCCGCCCGCGTTCTACGTGCCGTGGCTCGGGCCGCGCATGAAGTACAGCGCCGCCCTGTGGTCCACGGGAGCGGCCGACCTGGCCGCCGCCGAGGACGCCATGCTGGCGCTCACCTGCGAGCGCGCGCGCGTCGCCGACGGGATGGACATCCTCGAGCTGGGCTGCG
>JBKJNH010000352.1:0-16279 GCA_046596055.1 Candidatus Eiseniibacteriota bacterium
ATTTCGCGGACGCCCTTGCCGGACGCGTCGAGCATGGCCTGCTCCTCGCTCGACAGCGAGAGCTCGATGACACGCTCCACGCCGGCGGCGCCGAGGACGACCGGCACGCCGAGGAAGAGCCCCTTCATCCCGTACTCGCCGTCGAGCAGCACGGAGCACGGAACGACGCGCTTCTCGTCGCGCAGGATCGCCTGCACCATCTCGACCGCCGACATCGCGGGCGCGTAGTAGGCGCTGCCCGTCTTCAGGAGCTTGACGATCTCGGCGCCGCCGTCGCGCGTGCGCTGCGACAGGGCCTCGATCCGCTCCTTCGACAGCAGCTCGGTGATCGGGATTCCGCCGACGGTGGTGTAGCGCGGCAGCGGCACCATCGAGTCGCCGTGCCCGCCGAGCACCATCGCCTGCACGTCGGGCGCGGCCACGCCGAGCTCCATCGCCACGAACGCACGGAAGCGCGTCGAGTCGAGAATGCCGGCCATGCCGAGCACGCGCTGCTTGGGGAAGCCCGTCTTCCGCCATGCGACGTACGCCATCACGTCGAGCGGATTGGTGACCACGATCACGGTCGCGTTCGGGGCGTGCTTCTTCACCGCCTCGGCGGCCGGGCCGACGATGTCGGCGTTGGCCTTGAGCAGGTCCGAGCGCGACATGCCAGGCTTGCGCGGGAAGCCCGCGGTGATGACCACGACCGACGAGCCCTTGACGTCATCGAGCGAGTTCGAGCCCGTGACGCGCGCGGCCGAGTGCCACAGCGGCGCCGCCTGCGTGAGGTCGAGCGCCTTGCCCTGGGGCATGCCCTCGACGATGTCGATGAGCGTCACGTCGGCGAGGCCGCGTTCCGCGATGTAGAGGGCGGTGTTCGCCCCGACGTTGCCGCCGCCGACGACCGAGACCTTGACGTTCAAGCGAGCCTCAAGCCTCGACCGCGTCGGAGGTGATTTCCACCTTCAGCGGCTCGATCATGATCTTCTGCTTGTCGCGGCCCCAGCGCTTGAACACGACGGTGCCGTGCACGAGAGCAAACAGCGTGTCGTCGGATCCCTTGCCCACGTTGGGGCCGGGGTGGAACACGGTGCCGCGCTGGCGGACGAGGATCGACCCCGCATGCACCAGCTGGCCGCCGTACGCCTTCACGCCGAGACGCTGCGCGTTGGAGTCACGGCCGTTCTTGACGCTGGACTGGCCTTTTTTGTGAGCCATGGTACGTGACCTCTCTTCAGGCGGCGGTCGCGGCTAGGCCGTGACCGACTCGATCTGGATGCGGGTGTAATCCTGGCGGTGGCCCTTCGTGCGGCGATAGGCCTTCCGGCGCTTGAACTTGCCGATCACGAGCTTGGGTCCGCGGCCGTTTTCGAGCACGGTGGCGACGACCTTCGCGGCGGCGATGAACGGGCGACCCAGCGTGACCTTGCCGGCATCGGCCACGAGGTGCACCTCGTCGAACGTGACCGTGTCGCCGGGCTGCACGCTGAGGAGCGGGACGTCGAGGATGGCCTTCGGCTCGGCGTGCCACTGCTTGCCGGCGATGGTGACGATCGCGTACATCGGGAGTTCTCCTTCGCTTCCGGCGAGGCTGCCGGGAATTGCCGGCATGGGCCGGGCAACAAGAAAGGCGGGTCGAGGGGCCGGCGAGTCGTACGGCGGTGGCCCAGCGATCCGCCCAACGTTCTGCAAACCGGGTTATTCATACCAAGTTCGGGCGACCGGGGTCAAGCGCCTGGGAGGTCCGGGGGCCCGATTGACGTCATGACGTCAGGACGCTATCCTCTTCCCATGAGCTCCGTCCGCCGCTCCACCATCTATCTCCGCGACGACCTCCACAAGGCGCTCCGCCTGCGCGCCGCCGCCACCGAGCACTCGATCTCGGACCTGGTCAACGACGCCGTCCGGCAGTATCTCGCCGAGGACGCCGCGGACCTCGCCGCCATCCGCGACCGTGATGGCGAGGCCCCGCTCCGCTTCGAGGACTTCGTCCGGGACCTGGCGCGGCGTGGCAAGCTATGAGGTCCTGATCCTCCCGAGCGCCGCGCGCGAGATCGCGGCGCTCCCGCTCGAGGCCCGCCGGCGCGTGATCGGAAAGATCCGCGCCCTCGCGACCGACCCCCGCCCCGCGGGCGCCATCCACCTGCGCGGCAGCGATCACCTTCGCCTGCGCGTCGGCATGTACAGGATCGTCTACCGGATCGAGGACAGGAAGTTGATCGTGCTGATCGTGCGCGTCGGTCATCGCGGGGACGTGTCCAGGTAGCGACCGAATGCAAAGAGGCCGGCGATCGCTCGCCGGCCCCCTGGACCTACCGTAGCGGCCGGTTCCCGGCCGCGTTTACGTCATCGGCGCGAACTGCATGATCGAGAACGTCGCGCCCTGCGGATCGGCCAGCACCGCGGTGCGGCCCACGTTCGGGACGTCCATCGGCGGGACGACCACGTTGGCGCCCAGGCCCTCGGCCTTCTTCACCGTGCCGTCGCAATCGGCCACCCCGTAGTACGGCATCCAGTGGTTGGGCACCGGGCCCATCTCCGGCGTCTTCGCCATCATGCCGCCGGCCATCGCCTCGCCACGCTTGAGGATCGTGTAGTCCATTGGCGAGTCCGGCCACTTCTCGGTCGTCCAGCCGAACAGGCCCTCGTAGAAAGCCGCTGCCTTCGTCGTGTCGTCGGTGCACAGCTCGGTCCACACGAGCGAGTGGTCCTCGTCGAGCACGCCGACGCCAGGATGCTGCTTCGCCTGCCACACCGCGAACGGCGTGCCGGTCGTGTCGGTGAGCACGGCCATGCGTCCGTGTTCCATGACGTCGAACGGCCCGGCCACGAGCGTGCCGCCCAGCTTCTGCGCGGTGGCAACGGACGCATCGACGTTCTCCGTCGCGACGTACGACAGCCAGTGCGGCGGAACGCCCTGCGCCGCGACCTCGGGCATCATCGTCGCCGCGGCAGCGACCGGCACGCCGCCCTTCTGGAAGATCGTGTAATGGGAGTCGGGACCCATCGGCGTCCGGGAGACGGTCCAGCCGAACAGGCTCGTGTAGAACTTCTCGGCGCTGGCCTGGTCCGACGTGGACAACTCGGGCCAGCAGAACGTGCCGGGTGCGTGCGTGGTGGTGACGATCATGAGGGAGATCTCCTCGCGAGAGAGCGTGGACCGGTGGGGACCGCGATGGAAGGTACGCGCGCCGGGCGGCGCGGCCAAGTGAGGTTCCTGTCAGGTTCCTGCGCTCACTCCGAGGCCGCGCTGGACGGGCGGGTCGACCCGAGGCGTCGGGCTGCGATGAAACAGACGGGGGCGACGGCCAGCTCGAAGACCATGAACTGGACCAGGTTTTCCTGCACCGGCCCCGCGGTGGCGATCCCGTACGCGCGGGCCGCGCCGGTGCAGAACAGGGCCAGACCCAGCGCGAGGAGCCCCGGCTGTAGCCATGCCGGGTGTGTGACGCAGGCGGCAAGGAAGAGGCCAAAGCCCAGCTCGAAGCCGCCATAGAAGGCGAGGAACTCGGCCCGCGCCGTCGGTGAGGAGAGATTGAAGGTCACGAACGCGGCGACAGTCGACGGAGCGAGCAGCACCCACACCCCCAACCCGATGAACATCGCGGAGTTCACGGCGAGGAGCGCTCTTGCGAACTTCACGGGTCACCTCGTCGCGTACTGGTCCGTGATCTCCTGCTTCGTGCGGGCGGAGAACATCTTGATCTCCTCGCGGCGCACCTGCGGGTCGTCCTTGAGGTCGATCGACAGCTTGTAGCGGCGCTCGACTTCGGCCAGGCGACGGCCGTTGTGCTCGAGGATGTAGACCGCCACGTCCGGCGAGACGCGGATGACCAGTTCCTTCTCCTTGCCGGCCGCCGAGATGCGGCGCAGCAGGCGCTCGAGCTTCACCATCACGGACTCGAGGGAGAGGATCTTGCCGATGCCGTCGCAGTTCGGGCAGTCCTCGCTGTAGTAGGCGAGCAACGACGGACGCTCGCGCTGGCGCGTCATCTCGACCAGGCCCAGGTCCGACACGGCGAACGCCTTGGTGCGCGAGCGGTCGAGCCGCAGGTTCTGGCGCAACTCGTCGAGCACGGCCTTCTTGTTCGACTCGATCTCCATGTCGATGAAGTCGATGACGATGATGCCGCCCATGTCGCGCAGCCGGAGCTGGCGCGCCGCCTCGCGGGCCGCCTCGATGTTGGTCTTGAAGATCGTGTCTTCCTGGTTCTTCTTGCCGGTGAAGCGCCCCGTGTTGACGTCGATCGAGACCAGCGCCTCGGTCTGGTCGATGACCAGGTAGCCGCCCTTCTTGAGCCACACCTTGCGCTCGAAGGCCTTCTCGATCTGGGCTTCGATGTCGTAGGCGTCGAGGATCGGTTGGCGACCCTTGTACAGCTTGACGCGCTCGCGCAGTTCCGGGGAGATCGAGCGCAGGTAATTCAGGATATCGCGATGCGCGTCCTTCGAATCGATCACGAGCTCTTCGACGTCTTCGGTGAAGAGATCCCGGATCAACCCGGTGGTCAGCTCGAGTTCGCGATGAATCAAGCTTGGAGCCCGGGCGGTCTTCGTCTTGCGATCCACCTTCTCCCACAACTTGATCAGGTAATTCACGTCGTTGGCGAACTCCTTCTCGCCCTTGCCGTCCCCCGCCGTGCGGACGATCAGCCCCGCGCCCTTGGGCCGGTGCTCGGCGACCAGCGCCTTCAGGCGCTGCCGCTCGGCACGGTCCTCGATGCGGCGCGACACGCCCGAGTGATCGACGCCCGGCATGAACACGGTGAAGCGCCCGGGCAGCGAGACCTGCTGCGTCACGCGCGGACCCTTGGTGCCGATCGACTCCTTGGTCACCTGCACCAGGATCTCCTGCCCCTTCTTCAGGCAGTCCTCGATCTTGGGGACGGGGCGGCGCTGCCGCCGGCCCCCGCCGCCACGACCCGATGACTCCTCTTCGCCCTCGAACTCGTCGAGGTCGGCCAGGTTCTCGGCCAGGTCGGAGGCGTGCAGGAATGCGGTCTTGGTGAGGCCGATTTCGACGAACGCCGCCTGCATGCCGGGGAGGACCGCGTTGACGCGACCCTTGTAGATGTCTCCGACGTGGCTGCGCTTCTCGCCGCGCTCGACAAGGAGCTCGACCAGTTCATTCTCTTCGAGGATCGCGATCCGTGTTTCGTGGGGATCGGCGTTGATGACGATGCGCTTCCGCATTCGTTACCCGGTGGCGCGGCGCTCCTCCTGGGGGCGGGCCGCGAGCGTGAGCAGGTCGAAAGGCGAAAGACGGTCCTCTCCTTCGAGCTTGTAGAGCCCGGTCCGCTCGACGGCCAGCAGGCGGGAATCCGCCTGAGGCAGCAGGAGCCTCACGAACTCATCCGGCCGTGCCTGTGCCCCGGGCGTCATACGAATCCCCAGGTCGAGAGCGCGGGCGCCGGGAAGCGGATGCAGGCTCTCGAGCGAGGGCCGGGCGTCGAATTCCTTGACGCCATCCGCGACCGGGCGGCGGACGACCAGCGCGGTCGCCCCCAGCAGGTCGGAGATGCGCTCGAGCAGGAGGTCCTCGAGTGCATCGGGAGAGACCTCGCCCGACTCGAGAAACGAGTCGGTCAGGCGGACGCGGTAGGTCATGTGATCCACCGAGGCCATCAGCGAGGCCGTCTTGTAGAGGATGGGCTGCCAGCCGGACAGGGAAAGGCCGGACGGCAACAACGACGACAACACCTCCTCGAGGTCCACGGCCGGGGGGCGGGTGAACTCGAGGTCGAAGTACTCGGCGATCGAGGTGTAGCCCACCGACAACGGCGGGCCGAACGCCATCTTGAAATGCTTGCGGAACCCCTGGGTCAGGGCGATGGGCAGCGTGCTGCGACGCAGCGTGCGCTCCCAGGCGCGCATCAACTCGAGATGCGAGATGAAGCGCAGGTCCGCACCCTTCGTGTACCGCAGGCGGAAGCGCGTCCCGAGTGCGAGGCTCGCCGCCAGCGGCGTCTTCTTCGCACGCCGCCCGAACAGGGGCAGCGGCTGCGCCGTGACCGGCGAGCGGACGTCCTCCTGCCCGGGCCGCCGTCCCGTGGGCGACAGGCGGTCGGGGCAGTCGTCGATGCCGCAGGCATGACAGAACGCGAGGCGACAATCGACCGTCACCTTCGCCTGTTCGGACTTCTCGCGCTCCTTGAGCAGGAACTTGCGGGTCACCGGCGAGGCGATGTGCTCCCAGCACTGGGGCACGTCGATCCGGCGCGGCTCCTGGTACTTCACGGCGTCGATCCCGAGGTCCTGGAACACGCTCATCCACACGTCGTACTTGAGGTGTTCGGTCCAGCCGTCGAAGCGACAGCCGCGACGGTAGGCCTCGAGGATGGCCGCGCCCAGCCGGCGATCGCCGCGCGAGAAGACGCCCTCGAGGAACGCCGTCTCCGAGTCGCGCCACTTGAGCACGATCGGCGTGCCCTTCACCTCGCGGCGCAGGATGCGGACCTTCTCCTCGACCAGCGCGCTGGCGTCCTGCGCTTCCCACTGGAACGGGGTCTGCACCTTGGGCACGTGCGGCGAGATCGAGACGGTGATCGTGAAGTTGCGCGATGTCGCGCGTCCGGCGCCCAGCGCCTTCCGGGCCAGCGCGACGATGCCGACGATGTCCTCGGGACGCTCGCCGGGCAGGCCGATCATGAAGTAGAGCTTGGCGCCGGTGTACCCCTGCTTCGCCGCGATCGAGATGGACTCGATCAGTTCGTCCTCGCACACGCCCTTGTTGATGACGTCGCGCATGCGCTGCGTGCCCGCCTCGGGCGCCAGCGTGAGGTGCGGCTTCTTGCCCTCGGTCATCGTCTTCGCCAGGCGCTCGGGCAGCGTGCCGGGCCGCGTCGACGGCAGCGACAGCGCGACCGACGACGCGCCGCACAGGTTCGAGGTGATCTTGTCGACGGCCTCGACGATCTCCGAGTGATCCGTCGTCGACAGCGACAGCAGCGACACCTCGTCGTACCCGGTCGCCGCGAGGCCGGTCATCACCTCGTCGACGATCTGCGCCGGCGCCTTCTGGCGCACGGGGCGATTGATCATGCCCGCCTGGCAGAAGCGGCAGCCGCGGGTGCAGCCGCGCATCACCTCGACCGCGAGGCGGTCGTGCGTGATCTCGGACAGCGGCACCATCGGCTTGTCGGGGTAATACTCGGGCTTGAGCGACTCGACCCACACCGACTGCACGGTCGCCGGGAAGCCGGGAAGCGCCTGCGGGCAGAGATACCCCTGCGCGTTCGGCACCAAATCATACCCCGAAGGGACATAGATGCCGCCATGTCCTGCGAGCGCAGCGAGCAGAGTCTTTCGATCACACTCGCCCTTGGGCCAGACTTTGACTTCATCGAGAAGCTTCAGAATAATCTCTTCCCCATCCCCGACGATGAAACAATCAAAGTAATCACTCATCGGCTCCGCGTTGAACGCGGCGTGTCCCCCGCCGACCACCAGCGTGTCGCGCTCGCCACGGTCGCGCGCATGGAGCGGAATGCCCCCGCGATCGAGCATGGCGAGCACGTTCGTGTAGTGGAGTTCGTACTGCAGGGAGATCCCGAGGATGTCGAACTCGCACAGGGGCCGCTGCGACTCGAGCGAGAACAACTTGCGCCCGGCCTCGACCATCGCGGCCTCCGCATCGGGCCACGGCGAGAAGCAGAACTCGGCGGCGGCATCGGGGCGCTGGTTGATGCGATGGTGCAGGATCCGCAGTCCGACGTGCGACATGCCGATTTCGTACGCATCGGCGAGCGCCAGGCAGACGGTCACCTCGGCGCGATCGAGCGGCTTGCGGGGGGCATGCAGCGCGTTCCCCACGTAGCGGTTCGGGCGGGTGACGCGAGCCAGGATGTCCTGGCCGGGCGAGGTGGTGACGTCCAAAGCACCTCCGGGGCAGGCGCGCAGCGGCGCGCCCCCGGGGAAAGACCGGAACGAGGGAGCCGGGAAGCTTGGGTGCGGGAAAGCGCCCCCTCCTCCCTTGGCGACACGGCACCGTAGCACACCGCGGGCGAACGCGGCAACCCGCTGTCATCGGAAGGGATAGCACGGGGACCGAAGATTCCGGTTGGGCCGCCGGTGTCGCCTCCGGCATGGTGCGGCCATGAGCGATCCTGGTTCCATGAATTCCGTTTCGCCGCAGACGCCGCAGGTCGAGGCCGCCGCGGCGCGGCTGGCCGACCTGGCCGCCGCCGCGGGCGGCGACTACGACATGCTCGCCGCGGCCGCCAGACTCGAGGCCGACGCCCAGCCCGCGATGGCCGCCTTCGTCGCCCTGGGCACGCGCGCCCTGCTCGTCGCCCGGAAGGCCCGCGAGGAGAGCGCCCCGCCCGACGAGTCGGCCGCCCGCGTCGTCGCCGCGCTAGCCGCCTGGCGCCGCGACTTCACCGCGGCGGGTGACGAGATCGTGCGCCGCGCGACCGAGCTCGTCCCCACCTCGGGCTGGATCGCGACCACCACGCGCTCGAGCCTCGTCGAACGTGCCCTGCTCGCCGCTCACGCCACGGGCCGGCCGGTGCAGGTCCTGTGCTCGGAGAGTCGGCCGATGAACGAAGGGCGCATGCTCGCCGCGTCTTTGGCCGACGCCGGCGTGACGACCTGGCTTGCCGTCGACGGCGCGCTCGGGCTCCTGCTGCCACAGGCGGGTGCCCTGTGGCTGGGCGCCGACGCGATCCGCGAGCGGACGTTCGTCGGAAAGGCGGGTGTCTACGGACTGTTGCTGATCGCCCGCGAGCTGAACGTGCCGGCGTATCTCCTCGCCCAGCGCGCGAAGTTCCTGCCCGATCGCTGTCGTCGGCTCACGCTGCCGCGCCGCGATCCTGCCGAGGTGTGGAGCGACGCGCCGGCGGGTGCGCACGTCGTCAACGTCCCGTTCGAGGAGGCGCCGCTGTCGCTCGTGCGCGGCGTGCTGACCGAGGGCGGCTTCCTCGGGCCCCGCGAGATCGAGGATGCCGCCGGCCTGGCGCAGGTGGCGGCGGAGCTGCGCGAGCCCTCGCCGCCCTCCTGATTCCGGGAACTATCGATACGTCGCCTTGAGACCGCCCCAGGATGCGGACACCGCCGGCGTCGGTCGCTCGTAGCACATCTCGAAGCGCGGGTGCACGTGCGTCGTGCTGCCCGAGCGGCCGGCGAAGTTGCCAACGGGATTGCCGACGAAGTCAATGCGGTGGGTGAGGTCGATGTAGCTGTTCACCTCCCAGCCTCCGCCATTCGACGTCAACACGGTCTGCCCCGGGCTGGGCATGCCGAAATTTCCCCCGGCCGTGACACGCAGCAGGTCGAAGTCGGGATCGAGCGTGATCTGGCCCTGCATCTGCCACAGGTCCATGGCGAACGCCTGGACGGGCGCGAACGGAACGCGCGGGGCCGCGTGACTGACTCCGCTCACGGGCATGGCGATGAAGCGGTTGTAACCGAGGTACACGCCGGTGCCCGTGAGAACGAGATCGAGCGTCGCGTTCCACGACGACTGCTCCCCGCCCAGGGTCCCGCCCGGCGACTCGACGACGGCGGTGAAAGAGCGCAGCCGGGCGGCGATCTGCACCGGGCTGCCGATCGGTAGCCCGTCGATGATGGCCGAAGAACCGGTGTAGCCGACCGCGCAGTCGGGAGGCAGGCTGGCCGACCCATCCCCGGCGTCCGGGAGGATGCAGCAGGCGCCACCGCCCTGGGCGGCCGCGGTCGTCGGCGCGAGCAGGGTCGCGAGCGCGAGGAAGGCAAGGAACAGAGGTCGCACAGAGTTCATCGGGGACTCCTGGGGGCAAGGGGCACGAAGGCTCGATCCGGGGGAGCCGAACGATTGTAGGCTCGCCGCCTCCTGCGGTCAACGTCGGGGCCGGCGCCAGGTGCCGCCGCAACGGCAGTGGCGCCGCAACGGACTTGACCCCGGGGCGCAAAGGCCGTTTCCTGACATGGAACTCTCCTCCAACCGGCCCGATCTCGAAGGGATGGAGCTTGCCCAATGCGCCGAAAGAAGGACGCCGAATCGCCCCGACCGACGCAACCGGATCCGCCCGAGCACAGGAACGAGGCGGGTCCGGACGCGGTTCCGCCCGAGAGCGCAACCGGGCTCAGGCCGTTTGCAATCGTCGGCATCGGCGCATCCGCCGGCGGGCTCGAGGCGTTCACCCAACTGTTGGGTGCCCTGCCGCTCGACACCGGCATGGGGTTCGTGCTCGTGCAGCACCTGGATCCCCAGCACGAAAGCGCGCTGGCGAAGATCCTCGGACGCGCCACGAAACTGCCGGTCACCGAGATCACGACAAACCAGCGGGTCGAGGCCAATCACGTCCACATCATTCCGCCGGACACGACCCTCAGCATCAGGGAGGGAGTCCTCCTGCTGGAGCCACGGCCGCGCACGCGCACCCCGCACCGGCCCATCGATACGTTCTTCGAGTCGCTGGCCGAGGACCAGCAGGATCGGGCCATCGGGGTGGTGCTCTCCGGCACCGCGAGCGACGGGACGATGGGACTGGAGGCGATCAAGGCCGAGGGCGGGATCACCTTCGCCCAGGATGATTCGGCCAAGCACAACTCGATGCCGCGCAGCGCCGTGGCCGCGGGCTGCGTGGACCTGGTCCTGTCGCCGATCGCCATCGCGCAGGAGCTGGGGCGGATTGCCGTACACCCGTACGTGGCGGGCCAACCCAGGGAATATCCGACGCGCCCGGAGACCGACCGCGCCGAGGGCACGGAACACGTGGACGACGCAAGCCCTCTCCCCTCGGGGGGACACGGGACCCCGTCGATCGGCGCAGCGCAGGCGCGGGCCGAGGCCGCGGCCAGCGGCGGCGGCAGCCAGCGGGCAGGAGCGAACGCAACGGCGGGCAGCGGCTACAAGCAGGTCCTGATCTCCCTGCGCAACCACTCCGGCGTGGACTTCTCGCTCTACAAGTCCGCAACCATCCAGCGCCGCGTCAACCGGCGCGTGATCCTGAGCCGGCTGGAGACCCTGGAGGAGTACGCGGACTTCATCAAGGGCAACACCCGTGAACTCGACGCCCTGTACTCCGACGTCCTGATCAGTGTGACCAGCTTCTTCCGCAATCCGGAGATGTTCGAGGCCCTCAAGAGCGAGGTCCTGCCCCGGCTGCTCACGCAGCCGACGAACGCTCCGATCCGGGTCTGGGTCCTCGGCTGTTCCACGGGGCAGGAGGCGTACTCGATCGCCATGACGTTCGTCGAGGCGGCAGGGGTCGCGCCGGAGCAGCGCCGACTCCAGGTCTTCGCCACCGACCTGAACGACGCCCTGCTGGACAAGGCGCGGCATGGCCTGTACGCCCGGAGCCTCGCCCAGGATCTCTCGCCGGAGCGGCTGCGCCGCTTCTTCGTGGAGGAGGATGGCGGCTACCGCGTGAGCAAGTTGCTGCGCGAAATGGTCGTGTTCGCGCGACAGAACCTGATCACGGACCCGCCGTTCTCGCGCCTGGATCTGATCAGTTGCAGGAACCTGCTGATCTATCTCGAGCCGAGCCTGCAGAAGAAGGCGATGCCAACGTTCCACTATGCGCTCAAGCCCGGAGGCTACCTCCTGCTGGGCGCCTCGGAATCGGTCGGCGGATTCAGCGACCTGTTCGAACCGGTGGACAAGCGTTTCAAGATCTACGCGCGGAAGGACGCGCCCTCTCGGGCCACGCTCACGGGGACCCCCCGGGAGCCGGGAACGCTCCCCCCGCGCGAGGCGTTGCCTCCCCTTCCCCTGCGGCGAGCAGAGAACCTGGATCCGTCGGCGGAGCCGCGGGGCGAGCTCAATGCGCAGCGCGAGGCGGACCGGATCATGGTCAGCCAGTTCGCCCCTCCGGGGGTGCTGGTCAACTCGGAGTTGCAGGTGCTGCAGTTCCGCGGCATGACCGGCGCCTACCTCGAGCCACCCTCGGGAAAGGCGAGCTTCGACCTCCTCAAGATGGCGCGCGAGGGCCTGATGCTGCCGCTGCGCGCCGCACTCGAGGAAGCCCGGAAGGACATGCGGGTGGTGCGCCGGGACAAGGTCCGACTGCGGCAGGACGGCCGGGACCGCACCGTGAACCTGGAGGTCATTCCGCTCAAGAATCTGCGTGAGCCCTGCTTCCTGATCCTCTTCGGGGACCCGCGGGACGTCGGTACGGGCGGTCGCGGCACGCTGCCGGCAGTGGACGACTCCGCGACGACGCCGGCGACGACGCCGACACCGACGCCCCCGGAGTCGCATGAACATTCCGAACGCATCCTCGAACTTGAGGGCGACCTGAAGGAGACACGGGCGTACCTGCAGACGATCCAGGAGGAACACGAGGCATCGCACGAGGAGCTGCAGGCGGCCGGTGAGGAGGTCCAGTCCGCCAACGAGGAACTGCAGAGCGTCAACGAGGAGCTCGAAACCTCGAAGGAGGAGCTGGAGTCGGCGAACGAAGAGCTGATCACGGTCAACGACGAGATGAACCATCGCAACCTCGACCTCAATCGGCTCAACGACGACCTGGTCAACCTGCAGACCTCCTCCCGACTCGCCGTCGTGCTCCTGGGACGCGACCTCACCATCCGCCGCTTCAGCCCGCAGGCGGAGAAGCTGTTCGATCTGCTGGCGGGCGACATCGGACGGCCGATCAACCAGCTGCGTCTTCAGCTGACAAGGGTCGCGGACGCGGCATCCGGCGAGGACATCCCGATCGATCCGGGGGCCATGGCCGCCGAGGTCATCGCCTCGATCCGCGAGCAGGAGTGCGAGGTGAGTGATCGCGCGGGGCGCTGGCACTCCCTGCGGATGCGTCCCTACCTCACGCTCGATAACCGGGTGGACGGCGCCGTGCTGGTGATGGTCGACATCGACGGACTCAAGCAGAGTGAACAGGCGGTCACGGCCGCCCGCAATCTGGCCGAGAACACGCTCGCGACCTTGCGCGAACCGCTCCTGGTGCTCGATGGGGCGCTGCGCGTCGAGACGGCCAACGCCGCGTTCTATCGCACCTTCGCGGCCTCCCCCGCGACGACGCTGGGCAAGAACGTCTTCGAGCTGGGCGCCCGGGAGTGGGACATCCCGCGACTGCGCGAGCTGCTCGAGACGATCTTGCCGCTGAACAACAGCGTCGAGGACTTCGAGGTCGACCGCGACTTCGAGTCGTTGGGCACGCGCAACATGCTGCTCAACGCCCGTCGCATGGTCGGCCCGGTGCAGGGGTCCGAGCGGATCCTCCTCGCCATCGAGGACATCACCGTGCGCCGGCAGGCCGAAGATGCACTCCTGATGCACCAGGTCAACCTCCAGGCGCAGGTGGACGAGCTGAATCGATTCAACGACATGGCGGTCGGGCGCGAGCTTCGGATGATCGAGCTGAAACGCGAGATCAATGTGCTGAGCGGGAAACTCGGTGAGGCGCCGCGCTTCAAGCTCGACCCCGAGCCGGGGGCGGGGAACCCGTCGTGAGTGCGCCGGCGCCGGATCCCGAGCCGCGGCCTTTCGTGATCCACCCCGCACCCGAAGGCGGCCCAGCGACGACGCTGCGGCGCAGCGAGGAGGCACGCCGCGCAGCGCTCAACCTGATGGAGGATGCGATCGCCTCGCGACGGGCGACGGAGCGTCTGAACCTCGAGTTGCGCGAGAGCGAGCGGCGTTTCCGGGAGATGATCGACGCCCTGCCGTCGGCGGTGTACACGACCGATGCGCACGGACGGCTCACCCACTTCAACCCGGCCACCACCGAGCTCGCCGGCCGCACGCCCGTGCTCGGCACGGACGAGTGGGGCGTGATCTGGAGGCTCTACGACGCCGACGGCGTCCCGCTATCGTTCGAGCAGAGTCCGCTCGTGCTCGCCCTGCGGCAAGGCGGGCCGATCTCCGGGGTCAAGGGGATCGTCGAACGGCCCGACGGCACGCGCCGCTGGATAGAGGCGTTCCCCACACCCCTGCGCGACGGCGCGGGCGAGATCGTGGGCGGGATCAACATGCTGGTCGACGTCACCGAGCGCGAGTTGGCCGAGGACGAGACGCGCCGCAGCGCCGCCACCTTCCTCCGGCTCATCGAGCACGCCCCCTTCGGGGTCTACGTGGTCGATGCGGACTTTCGCATCGTGCAGGTGAACGCCGGCGCGCAGGCGGCATTCGCCAGCGTGCGGCCGTTGATCGGGCGCGACCTGGCAGAAGCCCTGCGCATCATCTGGCCCGAACCGTTCGCCAGCGAGGCGATCGACCACTTCCGGCACACGCTCGAAACCGGAGAGGTCTACGTCGCGCCGAGCCTGACCGAGAAACGGCTCGATGTCGATTCGGTCGAGTCCTACGAGTGGCAGGTGACCCGCGTGTTGCTGCCCGATGGGCGCTTCGGCGCGGTGTGCTACTTCTTCAACCTCACGCACTTCCGGCGGATCGAGGTGGCGCTGCTCGAGAGCGAGGAGCGATTCCGCACCCTGGCCGACAACATGGCCCAGTTCGCGTGGACCGCCGACGCACAGGGCTGGATCTACTGGTACAACCAGCGCTGGTACGACTACACCGGCACCACGCTGGAGGAAATGCAGGGCTGGGGATGGACCAAGGTCCATCATCCCGACCATCTCGATCGCGTCGTCGCCCGCCTCCAGCACTCGTGGGACAGCGGCGAGGTCTGGGAGGACACCTTCCCGCTGCGCAGCAGGGACGGCAGCTATCGCTGGTTTCTCTCGCGCGCGCAGCCGATCCGCGACGAGCAGGGCAGGGTGACGCGCTGGTTCGGGACCCACACCGACGTCACGGAACAGCTGGAACTGGCGGACGAGCTGCGTCATACCTCCGCCGACCTGTTCGAGGCCGACCGCAGGAAGAACGAGTTCCTCGCCATGCTGGCGCACGAGCTACGGAATCCGCTGGCCCCGCTGCGCAACTCCCTCGAGATCATCCGGCAGAAGGGCTCCGACGCCGCGACGGTGCGCACCGCGGCGGCCGTGATGGAGCGCCAGGTCGGACACATGGTGCGGCTCGTCGACGACCTGCTCGACGTCAGCCGCATCACCCGCGGCCGCATCGAGCTGCGACGGGAACGGACCGACGTGACCGCGCTGATCGCCCAGGCCGTCGAAGCATGCCGCCCCGAGGCCGAACACCGGAGCATCGGGTTGAGCGTCGCCTTACCGGACGGGCCGGTCCCTCTCGACGCCGATCCCGCCCGGCTGGCCCAGGTGGCAGACAACCTGCTCAGCAACGCGCTCAAGTTCACCGGCCCCGGCGGCCAGGTCCAGGTCGGCCTCGGGGTGGAAGGCAGGACGGCCGTGCTCCGCGTGCGGGACAACGGGATCGGCCTCGCCCCCGATCAGCTCACCCGCGTCTTCGACCTGTTCATGCAGGTCGACATTTCACTCGAACGCTCGATCAGCGGTCTCGGCATCGGGCTCACCCTGGTCAAGTCCCTGGTCGAATTGCACGGCGGCAGCGTCGAGGCGAAGAGCCCCGGCCTCGGGCAGGGCACCGAGTTCACGGTCCGCCTGCCCCTTGCACCCGTCGTCGCGGCCCTCCCGAAGCCGCCCGCGATGGAGCCGGCGGCGGCGGTCCCCGTGGCCCGTCGCATCCTCGTGGTCGACGACAACGTGGATGCCGCCGAATCGCTGGCGACCGTCCTCGAGCTCGCCGGCAACGACACCCGGGTGGCCCACGACGGCGTCGCGGCCCTTGCCGCGGCCGAGACGTTCGGCCCCGAGATCGTGCTGCTCGACATCGGGCTCCCCCGCCTGAACGGCTACGAGGTGGCGCGAGCAATCCGGAATTCGCCGTGGGGCGCGAACATGCGACTGTTCGCCCTGACCGGATGGGGCCAGGACGACGATCGGCGCAAGTCGGCCGAGGCCGGGTTCGACGCCCACCTGGTCAAGCCGGTCGCGCCGACCGAGCTGATGAAGCTGCTCGCGGCACGATCCTCCGCCGGCAAGGAGAGCTAGACCGCCCGCCGGCGTGCCTCCGCCGCGAGGAAACGCCCGGTCCACGACGCGGGGAGCGCGGCGATCACCTCGGGTGGACCCTCGCCCACCAGCGTGCCGCCGGCGTCGCCCCCCTCGGGTCCGAGGTCGACGACCCAGTCCGCGTTCGCGATCACGTCGAGATGATGCTCGACCAGCACGACGGTGTGCCCGGCCGCGACCAGGGCGCTCAGCACGTCGAGCAAACGCTGAACGTCCGACAGGTGGAGTCCGACCGTGGGCTCGTCGAGCAGGAACAGGGCATCCCCCGCTCCAGGAAGCGCCAGTTCGCGGGCGATCTTGAGCCGCTGCGCCTCGCCGCCCGACAGGGTCGGCCCCGCCTGGCCCAGCGCGAGGTAGCCGAGCCCGACAGGGTCGGCGCCGCCTGGCCCAGCGCGTCGGGCTC
>JBKJNH010000204.1:0-5891 GCA_046596055.1 Candidatus Eiseniibacteriota bacterium
CGGGCCATGGCTTCCGCGGCTGCCATCTGCAGGAAGTAGACACCCGGCGCCGGCACGGGCGCACCGACAGCGCCACCCCCGCCGCCCCCGCCACCAAGCGACCAGGTAAGCCGGCCCGGTCCGGCAGGCTGCAAGCCGGGCTCGAAGATCGCGACCCGGCGGCCGCGCGCATCGATCAGCGTGAACACAGGCGAGGACGCAACGGGCAGGGCGAAGCGCAACTCGAGGCGATCGCGCGCCGGCGTCGGTCCGGCGGCGAGTGCCAGCCGCAGATCGGGCCCAGCGGAGGCGTCGGTGGTCGCGTTCGGGACCGGCGGAAAGCCTGCGTCGGCCCACGCCGTGTAGACGAACGATGCGGTCGCGACCGAGGCTTCGGTCAGGCGGCCCAGCGTCAAGGCGCTCGTCCGCGACCACAGGCCGGCGTAGTAGGTCCCCGAGGTCGTCGAGCCGCCGGCGGCGTTGCGAGCCTCCGTGTCGGCGGTGATGACGTCGGTCACGCGCGACTGCGAGGAGCCGGCGATCGCGAATGCCGCGTCGACCGGGTCCGGCAGATAGGTCGCCGCTCCCTCGTCGAGCAGCAGCGCGGCGGCGTTGAGGTCGAGCATGCGCGTCTCGTAGCGATAGTGGATGCCGTTGTTGCCGGTAAGCTGGCCGTCGTAGTTGAGCGTGCAGTGGAGCGGCTGGTGCAGGTCGCCCACGTAATGGCACAGGTCACTGATCCACAGGCGGGCGCGATCCCAGCGCCCGGTCGCCATCGCCGCGGTCAGCGAGTCGGTCACCTCGCCGATGGCCCACGGCACGATCCCCCACTGCTCGACCTGCGCCGCACCGTACGCGGCCTCGAGCACGGCGCGGTCGTGCGACAGCGTTCCGGCGTGGTACTCGGCGTAGGCGTCGATGTCGATGTAGTGACGGAAGCGCTCGGACGGGATCGTGCCCTTGCGCGTGTCCGGATCCATGACGTGGGCGACCACCCACGTGTCCTCGCCGCGCAGGCCATCGAGCGGCCACGGCAGCGAGGCGCCATACTCGCCTGCGATCGTGCGATGTCCGAGGGATCCCCAGGCATGCGCCGGGATCGGGGCGATCAGCAACAGCGCCGCAACGAGGGCGGCGCGGGCGTGCGTTGACGGGCGTGCGGTCAGGCTCATCGGGGAGCCTCGAGAAAGGTGGCAATCGCCTCGAGTGGCTTGCGCGCCAGGTCCGGCACCCGGCAGTCGGCCGCGGGATAGCCGACCGGGATGACGACGAAGGGTTTCTCGTTGGCAGGGCGTCCGCACAGGTCCCGCAGAAAGGTCATCGGAGAGGGCGTATGCGTCAGCGCGGCGAGTCCCGCCCGGTGAAGTGCCTGCAACAGAAACCCGACCGCGATCCCGACCGACTCGTTGACGTAGTAGTTCTTGAGCGTGCGACCATCCGGGAGCACTTCGGGATCGCGGCGAAACACGATGATCAACCACGGGGCGATCTCCAGGTACTCCTTGTGCTCGTCGGTGCCGAGCGGCGCGAGCGCGGCCAGCCACTCGGCGGGGGCACGGCGAGAGTAGAAGTCGCGCTCCTCCGCCTCGGCCGCGGCACGAATCCGCTGCTTGAGCCCCGGGTCCCCGACGACCGCAAAGTGCCAGGGTTGGCGGTGCGCGCCGCTCGGAGCCGTTCCCGCGACGGCGATGGCGGCCTCGATCCATGCCCGCGGCACCGGATCGGCCGAGAAGGCGCGGACCGATCGCCGCCCCCGGGCACAGGCCAGGTCCGCGGCAAGAGTCGCGGCCGAGACCCCGGGGCTGAATCGATCGGGTCGATAGGAGACGAACGGGTGGATGTCGGGGGCTTCGGACATGATGCGTGGAGAACACCCGACGCAACCCGCCGCCGTCAAGCCAGAAGCTCGAAATCACCGGGAGGGCCCGCCCCGCGGCCGTCGTGGACAGGGGCGCGCGAACCGGCTAGGCTTCGCGGTCTCACCCTCGTTTCGACCCTCAGCCCGCAGAGGAGATTCCCGTGGTCCCTCCGACCGAGACGCGCGTGCACGATATTTTCGACCTCTCCAGCGAATTCGTGGACCGGATGGCCGCGCTGCGGCCCATGACGGCCACCTACCAGGGCCTCCCGGGGCACGACGACCGCTGGGACGATCTGAGCCCCGCCGGCGGCAAGGCCGTCGTCGACTTCATCACGGCCTACCAGAAGCGCGTCGACGGGCTCCCTGCCGCGGACGATCCGTGGGCGAAGCTCGCCGTCGAGGTCATGGCCGAGCACCTGCGTCTCGAGCGCGCGTACTACGAGGACGGCGACGACCTGCTCGACCTCAACAACATTGCCTCGACCTTCCAGTCCCTGCGCCAGGTGTTCGACCTCATGGACACGACGACGCGTGAAGGCTGGGAGAACATGGCTGCCCGCCTCGAGACGATCGACGCGGCGATCGAGGGATACCGCACCACGCTCGAGCTGGGTCGTTCGCAGGGCAAGGTCGTGGCCGCCCGGCAGGTCCGGGCCGCGATCGAACAGGGTCGCATCAATGCGGGTCCGGAGTCCTACTTCCATCGTTTGCCCGGCCAGCTCGCCGACTCGAAGGTCGGCGATGCCGCGCTCACCGCGCGGATCGCGGCCGGCGTCGCGAAGGCGTGTGCCGCATTCGAATCGCTCGCGGATTACCTCGAGACGACGTACCTGCCGTCGGCCACGCCCAAGGACGCGGTGGGCCGCGAGCGCTACCTGCGCCAGACGCGCCGCTTCCTCGGCATGACGATCGATCCCGTCGAGACGTACGCGTGGGGCTGGCAGCAGGTCCGCTCGATCGAGAGTGAGATGAAGAAGGTCGCCGCCGAGATCGCCCCCGGCAAGTCGCTGGCCGAGGTGTTCGAGCTCCTCAAGCAGGACAAGGCGCGCTGCGCGGCCGACCGCGAGGAGTTCGTGCGCCTGATGACCGAGCGCCAGGTCCGCGCCCTGGCCGACCTCGACGGCCGGCACTTCGACATTCCCGACGAGGTGCGCAAGGTGGAGGTCAAGATCGCGCCCCCCGGTGGCGCGCTCGGCGCGTACTACATCCAGCCGAGCGAGGACTTCGTCCGTCCCGGCACCGTGTGGTACTCGCTGGCGCCCGAGGAGGTCGCGAACATCCCGCTGTTCGGTCACATCACGACCGCTTACCACGAGGGCTTCCCGGGCCATCACCTGCAGTGCGGCATCCAGGTCGCGCTGGCCGATCGCCTGTCACGGCTGCACCGGCTATCAGTGTGGTACCCGGGCTACGGCGAGGGTTGGGCGCTGTACACCGAGTTGCTCATGCACGAGCTGGGCTACTTCGAGAAGCCCGAGTACGTGCTCGGCATGCTCGGCGCACAGATGTTCCGTGCCTGCCGCGTGGTCATCGACATCGGCAGCCATCTCGAGCTGCCCATTCCGACCGACGACCCGACGTTCCACCCCGGCGAGGCCTGGACGTTCGACATCGCCGTCGAGCTGCTCACGCAGCGCTGCTCGGAGGAGGCCGACTACGCCCGCTCCGAAGGCACGCGCTACTACGGCTGGCCCGGCCAGGCGATCTCGTACAAGGTGGGCGAGCGCGTGATCATGGATACACGCGAGGAGCTGAAGCGCATCCAGGGCGCGGCGTTCTCGCTCAAGGACTTCCACGCCCGCGTGCTGGGCTCGGGACCGGTCGGGCTCGAGTTACTGCGCGAGCGCGTGCTCGCGTCCTGATCCCCGGGCCGCCGTCCCGACGATGAGCGAGAAGGCCCGCGTCGTCTCGTCGCGCGAGATCCATCGCGGGCGGGTCGTCCATCTCTTCGTCGAGACGATCACGCTGCCCAACGGGCACACGACCGCGCTCGAGGTGATCAAGCACCCGGGCGCGGCCGCGGTCGTCCCCTTCCTCGACCCCGATACGATCCTGCTCGTGCGCCAGTACCGCCACGCCGTCGGCGGCTATCTCCTCGAGATTCCCGCCGGCAAGCTCGACGCCGGCGAGGCCCCCGAGCACTGTGCGGCTCGCGAGACCGAGGAGGAGACCGGCTACCGCGCTGGCCGGCTCGAGAAACTGGGCGCGATCCTCACCACCCCCGGCTTCACCGACGAGATCATTCACCTGTACGCGGGGTACGACCTGGTTGCGACGACGTCGGCGCTCGAGGCCGATGAGGATCTCAGTGTCCTCCCGATGCCGTTCGCCGACGCGCTGTCGCGCGTCGATCAAGGCAAGATCACCGACGCCAAGACGATGTCGGCGCTGATGCTCGCGGCCCGCGCCCGGGCGCGAGGTGGAGCGTGAGCCGCACCGTCTCGCCGCGAGCGATCCTCGCCGGAATGCTGATCGGCGGCGGACTGGGAGCACTCGCGCACGTCACCGCCGCCGACAGCCCGACCTTGCGGTGGATTCTCGCCAACGTCACCGAACCCGCGGGCAAGGTGTTCCTGCGGCTGTTGTTCGTGCTCGTGATCCCGATCCTGATCTCGGCACTGCCGCTGGGGATCGTCGGCGTGGGCGACCTGCGCGCGCTCGGTCGCGTCGGCTGGAAGACGCTGGCCTACACCGTCGTCGTCTCGCTGCTGTGCGTGTTCCTGGGTGTGGGGCTCGTGAACCTGATCCGCCCGGGCGAGGCGCTGTCCCCCGCGCTCAAGGCCACGCTCGCCGCGCGTGCCGCCGAGGGCGCCTCGGCGCTGCCGCAGGCGAACGACCTGCCGAAGGGCGGCATCGATCTCCTGGTCAACATCGTGCCCGACAACGCGGTCAAGGCGATGGCGAACGGCGACCTGCTGGCGGTCATGTTCTTCGCGCTGATGCTGGGACTGGGCCTCGCGCTGACGCCCACGCCCGGAGCGGCTCGCTTGCGCGAGGTGCTCGAGGGCGTCTACGACGTGTCGACCCGGCTGATCGACCTCGTGCTGCGGCTGGCGCCTTTCGGCGTGGCCGCGCTGCTGTTCACGCTCGCCGCGCGCTTCGGCTACGGGCTCGTGCCGCCGCTGGCGCTGTACGTGGCGACCGTTCTGCTGGGGCTCGGGCTGCACACCGTCGTCGTCTACTCGGCGGCGGTGAAGTACCTGGGCGGCATGAGCCCTGCCGCGTTCTTCCGCGGCAGCCGCGCGGCCATGATGACGGCCTTCTCCACGGCTTCGAGCAATGCGACGTTGCCCACCGCGCTGCGCGTCGCCGACGAGGAGCTGAAGCTCCCCCGCTCGGTCGCGCGCTTCGTGCTGACGCTGGGCTCGACCGCCAACCAGAACGGCACGGCATTGTTCGAGGGTGTGACCGTGCTGTTCCTGGCGCAGTTCTACGGCATCCCGCTCGACTTCGGACAGCAGGCGCTGGTCGTCGGCATCTGCGTGCTGGGCTCGATCGGGACGGCGGGCGTGCCCGCGGGGTCGCTGCCGGTGATCCTCATGATCCTGGGGCTGATCGGCGTGCCGGCCGAGGGCATGGGCATGATCCTCGGCATCGACCGCTTCCTCGACATGTGCCGCACGACGGTGAACGTCACCGGGGACCTCGCGGCCGCGGTCGTCGTCTCGCGCGGCGAGGTCGATGCGCCCTTCGTCGAGCCGTCGCTGGCCTAGGCGCCCGGCGCGGACTTCCGGTAGTCGCGCAGCTGGGGCGTGCGCCACGCCGTCCACGCCGTCGCCAGGATGCAGCCGATCCCTCCGGTGACCACCGAGAACGGCGCCGTGGTCGCCTGCGCCACCAGTCCCGCTTCGAGTTCCCCGAGCTGCGGCCCTCCCATGAAGAACACCATGTTCACGCCGGTCATGCGCCCGCGCATCGTGTCGGGCGTGGCGAGCTGCCGGACGACGTTGCGCAGCACCGTGCTCACCGTGTCGGCCGCGCCGGTGACGGCCAGGCACAGGAACGTGAGCGCGAACGAGCGCGACAGGCCGAACACGATCGTCGCCAGCCC
>JBKJNH010000048.1:0-21284 GCA_046596055.1 Candidatus Eiseniibacteriota bacterium
AAGCCCGTGCTCGAGGTCAAGAGCCGGCGCGTCGGCGGCGCCAACTACCAGGTGCCGGTCGAGGTGCGCCCCGAGCGCCGTACTGCGCTCGCGATCCGCTGGCTCATCACCTACGGCAGCTCGCGGGGCGAGAAGACGATGCGCGACAAGCTCGCCGCCGAGATCCTCGACGCCAGCAAGAACGGCGGCGGAGCCGTGAAGAAGCGCGAAGACACGCACAAGATGGCGGAAGCCAACAAGGCGTTCGCGCACTACCGCTGGTAGTCGCGACACACCCTTTCGAACGAAGGCAGGTCGGCACCGTGGCACGTTCAACATCCCTCGATCGGTATCGCAACATCGGCATCATGGCTCACATCGATGCCGGCAAGACGACGCTGACCGAGCGAATCCTGTTCTTCACCGGGCGGATCCATCGCGTGGGCGAGGTGCACGAAGGCGCTGCGACCATGGACTTCATGGAGCAGGAGCGCGAGCGTGGCATCACGATCACGTCGGCGGCCACCACCTGTGAATGGCTGGATCACCGTATCAACATCATCGACACCCCGGGACACGTCGACTTCACGGTCGAGGTGGAGCGCTCGCTGCGCGTGCTCGACGGGGCGGTCGCGGTGTTCTGCGCGGTGGGGGGAGTCGAGCCGCAGTCCGAGACCGTGTGGCGCCAGGCTGACAAGTATGCCGTGCCGCGGATCTGCTTCGTCAACAAGATGGACCGTGTCGGCGCCGACTTCTTCCACGTCGTGAAGATGATGAAGGATCGCCTGGGCGCCAAGCCCGTGCCGCTGCAGATCCCGATCACGCTCGACGACCAGTTCCTGGGCGCCATCGACCTGATCAGCATGCAGGCGATCACCTACGTCGAGGACCCCTCGGGCACCAAGTTCGAGCTGGGACCGATTCCGCACGACCTCGAGAAGAAGGCGAAGGAATACCGCCACATGCTCGTCGAGTCCGTCGCGGAGTTCGACGACGAGGTCCTGCACAAGTACCTCGAAGGTCAGGATCCGACCGTCGAGGAGCTCAAGAGCCTGATCCGCAAGGCGACGCTGGCCGGCCGGATCAACCCCGTGCTGCTCGGCTCGGCGTTCAAGAACAAGGGCGTGCAGCGCCTGCTCGACGCCGTCGTCGAGTACCTGCCCGCGCCCGTGGACGTGGAGCCCGTCGTGGGACACGATCCGTACACGACCGAGTCCGTGAGCCGCCGTCCCAGCGACGACGAGCCGTTCTCGGCGCTCGCCTTCAAGATCATGACCGACCCGTACGTCGGTAAGCTGACGTTCTTCCGCGTGTACTCCGGCAAGATCACGACGGGTTCGGGCGTCATCAACGCCAACCGCCGCTCGAACGAGCGCATCGGCCGCCTGGTGCAGATGCACGCCAACAAGCGCGAGGAGATCACCGAGGTCTACTGCGGCGACATCGCGGCGGCCATCGGCCTCAAGCGCGTCACCACGGGCGAGACGCTGTGCGATCCCGACTACCCGGTCGCGCTCGAGTCCATGAACTTCCCCGAGCCGGTGATCCACGTCGCCATCGAGCCCAAGTCCAAGGTGGACGAGGAAAAGATGGCCACGGCGCTGGGCCGTCTCTCCGAGGAGGACCCGACGTTCCGGGTCCGCACCGACGAGGAGACCAACCAGACGATCATCGCCGGCATGGGCGAGCTTCACCTCGAGATCATCGTCGATCGCATGATGCGCGAGTTCGGCGTGCAGGCGAACGTGGGCAAGCCCCAGGTCGCTTACAAGGAGACGATCACCAACGTCACCGAAGGCACGCACCGATTCGTCAAGCAGACCGGCGGCAAGGGTATGTTCGCCGTCGTCACGCTGCGGATCGAGCCCCAGACGGATCCGACCAAGGGGTTCGAGTTTGTCAGCGAAGTCACCGGTGGCCGTATTCCGCGTGAATACTGGTCCGCCGTGGAGAAGGGGATTGTCGAAGCCATGGAGAACGGCGTCCTGGCCGGTTACCCGGTCGTGGACGTCAAGGCCGCTCTCGTCGACGGGCAGTACCACGATGTCGACTCCTCGGAGATGGCCTTCAAGATCGCCGGTATGTACGCCTTCAAGGAACTTGCCGCGAAGGCGAAGCCCAGGTTGCTCGAGCCCATCATGGATGTCGAAGTGGTGGTGCCCGAGGAGTACATGGGCGACGTGATCGGCGACTTGACCTCTCGTCGCGGCCGCATCGGGGGCATGTTCCAGCGCTCCGACGCACGTGTCATCGCCGCCTCGGTCCCACTGGCAGAGATGTTCGGGTACGCCACGCGCCTCCGCTCGATCACGCAGGGTCGCGCCGTGTACTCGATGCAGTTCCATCGCTACGACACGCTTCCGCAGTCGATCGCGGAAGAAATCGTGGCGAAGGTCAAGGGCTGACACCCGCCCCCTGAGGGGCGAGCTCCAAGCCCGTCCTCCGGACGGGCTCCGGTCCGGCATCGGATCGGCTGAGCGCCTTCATCCGGCTCCGCACGACGGAACCGGAGAGGGCGTCGTTTGTCTCGTCGCGTCGGGGACGACGCGGTTCACCGGTTCGCGTGAAGGGAGATCCGTAGCATGGCGAAGCAGAAGTTCGAGCGGAACAAGCCGCATGTGAACGTGGGAACGATCGGCCACGTCGATCACGGCAAGACGACTCTGACGGCGGCGATCACGATGGTGCTGGCGCAGAACAATCCGAAGATCTCGGTGCGTGACTACGGTTCGATCGACAACGCTCCCGAGGAGCGCGAGCGCGGCATCACGATCGCGACGGCGCACGTGGAGTACGAGACGGCGGCCCGTCACTACGCGCACGTCGACTGCCCGGGCCACGCCGACTACGTGAAGAACATGATCACGGGTGCGGCGCAGATGGACGGCGGGATCCTGGTGGTCTCGGCGGCCGACGGCCCGATGCCGCAGACGCGCGAGCACATCCTGCTGGCGCGCCAGGTGGGTGTTCCCTACATCGTCGTGTTCATGAACAAGTGCGACATGGTGGACGATCCGGAACTGCTGGACCTGGTGGAGCTCGAGATCCGCGAACTGCTGAAGAAGTACGAGTTCCCCGGCGACGACATCCCGGTGATCCGCGGCTCGGCGAAGGTGGCGATGGATGCGAAGGGCCAGGATGCGGCGGCGAACCAGCCGATCCTCGACCTGATGGCGGCGGTGGACACCTACATCCCGACGCCGGAGCGCGCGATCGACAAGCCGTTCCTGCTGCCGATCGAGGACGTGTTCTCGATCTCGGGCCGCGGCACGGTGGGCACGGGACGTGTCGAGCGCGGCAAGGTGAAGGTGGGCGACAAGGTGGAGCGCGTCGGCATCAAGGAGACGAAGGACACGGTCGTCACGGGCATCGAGATGTTCAGGAAGCAGATGGACGAGTGCATGGCGGGTGACAACGTGGGCGTCCTGCTGCGCGGGGTGGAGAAGGACGACCTCGAGCGCGGGATGTGCATCGTGGCTCCGAAGTCGGTGACGCCGCACACGAAGTTCAAGGCGGAGGTCTACATCCTGACGAAGGAGGAAGGCGGTCGTCACACGCCGTTCTTCGACGGGTACCGCCCGCAGTTCTACTTCCGCACGACGGACGTGACGGGCGTGGCGCAGCTGCCGGCCGGTCGCGAGATGGTGATGCCGGGCGACAACGTGCAGATGGAGATCGAGTTGATCACGCCGATCGCGATGGAGAAGGAACTGCGCTTCGCCATCCGCGAAGGCGGTCGCACCGTCGGCGCCGGCGTCGTCGCCGAGATCGTCGCTTAAGGAGCCGGGGAAACCATGCAGCAGCGCATCCGCATTCGTCTCAAGTCGTACGACCACGCCACGCTGGACCAGTCCGCGGGGCAGATCGTGGCGACCGTCCGCCGTACCGGCGCCGAAACCTCGGGCCCGGTGCCGCTGCCGACCAAGAAGTCGATCTTCACGGTCCTTCGTGGGCCGCACGTCGACAAGAAGTCGCGCGAACAGTTCGAGATCCGCGTCCACAAGCGGCTGATCGACATCACGCGCGCGACCGGACAGACCATCGAGGCTCTCGAGAAGCTCGATATCCCGGCCGGCGTCGACATCGAGATCAAGACCTAGACCGCGGCGCTTTGCGCCGCGGGACGCACCAGGGAACTGCGACACTCGCAGTTCAATCAACCGGGGCCGAGGACGAAGTCCGAAGCCCCCGCGGGTGGGCCCGAAAGGGCTGCATCCCCGGTCCGGCGACCCGCGCACAGCGCGGAGTACGGGACCGAGAGAGGAAGAACCCATGCTGGGAATCATCGGCCGCAAGGTCGGCATGACCCAGGTCTTCGACGAGAAGGGCGAGATCATTCCGGCGACGCTGATCGAAGCCGGACCCTGCCCCATCGTCCAGGTGAAGACCAAGGGCAAGGACGGTTACGCCGCCGTGCAGCTCGGCTTCGGCGACCGTCGCGAGAAGAACCTGACGAAGCCCGTCATCGGGCACTACAAGAAGGCGAATCTCCCCGTGCGCTCCATGCTCAAGGAGTTCCGGGTCGAGGATCCCTCCGAGTACGCCACCGGCCAGCAGATCACGGTCGAGCAGTTCGTGATCGGCAAGCGCGTGGACGTGATCGCGACGTCGATCGGTCGCGGCTTCCAGGGCACGACCAAGCGCCACGGCTTCACCGGCGGCAAGGCCTCGCACGGCGTCACGACGCACCGCCAGCCCGGATCGATCGGCTGCTCGGCGTACCCGTCGCGCGTCATCAAGGGCAAGCGCCTGCCGGGTCGCATGGGCGGCAAGCAGGTGACCATGAAGAACCTGAAGGTGGTCGCCATCGACGCCGAGCAGTCGCTGCTCGTCATTCGCGGCTCCATCCCCGGCCCGGTGCGAGGCTTCGTCCTCGTGATGCCGGCGAAGCAGGGAGGCTAGGACCGTGGCGAATGCGAAGGCCTATTCGGCCCAGGGTGACGAGACGGGCAGCGTCGAGCTTCCGGCCGCGCTGTTCGACCAGCAGGTCAACGAACACCTGCTCTACCTCGCCGTGCGCACGTTCCTGACCAACCAGCGTCAGGGCACGCGCAAGGTGAAGAGCCGCGTCGAGGTTTCGGGCGGCGGACGCAAGCCGTGGAAGCAGAAGGGCACCGGGCGTGCGCGCTCGGGCTCGAACACGTCGCCGATCTGGGTCGGCGGCGGTCGCGCGCACGGCCCCGAGCCGCATGCCCCGCGCATCGAGCTGCCCAAGAAGCAGCGCCGTCAGGCGCTCGCATCGGCGCTGTCGCTCAAGGCGCGCGAGTCGCGCGTGGCCGTCCTCGACGACCTCGCGATGACGACGCCGCGGACGAAGGACGTCGCCGCACTGTTGAAGCGGATGGGTCTCGACGGTGCCAAGGCCCTGCTGGTCACGGGCGGGTACGACGAGAACGTCTGGAAGTCGTGTCGGAACCTGGCGCGCCTCGCCGCGACGCCGGCGCATCAGGTGCACACCTACGCGCTGCTCGATTGCGAGACGGTCGTGTTCACGAAGTCGGGCCTCGAGCGCCTGACGGAGGTGTTCGCCCGATGAAGGACGCGCGGCTGATCGTCAAGCGTGCGCTGATCACCGAGAAGGGATCGATCCTGCGCGAGCAGGCCCGGCAGTACACCTTCGAGGTCGATGCCTACGCCAACAAGATCGAGATCAAGCGGGCGGTGGAGACCATCTTCAAGGTCAAGGTCACCGTGGTCCGCACGCAGATGATGCACGGCAAGGTCAAGCGCCTCGGCCGCTCGGTGGGACGTCGTCCGGACTGGAAGCGTGCAATCGTCACGCTGGCCACGGACCAGACCATCGAATTGTTCGACCAGGTCTAGGGCGAAGGGGGAAGGTTCCATGCCGCTGAAGAGTTTCCGGCCGATCACGCCGACCCTGCGTTACAAGACCGTCTCGGATTTCGCGGACGTGTCGCAGGGCAACGATCCGGTCCGCAAGCTGACGACCAAGCTGCACCGTCCGGGCGGGCGCAATCACAAGGGCCACGCCACGTCGCGCTACAAGGGCGGCGGACACCGTCGTCGCTACCGGATCATCGACTTCCGCCGCGACAAGACCGGCATCCCGGCCAAGGTCGCGAGCCTCGAGTACGATCCCAACCGTTCGGCGCGCATCGCGCTGCTGAACTACGTGGACGGTGAGAAGCGCTACATCGTGGCGCCGCTCGGTCTCAAGCCGGGCGACACGGTCGTTTCGGGCGCCGATGCCGACATCGTCACGGGCAATGCCCTGCCGATCCGCAACATCCCGCTCGGCACGTCGGTGCACTCGCTCGAGCTGCAGCCGGGCCGCGGCGCGCGCGTCGCGCGTTCGGCCGGCACGATGTGCCAGGTGCTGGCGAAGGAAGGCGACTACGCCCAGATGCGCATGCCTTCGGGCGAGGTGCGTCGCTTCCATCTCGACTGCCGCTGCGTCATCGGGCAGGTCGGGAATCTCGATCACGAGAACATCGTGATCGGCAAGGCCGGTCGCAGTCGCTGGCTGGGCATCCGCCCGCACGTGCGCGGCGTGGCCAAGAATCCGGTCGACCACCCGATGGGTGGAGGCGAAGGCAAGTCGTCGGGCGGCCGTCACCCGTGCTCGCCCTGGGGCCAGCCGGCAAAGGGCTACAAGACGCGTCGCAACAAGTCGACGAGCAAGTGGATCGTCCGGCGGAGGAAGAAGTAAATGGCCCGCTCCATCAAGAAGGGTCCGTACGTCGTGGACTCCCTCGTCAAGAAGATCGAGGGCATGAACCGGTCGGGTGACAAGCGCGTGCTGAAGACCTGGGCGCGGCGCTGCACCATCCTCCCCGAGTTCGTGGGCCACACGCTTGCGGTGCACAACGGCAACAAGTTCATCCCGATCTACGTGTCGGAAAACATGGTCGGCCACAAGCTCGGCGAGTTCGTTCCCACCCGCGTGTTCCGCGGTCACGGGTCGCACGTCGAGAAGGCCGCAGTGCCCGGCAAGTGAGCCGGACGGAGACAGGAACGATGGAAGCGAGAGCCACGCTCCGGTACGTCCGGATCACGCCGCGCAAGGCCAACCAGATCCTCGCGCTCATCCGGGGCAAGGACGTTGAGGCGGCGCAGACGCTGCTTCACTTCATGCCCAAGAACGGTGCGAAGATCGCCGAGAAGCTGCTCAAGTCCGCGGTCGCCAATGCGGTCAACAACACGGACGCGAGCGAGAAGGTCCGGGTCACCGACCTGGTCGTCATCAAGGCGATCGTCGGCGCGGGTCCCACGATGAAGCGCTTCCTGCCGCGCGCGCAGGGACGGGCCACCCCGTTGCTCAAGCGCACGAGCCACATCACGATCGCGGTCGGCACGCGCGGCCGCGGCTGAGTCGAGGAGAAAGATGGGACAGAAAACACATCCGATCGGGCTCCGGCTCGGCATCGTCAAGACCTGGGATTCGCGCTGGTTCGCGAGCCGGGCGCGAGTCTTCGCGGAGCTGCTGAAGGAAGACATCTTCCTCAAGCGCTACCTGAAGCACCGCCTGTTCCAGGCCGGGATCAGCAAGATCATCGTCGAGCGCAAGGCCTCGAAGGTCACCATCACGATCCGCACGGCGCGGCCGGGCCTCGTGATCGGGCGCAAGGGCGAGCAGGTCGACAAGCTGTCGGCCGAGCTCCGCGCGCTGACGAAGAAGGACGTGCAGCTCAACATCGAGGAAGTGAAGCGCGCCGACCTCGACGCCCAGCTGGTCGCGGAGCACATCGCGAAGCAGCTCGAGCAGCGGGTGTCGTTCCGTCGCGCCATGAAGAAGGCGCTCGCGTCGGCGATGCGCTCGGGCGCCCAGGGCGTCCGCGTGGCCTGCTCGGGTCGCCTCGGCGGCTCGGAGATGTCGCGTTACGAGACCTATCGCGATGGTCGCGTCCCCCTGCACACGTTGCGGGCGGACATCGACTTCGCGCGCGCCACCGCGCACACGGCCTACGGGACGTGCGGCGTGAAGGTGTGGATCTTCAACGGCGAAGTGCTCGAAGCCCCGAAGCCGGTGGCTGCGGGCGCGGCCACGAACTGAGCGGGGCCCGACCAACATGTTGATGCCGAAGCGGGTCAAATACCGCAAGCACCACCGAGGAAACATGCGCGGCAAGGCGTACCGCGGAGGCACGGTCGCCTTCGGCGAGTACGGACTGCAGGCGCTCGCGCCGGCGTGGATCACGAGCCGCCAGATCGAGGCGGCCCGTGTCGCGATCACGCGCTCGATCAAGCGCGGCGGCAAGATGTGGATCCGCATCTTCCCGGACAAGCCGGTCACCAAGAAGCCGGCCGAGACCCGAATGGGCAAGGGCAAGGGTCCCCCGGAGTTCTGGGTCGCCTCCATCCGCCCGGGCCGGATCATGTTCGAGCTGGAGGGGATCCCGAAGGACGCGGCGAAGCAGGCCATGCGCCTGGGCGCCTCGAAGCTGCCGATCCGCACTCGTTTCGTGGAACGCGTCGAACTGGGAGGGGAGTGAGATGGCCGCCAAGAGCTTCCGTGCGCTGAGCGATCTGTCGCCCGCCGAACTCGAGCTGCGTCTCAAGGAGCTGCGTGAGGAGCTGTTCACCCTGCGCTTTCGGAACTCGATGCGCCAGCTGGACAACGCGCTCAAGATCCGCGGCACGCGACGGGACATCGCCCGCGTGCTGATGCTGCAGGGCAAGGGCGGGGCGACGAAGGGAGGCCAGGCATGATGGCCGAGCAGACGACGGAAACCACCGAGGAGCGCGGACGCCGCAAGATCCGTGTCGGCAAGGTGGTCTCCGACAAGATGACGAAGACCGTCGTCGTGGTGATCGAGCGACTGGTGAAGCATCCGCAGTACAAGCGCTACGTGCGCCAGCGGAGCCGGTTCAAGGTTCACGACGAGAAGAACGAGTGCAAGGAAGGGGACATCATCCGCTTCATGGAGACGCGGCCCATGTCCAAGGAGAAGCGCTGGCGGTTCGTGGAGTTTGTCGAGCGGGCCAAGTAAGTCCGCCGCGTGTCGGCCGCCCGTCGCGGCCCGTGGAGTGAACGATGATCCAGCTTCGCACGATGCTCACCGTGGCCGACAACTCCGGCGCTCGGCGTGCCCAGTGCATCAAGGTCCTCGGCGGCACCCGTCGGCGTTATGGCCGCGTGGGTGACATCGTGGTCGTGGCCGTGAAGGACGCGATCCCGGGAGCCGCGGTGAAGAAGGGCGATGTCGCCAAGGCGGTCGTCGTGCGTGCGGTCAAGGAGCGTCGTCGCAAGGACGGCTCCTACATCCGCTTCGACGACAATGCCGTGGTGCTGATCGACGACAAGAAGGAGCCGCGGGGAACCCGCATCTTCGGACCCGTCGCGCGAGAGCTGCGCGAAAAGGAGTTCATGAAGATCATCTCCCTCGCTCCCGAAGTGATCTAGGAGGTCGCGCGTGGGTAAGAAGAAGAAGCAGCCGGCGCCCGCGACCCGGGCCTTCAACATCCGCAAGGGCGACATGGTCGTCGTGCTCTCGGGCGACGCCAAGGGCGACCCGGGCAATCCGCGGCTGGGCAAGGTCCTCGCCGTCGATCGCAACAAGTGGACGGTCACGGTCGAGAAGGTGAACATGATCAAGCGCCACAAGCGTGCGACCGGGGCGGGCAAGGAGAGCGGCATCATCGAGAAGGAAGCTCCGCTTCACATCTCGAAGGTCGCCCTGTGGGACGCGAAGGCGAAGAAGGGCGTACGCGTCGGCGTGCGTCGGAGCAAGGACGGAAAGAGCCGCGAGCGCGTTTCGCGCGCCAGCGGGGACGTCGTCGGCGCCTGAGCGCCGGGAGATCGTGATGGCCGAGAAGGACAAGGACTCGAAGGGAGCAAAGGGCGCCAAGGCCCCGAAGGGCGAAGCCAAGGCCCCGAAGGTCGCCAAGGAGCCGAAGGCCGCGAAGGCCGACGGAGCCGCCGCGACCGAAGCCGCGCCGCGTGCAGCCAGGTCGACGGCGCCCGTGACTCCGCCGCGCCTGAAGAAGCTGTACGAGGAGAAGCTCGTCGCCGAGCTCATCAAGAAGTTCGGTTACACGAATCCGATGCAGGCCCCGCGGCTCGTCAAGATCGTGGTCAACATGGGAGTCGGCGAGGCCATCAGCAACGCGAAGCTGCTCGACGCGGCGGCGGCGGACCTCGGCATCATCACCGGCCAGAAGCCGGCGGTGCGGAAGGCCAAGAAGTCGATCGCGAACTTCAAGCTGCGCCAGGGGCAGGCCATCGGTTGCATGGTCACGCTGCGGCACGCGCGCATGTGGGAGTTCTACGATCGCCTGGTCAACATCGCGATCCCGCGCATCCGTGACTTCCGCGGGGTGCCGGCGCGCTCGTTCGACGGGCGTGGCAACTACACGCTTGGGCTGACCGAACAGATCATCTTCCCCGAGATCAACTACGACAAGGTCGAGAAGGTCCGCGGCATGGACGTGACCTTCGTGACCTCGGCGAAGACGGACGAGGAGGGGCGCGAGCTGCTCCGACTGCTCCAGATGCCGTTCCGCCAGGCGTCGGGCGCGCGCGAAGGCGCCGCGGCCGAAGCCGGCGCAGCGGTCGGAGCGTAGCGGGGCGCCGTCCGGCGACCCGTCGGGACCTGGAGGACCATCGTGGCCAAGAAGTCGCTGATCGAGAAGTGGAAGCGGAAGCCGAAGTTCGCAGTCCGCGCGTATAACCGCTGCGGTCGCTGCGGGCGTCCGCGCGCGTTCCTGCGCCACTTCGGACTGTGCCGTATCTGCTTCCGCGAGCTCTCGCTGGCGGGACAGATCCCGGGCGTCGTCAAGTCCAGCTGGTAGACACCAGCCGGAAACGGACGACGGTGTGCGCGACCCGCGGCTCGGGCGCGTGCGTGACGAACATGAACGAGGAGGCAGCGTGTCGGTTTCTGATCCCATCGCCGATTTCCTGACCTGCGTGCGCAACGCAATCCGTGCCCGCCACCGCAAGGTGGACGTGCCGGCTTCGCGCATGAAGACGGAATTGGCGAAGCTTCTCCTGCGGGAGAAGTACATCGGCAACTACAAGGTGATCGAGGATTCGAAGCAGGGGATCCTTCGCATCTACCTCAAGTACACGGCCCAGGATCAGTGCGTGATCTCGGGACTGAAGCGCGTCAGCTCGCCCGGCCGTCGGGTCTACGTCCGCAAGACGGACATCCCGCGGGTGCTCGGCGGGCTCGGAACGACGGTCCTGTCCACTCCGCAGGGGATCATGTCCGACAAGGAGGCCCGCGCGGCCGGCCTTGGCGGCGAGCTCCTCGCGCAGATCTGGTAGGGGGCGACATGTCGCGCGTCGGCAAGAAGATGATCGAGATTCCGGCGGGTGTCACCGTCGAGCAGTCGGGGAGCAAGCTCACGGTCAAAGGCCCCAAGGGCCAGATGGCCATGGACCTGTACCCGGGCATCGGCCTGACCCGCGAAGGCGAGCAGATCACGCTCGTCATCGAGGACGCCACCAACGAGCGCACCCATGGCGCGATCCACGGCACCATGCGGGCGAACCTCGCGAACCTGATCCAGGGCGTCCACGCGGGGTACCGCAAGGCGCTGGAGATCACCGGCACGGGTTACCGCGCCAACATGGACGGCAAGAAGCTCGTCCTGCAGCTGGGCTATTCGCACCCGGTCGAGTTCGCTTCGCCCGACGGCATCACACTGGCGACCGAAGGCCCGACCAAGGTCATCATCACCGGGGTGGACAAGGTGCTGGTCGGCCAGGTGGCCGCGAACATCCGTGAGAAGCGCCCGCCCGAGCCGTACAAGGGCAAGGGCATCAAGTACGAGGGCGAGCGCATCCGCCGCAAGGCCGGAAAGTCGGCCGGCTCGTAAGCCCGGCGCAGACGGAGGAAGACAGAACATGGCCCGCTACAAGACGAAAGCAGAGAAGCGCCAGGTGCGCCGGTACCGGATCCGCAAGAAGGTCGCGGGTCGGGCCGAGCGTCCGCGGATCTCGGTGTATCGCAGCCTGAATCGGATCTACGCGCAGCTCATCGACGACGTTGCCGGGGTGACCCTGGCCTGCGCCGACGACAAGCTGCCCGAAGTCGCAGCGAAGCTGGGCGACGGCAAGGGCAAGGTCGGTCGCGCCAAGGCGGTCGGCATGGTGCTCGCCGAGCGCGCAATGGCGATCGGCATCAAGCAAGCCTGCTTCGATCGCGGCGGCTACCTGTATCACGGGCGCGTCAAGGCGCTCGCCGAGGGCGCCCGCGAGGGCGGCCTCGAGTTCTAGAGCGAGGAGCGAATCGTGCGTCCTGTCGAATCCGCACCGAAGTCCGAGTTCGTCGAGCGCGTCATCCACGTGAATCGCGTCGCCAAGGTGGTCAAGGGCGGCCGGCGGTTCTCGTTCAACGCGATCGTCGCCATGGGCGACCAGAACGGTCGCGTGGGCGTGGGCCTGGGCAAGGCGAATGAAGTGGCCGACGCCATCCGCAAGGCGGGCGAGACGGCGAAGAAGAACATGTTCCTGGTCCCGCTGGTCAAGGGAACGATCCCGCACGTCGTGCTGGGTCACTTTGGCGCCGGACGCGTGCTGCTGAAGCCCGCGTCGAGCGGCACCGGCGTCATCGCCGGTGGCGCCGTGCGCGCCATTCTCGAGGCGGCGGGCGTGCACGACGTGCTCACGAAGTCCCTGGGCTCGTCGAACTCGCACAACATTACCAAGGCCACCGTCGACGGACTGCGCCAGCTGCGCAAGGCGTCGGACGTGGCACAGGCCCGCGGCTTCACCGTCGCAGAGCTGCTGGGACGGAGGACCACCGATGCCGCTTAGCCTGAAGATCACGCTGGTCCGCAGCGTCGCGAAGACCACGGCCGACGTCCGTGGAACGGTGGCCGCGCTCGGCATCCGCAAGCTGAATCACTCCGTGGTCAAGGCCGACACGCCGCAGATCCGCGGCATGATCGCCAAGATCGTCCACCTGCTGAAGGTGGAAGAGGTGAAGGCATGACGCCGCGCAAGAACGAGGGCGAAGTGGCGAAGAAGCTGAGCGACCTGCATCACGCCGCAGGCGCCGTGCACCGGAACAAGCGCCGCGGCAAGGGCGCTGCGACCGGGCTCGGTGGGACGGCCGGAAAGGGCCACAAGGGCCAGAAGGCCCGCTCGGGCGGTCGCATCCATCGCTGGTTCGAAGGCGGCCAGATGCCGCTGCAGCGCCGGCTTCCCAAGCGCGGGTTCACCAATCATCACCGCGTGTCGTTCCAGGTCGTTGCTCTCGAGCGACTGGCCGGGCTGGCGGCGGGGACGGTGGTGACCAAGGAACTGTTGATCGAGATGAACCTGATCAAGAACGCGAAGCGTCCCATCAAGCTGCTCGGTGACGGCGACCTGAAGGTCGCGCTCACGGTGCGCCTGGACGCTGCGAGCGAGTCGGCGGTCGCCAAGGTGACCGAGGCCGGCGGCAAGGTCGAACTGCCCGGAGTCGGCGCCTAGCCTCGCGGCGGGCGCGGAGAGGACGGATGGCACTCGTCGATTCGATCCAGAACATGTTCCGCATCCCGGAGCTGAAGAAGCGTCTGATCTTCACGCTCGGGATGTTCGCCATCTATCGGCTCGGTGAGCACGTCCCGGCGCCGGGGGTGAATGCACAGGCCCTCGCCGCGATCTTCGCGACGCAGGCCGGGACGCTGTTCGGTCTGTACGACGTGTTCGTCGGCGGGTCGTTCTCGCGGGCGACGATCTTCGCGCTTGGCATCATGCCGTACATCAGCGCCTCGATCATCCTGCAGCTGCTCGGAGTGGTGGTCCCGTACTTCGAGAAGCTGCGCAAGGAGGGCGAGGAAGGCCAGAAGAAGATCACCCAGTTCACGCGCTACGGCACGGTGCTGATCGCCCTCATCCAGTCGTACGCCTACGCCCTGTTCCTGCAGGGCTCGGGCGCGGTGAATGGCGTCCCGATCGTGGTCGAGCCGGGCCTGGGGTTCATCCTGACGATGATGATCACCCAGACCGCCGGCTGCATCCTGGTCATGTGGCTGGGCGAACAGATCACGGAGCGCGGGATCGGCAACGGCATCTCGCTGATCATCTTCATCAACATCATCGGGTCGCTGCCCACGCAGGTGCAGCTCCTGTTCCAGGCGTTCCGGGCCGGCACGCTCGACCTGTTCAAGGTGGTCGTGACGACCGCCCTGATGATCGCGGTGATCGCGTTCGTGGTCGCCCTGACGCAGGCGACGCGCAAGATCCCGGTGCAGTATGCCAAGAAGATGGTGGGCCGGCGCATGTACGGCGGCGCCTCGACGCACATCCCGCTCAAGGTCAACACGGCGGGCGTGATCCCGATCATCTTCGCGTCGTCGCTCATGATCCTGCCGTTGACGGTGGCGAGCTTCTTCCCGGCAGGCAGCTTCGGGCAGGACTTCATCGCCCAGTGGCTGTCCCCGGGGCGCGTGATCTACGAGGTGATGTACTTCGTGATCATCGTGTTCTTCGCCTACTTCTACACGGCCGTCGTGCTCAATCCGCAGGACGTGGCCGAGAACATGCGCAAGTACGGCGGCTTCGTGCCGGGCATCCGACCGGGCAAGAAGACGGCCGAGTACATCGATCGCGTCCTGACGCGGATCACGCTGCCGGGCGCCGTCGCCCTGGCGCTGGTCGCGGTGGTGCCGGACGTGCTGTTGCGGACGTTCAACCTGCCATTCGCGTTCGGCGGGACGAGCATTCTGATCGTGGTGGGCGTCGCCCTCGACACGCTGCAGCAGATCGAGTCGCACCTGCTGATGCGGCACTACGAGGGGTTCGTCAAGAAGGGCCGGATCCGGGGTCGCCGGGCCTAGGCCCGGAGCAACGGAGGAACACGCATTGCGTCTGGTGCTGCTCGGGGTTCCGGGAGCGGGGAAGGGCACGCAGGGCCGTCGGCTCGTCGAGCGCTTCGCGATCCCGCAGATCGCCACCGGCGAGATCCTGCGCGAGGCCGTGAAGAACGGCACGCCGCTGGGTCGGGCCGCAAAGGAGCGGATGGATGCGGGGCTGCTGGTGCCCGACGAGGTCGTGATCGGGATCGTCGAGGAGCGACTGCGCGAGGCCGATTGCGCGAGCGGCTTCGTCCTCGACGGGTTTCCGCGGACGACCGCGCAGGCCGAGGCGCTCGATGCCATGCTCGCTCGCGCGGGAACGCCGCTCGATCGCGTGGTGAACCTGGTGGCGCCGACGGATCGGGTCGTGGCTCGGTTGTCGACGCGACTCGAGTGCCCGGCATGCCACCGGACGTACAACCCGGATGGTGCGGCGCCGCGCGACGGCGTGCATTGCGACGAGCACCCGGAGGCGACGCTGATCCATCGCGTCGACGACGACGTGGAGAAGATCCGCAAGCGGATCGAGGTGTTCCACGCCGAGACGGCCCCGCTGGCGGATTACTACCGCCGCGACGGCCGGTTGCGCGAGGTCGAGGGGCTGGGTGACCTCGACGACGTGACGGCGCGGGTGATGGACGCGCTTTCGGGCGTGACGAGGGAAGGGGCGGGCGCGTGATCCACCTGCGCAGCCCCGAGGAGGTCGGGAAGATCCGGGAAGCCGCGCGCATGGTGGCCGACTGCCTGGATCATCTCGAGACGCTGGTCGCGCCGGGCGTATCGACGCTCGATCTCGACCGCGCAGCCGAGGAGTTCGTGCGCGCCCGTGGCGCGCTGCCGGCGTTCAAGGGGTACCGCGGCTACACCGCGACCCTGTGCGTGTCGGTGAACGACGTGGTCGTCCATGGCATTCCCGACAAGGGGACAGTCCTGGCCGACGGCGACATCATCGGCTGCGACATGGGCGTGATCCTCGACGGGTGGTACGGCGACTCGGCGCGGACCTTCCCCGTGGGGAAGATCGACGCCGAGGCGCAGCGCCTCCTCGACGTGACCCGCGGGTCCCTGCTGGCCGGGATCGCGCAGGCCGTCGAGGGCAACCGGATCGGCGACATCGGCAACGCCGTGCAGAGTCACGTCGAAGCCGCCGGGTTCACGGTCGTTCGCGACCTGGTGGGACACGGTATCGGTCGCCAACTGCACGAGGACCCGCAGGTGCCCAACTACGGGCGGGCGGGGAAGGGTCTCAAGTTGTCCGTCGGCCAGGTGCTCGCCATCGAGCCGATGGTCAACGCAGGTCGCCCCGAGGTGTACACGAAGGGCGACGGATGGACGGTGGTGACACGCGACGGGCGCCGTAGCGCGCACTTCGAGCACACCATCGCGGTGGGGCGGGAGACTCCCGAGATCCTCTCGACGAGTCCGCGCTCCGTGTAGTCCGGGAGTACGATCGCGCGTGGCGAAAGAAGAAGGTGTCCAGGTCGAGGGAACGGTGGTCGAGCCCCTGCCGAACGCGATGTTCCGCGTGAAGCTGGAGAACGGTCATCAGGTGCTCGCCCACATCTCCGGAAAGATGCGCATGCACTTCATCCGCATCCTGCCCGGGGACAAGGTGACCATCGAGCTGTCTCCGTACGACCTGACCCGCGGCCGCATCATCTACCGCTACAAGTAGCGGATCGTCGCGAGCGGTACCCCGGGGCGGGGCTGCGCCCGAGTGTGCGAAGAGTGCGAGGAGTGGATACGCCATGAAGGTTCGTTCGTCGGTGAAGAAGATCTGTGAGAACTGCAAGGTGGTCCGACGCAAGGGCGTCATCCGGGTCATCTGCAGCCGCAACCCGCGCCACAAGCAGCGGCAGAAGTAAAGGAGAGGGACGTTGGCTCGTATCGCCGGTGTCGACCTGCCCGCGGATAAGCGGGTGGAAGTGGCCTTGACCTACATCTTCGGAATCGGACCGACTTCGGCGCGGAAGATCCTCGCCATGACGGGCGTGAACGCGGACGTGCGGGTCAAGAACCTGTCCGAGGAGGACAGCGCCAAGCTCCGTAACGTCATCGAGCGCGAGTTCAAGGTTGAAGGCGCGCTCCGGACCGAAGTCGCGATGAACATCAAGCGACTCATGGACATCGGCGCGTACCGGGGCCTGCGGCATCGCCGCGGATTGCCCGTCCGGGGACAGCGCACCAAGACGAACGCCCGGACCCGCAAGGGCCCGAAGAAGACGACTGCCGCCGCCAAGAAGGTCGCTCGCGGCGGGAAGAAGTAATGACAGGAGGCATCCGTGGCTGAAGTCAAGAAGGCTCGAAAGAAGGACCGGCGGGTGCCGAGCACGGGCGTGGCCCACGTGCGCGCCTCCTTCAACAACACCATCGTGACCATCACCGACACCGACGGGAACGTCATCTCGTGGGCTTCGTCCGGCAAGGCCGGGTTCAAGGGATCACGCAAGAGCACCCCGTTCGCGGCGCAGGTCGCTGCCGAGGCGGCGGCGCGCGAAGCGAAGGATCTCGGGCTCAAGCGCGTCGAGGTGTGGGTGAAGGGTCCGGGTGCCGGCCGGGAAGCGGCCATTCGCTCGCTCCAGGCCGCGGGCCTCGAGATCGCGGCCATCAAGGACGTGACTCCCATTCCGCACAACGGTTGCCGGCCGCCGAAGCGCCGGCGCGTCTAGGAGGATTTCATGGCTGTTTATCACGACGCGCGGTGCCGGTTGTGCCGTCGGGAAGGCGTGAAGCTCATGCTCAAGGGCGAGCGTTGCCTGACCGACAAGTGCGCCGTCGAACGCCGCGGATACGCTCCCGGCGAGCACGGCAAGGGCCGTCGCACGAAGGAGACGAACTACGGACTGCAGTTGCGCGAGAAGCAGAAGGCACGTCGCATCTATGGCGTGCTTGAGCGGCAGTTCCGCAACTACTTCCACAAGGCCGAGAAGAGCAAGGGCGTGACGGGCGAGACCCTCCTGCAGATGCTCGAGATGCGCGTGGACAACATCCTGTACCGCCTGGGGCTCGCCCCGTCGCGGTCGGCGTCGCGCCAGATCGTGCGCCACGGTCACGTCACCGTGAACGGCAAGAAGGTTTCGATCCCGTCGTACGTGACCCGCCCCGGCGACGTGGTCGCGATCCGCGCGAAGTCGCGCGACCTGACCGTCATCGCCGGAACTCTGGAGAAGCGCAAGGGACAGAGCGTCCCCGAATGGCTGGAGCTCGACAGCCAGGCCCGTCAGGGTCGCGTGCTCATGGCGCCGTCGCGCCAGTCGATCCCGGTGCCCGTCACCGAACAGCTCATCGTCGAGCTCTACTCGAAGTAGTCGTCCGAGGGCGGACGCTTCTCAAGGAGGCGGAATCGTCATGAAGTGGAAGAGCCTGCAGATGCCGAAGAAGGCCGTCATCGACGAAGCGGTTTCAAACGACCGCTACGGTCGCTTCACGATCGAGCCCCTGGAACGCGGCTTCGGCCTCACCCTGGGGAACGCCCTGCGTCGCGTACTGCTGTCGTCGCTCCAGGGCGCCGCGGTCACCGCGGTGCGGATCGATGGAGCGTTGCACGAATTCTCGAGCCTGTCCGGCGTCATCGAGGACACGACCGAGGTCATCCTCAACCTGAAGCAGATGCGCTTCCGGCTGATGGGCGACGGACCCAAGAAGGGCGAGTTCACGCTCACGGGCAAGGGCGCGGTGAAGGCGGGTGACCTCAAGATCGACGCCGACGTCGAGATCCTGAACCCCGACCTGCTGATCGCCAACGTGAACAAGGACGGCGACCTGCGGATGGAAGTCGAGATCGACGGCGGCCGCGGTTACGTGGCGGCCGACCAGCACACGACGCAGGACCGCCCGATCGGTACCATCCCGATCGACGCGTTGTTCTCGCCGGTGCTCAAGGTCAACTACAACGTCGAGAACACCCGCATCGGCCAGCGGATCGACTACGACAAGCTGACGCTCGAGGTGTGGACCGACGGATCGATCCATCCGAACGACGCGCTTTCGGTGTCGGCGAAGATCCTCTCGACCCACTTCGCTCTCTTCGTCGATTTCCAGGAGGAGATCGAGGAGGAGCAGGACGACGTCGTCGACGAGGACAAGCTCAAGATGCGCGAGAAGCTCGAGCGCTCCGTCGAGGAGCTCGAACTGTCCGTGCGTTCGTCGAACTGCCTGCGGCAGGCCGACATCAAGACGATCGGCGATCTCGTGCAGAAGTCCGAGCCCGAGATGCTCAAGTACCGCAACTTCGGTCGCAAGTCCTTGAAGGAGATCCAGGACGTCCTCACGGACATGGGCCTGGGCCTCGGCATGGACGTCGGCACCTACTACTCGGGTCGTATCGCCCGGCCCGCCGTCGAGGCGCCGGCCGAGCCTCAGACCACGTCGTACTCGCCGGATGCCGGCGAGGACACGTTCTAAGGGACAGCCATGCGTCATCGCGTATCGTTCAGAAAACTGTCGCGCACCCACGAGCACCGTCGCGCCCTCCTGCGCAACCTGGTCACGTCGCTCTTTCTGCACGAGCGCATCGAGACCACGGTGGCGAAGGCGAAGGAAGCGCGTCGCGTTGCCGAGCGCATGATCACGTTCGCCAAGCGCGGGGACCTGTCCGCGCGTCGTCACGTCGATTCGTACCTGTTCGACGAGGACGCGACCAAGAAGCTCTTCGACACCATCGCTCCCTGGTACAAGGAGCGCGCCGGCGGCTACACGCGCATCATCCGCAAGGGCCGTCGCCTCGGCGACGCCGGCGAGATCGCCGTGTTCGAACTGGTGAAGTCCGAGGCGCAGAAGGCCGACGACCGCAAGCGGCGCATCGAGGCCGCCGAGGCGAAGGACCTGGCGAAGGCGGAGGGCGGCAAGAAGGCGAAGGCCGCCGCCGACGCCGAGGAAGCCGCCGAAGCCGCCGAGGGCGACGACACGCCGAAGGCGAAGGGCAAGAAGAAGGCCGCTCCGAAGAAGGCTGCCGCGGGCACTGCGCCGGCGAAGCCGGGCCGTGGCGGCAAGAAGGCCGGTCCGGCCGGCGCCGGCAAGGGCGGGCCGCAGCAGAAGACGACGCGCACGAAGAAGGGCGGGGAGTAGCAGGGCTTCGTTCGGACCTGGCTTGTAGCCTTCATGCGGATTCGAAAACGGTCGCCCCGCGGGCTTAGGCTCGCGGGGCGATTCGTGTTTTGGCGAAACGGAGGGTGGGAGGGGGAGGGGCGGGGTGAACATGCGCCAGCGCATGTTGTCCCCTGTGGCCCGGCCTGCCGCGGGGCATGTTGGAGGAGTCAAAGCCCATGAGACGTCGCGACGAAGACGCCGAACCACAACTGGTGGAAGCGCTGGCCATTGTCGAAGCGGCGATCGCACACGCCGTGACGAAGGGCGGGCGTGCACCACGCCGCGCCGCGCTGCCGCGCACGCTCGGGCCGGATGTCGCACGTCGCCTCGAGTCCGCGCTGCGCGCCCGCGGCTTCACCGGCGCACGCTACCGCGACGACCCGAGCGCTTGGGATCTCTGGGATCGCCTCGAGACCATGCTCGGCCTGGAACAGGACGAACCACGCGTGGAGTGGGATGAGGTGGCGGTCAAACCAGACGAGAAACAGGGGCGATGATGGCGAAGGCACTGAGAACGCTCGAGGCGTTTGACGCGGTCGTGGCTCCGAAGAAGGCTGCCGCGGGCGCTGCGCCGGCGAAGCCGGGCCGTGGCGGCAAGAAGGCCGAGTCGCCGTGAAACACGATCGCCCCGGGGGGCAGACTCCCGAGGCGATTCGTTTTGGCCTCGACCGCGAGCGGGGCAATTTCTGCAAGCTGCCGATTCGTACGGGATTGGGAGGTCGCACTTCTCGCCCCCGCGCGGTCCCGCGACGGGTGAACCCGTCGCCAAAACCTTGCACGCGAAGGGCTTTCCGCTGGAGGCTCCTCTCTCCGAACGGGTCGAGGCCGCTGGACCGGGTCTTGCTTTGACTGAGCCCCAGAGCGGGCGGGCGTTGATCCGGGGGCCGACCATGGTGGCCGGAACTTCGGTCCACGCGACCCGGCACGGAAAGGACGAGCCATGAGGGATCCCAAGAAGGAAGCGCGACCGGAACAGTGGCGTCCCGGCGATCAGAAGTCCGACGTAATGGTGGACCGTCCGGACGAGGCGGGCTATCCCGTCCCGAGATCCGAGACGCCCGGCGACGGAAATCCGGGAACGGAGCGGCGTGAGAACGAGGGGCGTGATCGCCCGGAAACGAGCGACGAATGATCACCACGGGTGAGAAGTACACGGGACTGAGCGCACGGCTCAAGTCCACCCAGGATCACCAGGAGGGGGACATCGCGCGCGGGATCGAGAACGAGACTGCCAAGGTCCCTTCCGATCGATTCCTCTGGGCCGCCCTCGGCTCGATGGGAATCTCGCTCATGCTCTTCCAGTCGGGCCGCAAGGCCGACGCCCAGTTCGTCGGCCAGTGGGCCGCGCCGATCCTCGCGCTGGGCATCTTCACCAGCTTGTTGTAGATGCCCAGCGCGAGGATCGGCGCGGCCCACTGGCCGACGAACTGGGCGTGGGCCTTGCGGCCCGACTGGAAGAGCATGAG
>JBKJNH010000058.1:0-3778 GCA_046596055.1 Candidatus Eiseniibacteriota bacterium
GTTCACGCAGCGGGGGGAGCTTCAGGTTCACCACGTTGAGGCGGAACAGCAGGTCCTCGCGGAAGCTGCCGTCGCGGACGGCCTCGGTGAGGTTGCGGTTCGAGGTGGCGATGATGCGGATATCGACCGGCACGGGCTTGGTGCCGCCGACGCGGTCGATCAGCCGTTCCTGGATGGCGCGGAGGAGCTTGGCCTGCAGGCGCACGTCCATCTCGCTGATTTCGTCGAGCAGCAGCGTGCCGCCGGTGGCTTCCTCGAACTTGCCGATGCGGCGCGCGACGGCGCCGGTGAAGGCGCCCTTCTCGTGGCCGAACAGTTCGCTCTCGAGCAGGTCCTTCGGGATCGCCGCGCAGTTGACCTCGACGAACGGCTTGCTGGCCCGTTCGGACTGCTGATGAATGAGCCGCGCGATCATCTCCTTGCCGCTGCCCGATTCGCCCTCGACGAGGACGCTCGTCGTTTCGCCGGTGGCGACCATGCCGACCTGCTCGTAGAGGCGCGTCATCGCCGGCGAGACGCACTCGACGTAGCCTTCGGAGTCCATCGCGGCCTGGCGCAGGTGGTTCACCTCGCGCGAGAGTCGCTGCTGCTCGATTCCGCGGCCGACGATCGTGTTCAGCTCGTCGAGCTGCAGAGGCTTCTTTAGGAAGTAGAACGCGCCGAGGCTCATGGCGCGCACGGCGGTCTCGGTCTCGCCGAAGGCGGTGATCACGATGACGACCGTCTCGGGCGACTGGCGCTTGAACGCCGTCAGCAGCTCGAGACCGTCGTCCTGCCCAAGCTTCATGTCGAGGATGACCAGGTCGGGCGTCTCGTCGGTGAACGCGGCGCGCGCGTCCTCGGCCGTTCCTGCCGAGCGCACGTGATAGCCATCGTCCTTCAGGCTCCTGCTGACGAAGTGACGGATGGAATCCTCGTCGTCGACCACCAGGATGTTCGCGTCAGGCATCCTCGACTCCTGTCAGAGGCTCCACGGGGAGCTCCATGGTGAACGTGGTGCCGCGGCTCGGCTCGCTCGTGACGCGGAGCGCGCCGCCGTGGCGCTTGACGATGTCGTGCGTGATGTACAGGCCAAGGCCCGTGCCACCCTTCTTGGTGGTGAAGAACGGGTCGAAGATGCGTTCCACGTGGTCCGGGGGAATGCCCAGGCCGTCGTCGACCACGCTGGCCACGATGAGCAGCGTGCCCGGAGGGTGCGGGAAGGCGTCGGCCTCGGCCAGCTTCTTCATGAAGCGCAGCAGGACCGTCGACTTGGTCGGCGACGCCTCGATTGCGTTCTTGATCAGGTTGATGAACACCTGCTGCATCTGGTCCGGGTCGACGCGCACGTGCGGCAGGCCGAACGGCACGTCCCACTTCATCGTGACCTTCTTGTCCTTGATCAGCGGCCGCAGCGACAGCAGCGCGCGGTCGGCGATCTCGGGCAGCACCGCGTCGCTGGGCTGGAGCGACTTGGGGTGCGTGATGTGGAACAGGTCCTCGACGATGCGGTCGAGCCGCGCGATCTCCGACAGGATGAACTTGAAGTTCTCGTGATCGGAGTGCCCCGGTGGGATCGACTTCTTGAGGTACTGCGCCCCCGCCGCGATCCCGGCGAGCGGGTTGCGGATCTCGTGGGCGACGCTCGAGGTGAAGCGCCCGAGTGCGGCCAGCCGGTCGAGCTGCCGGATGCGCTCCTCCATCACCTTGACCCGCGACTGGTCGACGAACGTTGCGATCACGCCGTACACCGACCGCCGCTCGTTGCGCAGCAGGGACGTGGACAGGATGACCTGCACCGTCGGCGTCTGCACCCCCGCGCCGCCGGCGGCCCACAGCGCCCCCTCGACCGGCGTGGGCGAGGTGCGGGTGCCGCTGATGCGCCGTGGCAGCGTGGTCTCGACCCGTTGGTGCTCGCGCCCTCCCGCCAGCGTCTGGCGCAGCAGGCGCGTCGCGTCGAGGCCGAGCACCTGCTCGATCGGGCGCGTGCGCGCTTCCTCCTCGTTGACCCCGAGGAGCTCGACCGCCGAGCGGTTGAACGTGAGGATGCGGCCCTCGAGGTTCACGACCGCCAGCGGGTTCGACATGGAGTTGAGCACGTGGTCGCGGAAGCGCTCGGAGCGGCGCAGCTCGTGATAGAGCCGGGCATTCTCGACCACCGGCGCGACCGACAGCGCGATCGACTCGAGGAGCGCGGTCTCGACCGACGCGAGGTCGACCGCGCGGCGACAGCCAACGCCGAGCACCCCGAGGATGGGGAACTGCGGGCAGTCGAGACAGCGCCGCCGCGCGCGCTCGCGCTCCTCGTGCCACGCGCCGTTGGCGCCGGGCGGCGGATACCAGGTGCCCTTGCCGGCGGCGCCGAAGGGGCAGTCGCGATCGCAGGTGTCGGACGTGCCGGGCGGGCCGACGAGCGCGCGCGAGCGCTGGAGCGGCACGACGGCGAAGCCGTCGACCAGCTCGAGCACGTCGGACAGCGTCGAATCGGAGGTGGCGGCGAACGGCGGGTGCATGCGCGCATCGTGGATGACGAATGGCCGATGCTGCCACACGCTCTTCATCACCACGGACTCGGCGAGGCCGAGGAGCGGCACGCGAAACGGCAGTGTGGCGTGGCTTCCGCCGGCCTTGCGGGTCCACATGCCCTCGAGGACGCCCTCCTCGCGGTGCACGAGCCCCAGGAACACGTCCTCGAAGCCGAACGCCTTGTGCAGGTAGGTCGTGACGGTCTGGGTCGCCTCCTCCGATTCGGTCGAGGAGACCATCGAGTGCGCGACCTCGCGCAGCGAGACGAGCTGCACGTTGGTCTCGATCAGGCGACGGCGGGAGCGTTCGAGCTCGTCGACCAGGCTCTCGGCGGTCCGCAGGAGGAGGTCGGTCTCCTCGCCCGCCGCGGCCTCGCCGCCGGTCGGGACGACCTCGAGACCGCGCACCTCGTCCACGCGGCGCAGCAGGCGACGCAGGGCTTCGCGCTGCTTGTCGTCCATGGGCGGGCTCCGGTCGAGGTCGTGTGCGTTCGGCGGGTCAGCGGCTCCCGACGAACGCGTGGATCTTCGCGCTCACGTATGCGATCTGCTCGCCCGTGAGCTCGGGATAGATGGGGAGCGCCAGCGTCTCGGCCGCGGCGGCTTCGGACACCGGGAAGTCCCCGACCTTGTGCCCCAGCGCGGCGAAGCACTCCTGCAGGTGGAGCGGGCGTGGGTAGTAGACCTCGGTGCCGATGCCGGCGTCCGTCAGCGCCTTCTTGAGCGCCTCGCGCTTCGGCGTGCGCACCACGAACTGGTTGTAGATGTGGCGCGCCTCGGGCCGCGCGACCGGCAGCCCCACGTTCGTGTCGGACAGCAGCTCGCGGTACAGCGCCGCGTTCTTCTGCCGCCCGGCGTGCCAGGCTTCGAGGTGGCGCAGCTTCACGCGCAGCACCGCGGCCTGCAGCGCGTCGAGGCGACTGTTCTGGCCGAGGATGTGGTGGTGGTACTTGGGGCGCGCGCCGTGCTCGCGCAGCAGGCGCACCTTGTCGATGAACGCGTCATCGTCGGAGACGACCATGCCGCCGTCGCCGATGCCGCCCAGGTTTTTCGACGGGAAGAACGAGAAGCACGCGCCCACGCCCATCGCCCCGGCGCGCCGGCCCAGCCACTCGGCGCCGATCGCCTGCGCGGCGTCCTCGAGCACCGGGATGCCACGCGGATCGCACAGCGCACGGATCGCCGGCATGTCGGCGCACTGGCCGAAGAGGTGGACCGGCACCACGATCCTGGTCTTTGGGCCGAGGGCGCGGGCCAGCAGCGCGGGATCGAGG
>JBKJNH010000070.1:0-2571 GCA_046596055.1 Candidatus Eiseniibacteriota bacterium
TCTCGTGGCCGGCCCGGCCGTAGCCGGGCTGCTCGAAGTCGAAGCGCTGGTGCAGGGTCGCGGCACGCGCAGGGCCCGCGTCGGCGGCCACGCCGAGGCCCACGACGAGCGCCGCCACGGCGAGCGTCCGCACGCACGCATGCAGGATCGAGGGCCGGATCGACCGGCCGCGAAGGGACCCGCGCATCTCGACTCCGACTCGACGGCACGAACGGCCGGGGGGCGCGGCGCGCCGTGGCGCCGCGGAACCTAGGACGATCGGGTGGGGGTCCCCGACGGATGCCAGAAGTACGTCCCTTCGAATCCGGCCACGACGGGGCCGGTCAGCGTTACCTCGAGATAACGACCACCTTCCTCGCGGAAGGACACTTCCAATTCGTCGCCGCTCGCCACTTCGAGCGTCACCGGCGCGGTCACGCGCCCGCCGGCGACGAGGGCGATCGCGGTCGCCGCCGCACCGGTGCCGCAGGCGAGCGTCTCGCCTTCGACGCCGCGCTCGAACGTGCGCAGGCGCACCCGGCCCGCGCCGCGCACGCTGGCGACGTTCACGTTGGCCCCCGCCGGGCCGAGCTCCGCGTGCGCCCGCAGCGGCGGCGCGAACGTCGCCAGGTCCACGGCGTCGGCATCCGCCACCTCGATCACGAAGTGCGGCACGCCGACGGTGAGGCTCGCGCCGCGCACCACGCCCGCGGCGGTCGCGAACGCGCGATCGAGCTGCGGCGCGTCCACGTCGCCGAGCACCAGCTCGACGCGCCCGTCGCGGACGCTCGCGCGATGGCACCCCGCATCCGACGCGAAAACCACGCGCCCGTCGCGACCGAGGCCGCGTGCAACCGCGAACGCCGCGAGGCAGCGCCCGCCGTTGCCGCAGAGATCCGCCTGACCCCCGTCGCGGTTGAAATACCGCATTCGAAAGTCGAGCCCCTCCCCCGCGCCCGTCTCGCCGGGGGCGTCGAGGAACAGCACGCCGTCCGCGCCCACGCCGCGTCGGCGCTCGCACACGTCGCGCACGAAGGCGGCGACGTCTGCGGTCGCAGCAGCGAGATCCGGCCGGTCGCGACGATCCACGACGACGAAATCGTTGCCGGCGCCGTGCATCTTGACGAACGGGACGGCGATCACGGGCACTCTCAGGGGGAGACCGGAAGGACGAGGGTCAGGTCCGCCACGCGGCCGGCCGGCTCGAGATCGATCTCGATGACGGCCGAGCGCGGCTCGTTGGCGGCCAGCGTGCGGTCTTCATCGAGATCGCGGAACCCTGTCAACCGCCAGCGACCACCCCGCAGGTTGCCGACGAAACGCCCCTCCCGCACGTCGAGCACGATGACCGGTGCACGATCTTCGGCCGCCACCGGCTCGAGGGGGACGCCCCGCACCTCGACTCGAAGCGGAGCCGTTCCGGGCGACAACGAGTCTACCACAGCCCCTTCGACCCGGGCCAAGGCCTCGGGATCGGTGGCGATGACGCGGACATCGCGGGCCTCGGGGGCCGCGGCGGTGAGCACGAGCAAGCTCTCCGAGCGGACCAGGAGGTCCGTCCCCGGCTCGAACGTCCGGTTCCGGGAGCGGTCGACGAACGCATAGAGGCGATAGGTGCCGGGGACCTCGAGGCCGACGAAACGGAACAGTCCGCCTTCGCGGGCGCGGGCGAGGGCGTCCATGTCGAGCGCCGTGCTGTCGGGCACCCGGCCCCGGTCCTCGCGGTAGGCCCACAGGTAGACGCCCTCGGGCACGACGCCGCGACCATCGAGGCGCCCCGCGATCGAGCCGGGGGCGAACGCCGATCCGGTCGTGAAGTGGACGGCGAACGGACGGTCGACCACGTTCCCGCGCGCATCGCGCACGCCAGCGACCAGCAACAGGGTGTGCGCCGTCGCGGCCCGCAGGGGCCGGTCGGGCCGAAACGAGACCGTGCGGCCGCCCGACCACGAGAACGTTCCGCCGCGCACGCCAGGTGCGACGAGCAGGCCTGACTCGACGCTGCCGCGATCCATCGGCTCGCTGAACGAGAGTCGAATCACCGCCGCGCTGTCGACGCCGGTCGCGCCCGAGTCGGGCTCGATCGACAGGAGCTCGGGCGGCGCCACGTCGCGCGGGCCTCCGCTGGGCGGCAGCTTGCGCGCACAGCCGGCCAGCGCCAGCGCACACGCCAGCACCGCGATCGCGGTGCGTGGGTTGCGACCCATCACAGGATGAACCGCGCAGTGTCGGGATCGACGAACAGGGCCTCGAGGCGGCGGCGCACCTCCTCGCGCGTGATGACGACCTTCTTCAGGTTCGGATCGGGGACGTCGAAGAGCACGTCCTCGAGCAGCGTCGCCAGCACGGTCTGCAATCGGCGCGCCCCGATGTTCTCGCTCGTGGCGTTGAGCCGGCTCGCCAGCGCAGCGATTTCGTGGACCGCCGCCTTGTCGAACGTCAGGCGCGTTCCATCGGCAGCGAGCAGCGCCTTGTACTGCTTGATCGGCGCGTTCTCGGGCTCGGTGAGGATGCGCACGAAGTCGTCCTCGGTGAGCGCGGCCAGCTCGACGCGAATCGGGAAGCGCCCCTGCAACTCGGGGATCAGGTCGC
>JBKJNH010000079.1:0-7867 GCA_046596055.1 Candidatus Eiseniibacteriota bacterium
GGAAGGTCGAACCCGATCGAGGTGGACGCGGAGAACGGGCTGGGCGTCGGCTTCCGCACCGCGAAGGCCAACGACGTCGGCCCGCTGTCGACGTTCGACGAGATCGTGAACACCGCGTTGCTCACGTCGGTCACCTGGTTCTGCGTGTCGTAGGCGGTGACGCGCACGAGCGCGTCGCTCGTCGGCGTGTCCGGCACGGACCACAGGTAGCTTCCGCTGTTGGCGATGCCGAGCGCGATCGGATCCCAGTTGAGGCCGTTGTCGGTCGAGACGTGCAGGTCGACGGCGGTGACGCCGATGTTGTCCGCTGCGACCCAGTCGACCGACTCATTGGTGCCGACGAGGAACGTTTCCGCGCCGTTCGGGCGGCTCAAAGACGCAGTCGGCGCCTGCGCGTCGAGATTCGGCAGCACCGTGCCCAGGTCGAGCTTGCCCGCCCCGAAGCGCTTGTTCGGGACCGCTCCCTGGCCCGACACCTGCGCATCGACGCGCGCGCCAAGCACCAGGCGCTGACGAGCGAGCGTCGGACCCATGTTCGGATCCTGCTGCAACAGCATCGCCACCGCGCCCGCGACCGCCGGCGCCGCCATGGAGGTGCCCTGCTGGATCGCATGCTTGCCGTCATCCACGGCATAGCGTCCGTCGTATCCCGCCCCTGCGCCGCCGGCCACCCACGTGGTCGACAGCGCCGACGCGATCGCCGAGCCGGGCGCCGATAGGTCGGGCTTCATGACTCCGTCGCGGCGCGGGCCGGCGGCCGAGAACTGCGCGATCGCATTCAGCGTTTCGCCGAACGTCCACGGACCGGGCTGGCCGGGCATGGACGAGGTCCAGGTCGCGCGCGACACGTGCGCCCCGACGCTGATCACCGAGTCCGCCGTCGACGGCGCGGTCACGGTCTCGTCGTTGGTTGCGCGCGTGGTGAACGTCCCGTCCTGGAAGTCGGGGGTCAGGTTCGAGTACGACCAGAAGTGCACGCGACCCGTGGTGGCGACCGCAACCGGTGTCACGCGAACACGCCACACTCCATTGCGTGGTTTGGGCGCGCCGGAGACGTCGCTGACCTCGATGTACACGTTCACGTCGCCGTTCGCGGTGGGTGTCGTGCCGTTCTCGACGTAGACACGGCCATCGGCGTTCTGCGCATCCCCACCGGCGGCCGGCGAGGAGTAGAACGTCCCCTTGTTGACCGGCCCATAGGTCTTGCCAGTCGGCGAAATGAGGGTGATGCGGTAGTTGTCCGCGCCCTCGTACCAGCCGTCGAGCAGGAAGAAGTCGGTCCCGGCGCTACCGGCAAACACGGGCACGCTGAAGCTCGTCGAGTCGGCGGCGACCGTCGAGGTGCAGCGCGCGTGCGTGCCGGCGCCGAAGTCGTTGCCCGCCGAGCCGACGATGATCTTGCCGGGCCCCGTCAGGTTGTTGAGCGCGAGCTCCAGATCGGTCGAACCGTCGTGTGGCCCCAGGTTCGAGCCCAGCGACAGGTTGACGACGCACGGGCGACCGAGGGCTGCGGCCTTCGCGAAGCAGTAGCTCACGCCGTCGATGAGGCCCTGGTCGGTGAAGATCGTCTTCACCATGACGATCGACGCCTTGTTCGCCATGCCCGAGTACTTGAACTGCGGAACCGCGTTGCCGGTCGCGCTGCCGTCGCCGGCGGCGATGCCCGCGACGTGCGTGCCGTGACCCTCGAAGTCGGTCTGCGCGCACGTGCCGGCGTTGATCTGGGCCACCGTGCACTCGTTGCCGTAGCCGAACCCCGCCGGCGGCGTGCCGCCCGCATTCTGGTCCCAGATGCCGACCAGTCGCGTCGTGCCGTCGGGGTTCTTGAAGTCGTCGTGCTGGTACTGGATGCCCGAGTCGACGAAACCGACCACCACGTTGTTGCCGTTCCAGCCCTGCAGCGGCGGCGACTGCGAGCGCTTGAGGTTCGCATCGGCGTCCGGCACGAGGAGGTCGTTGTGCTTCTTCAGCGGCATCGCCAGGCGCATCGATTCGACACCCGGCAGGCGCGCGATCGCCGGCGCCGCCGAGAGCGGCATGCGCACGGTCATCACGTCGCCAGCGACCGTGTTCACGTCGCCACCCATGGCGCGAATCATGTCGGGCGAGACGGTGCCGCGGATGATCACGCCGACGACTTCCCCGCGCAGCGCATCCTGCTGCGGGCGGAAGTGGGCCAGGGCGCTGTGCTCGATGCGCGTGAGATCGGCCTCGATGTGGCGCGGCGCCTGGGCGGCAACGGGCTCGGTCGAGGCGGCGAGGGCGGTGACGGCGATCGCGAATGCGAGTGCCACAGTCAGGGTGCGGCGACGTTCGGTCATGGATTCGTTCCAGGGCCTGATGTTCGGTCGGCGGTGCATGGCGGTTGGGACCGGTTCGAATGTCGGTGTGATGCTCCAAGGCTAACAGGCCGTTCGCGGTCGGGCGACAGCCATGTCTCACGCGACATCGAGGACACACTTTGTCCCGGCGGGGTGTGCATGGGGCGTGCCGCGATCTCAGGGCGAAGCCCCGACCGGTCAAGTTGTTTAGGGACAGAAAGTTGACGCCTCGGGAGTCCGCCGGGGCGGCGGCGGGGGGCGTTGCAGGACGCAGCGCGTCGGGCAAAGCGGCGCGCTCCGTCAGCGCCGTTCGGCCAGCGCCACCCCGCCGAGGACGATCGCCGTCGAGACCCCGAAATGGACCGTGAGCGGTGTGCCGAGGATCGCCCACGCCAGGACGGCGGCGGCGATCGGCTGCAGGTTGGTGAACACCGCGACCCGGCTGGCCTCGGTGCGGGCCAGCGCCCACGACCAGATCAGGTAGGTGAGGACCGACGTGACGAAGCTGATGTACGCGAGGCCGAACCAGCCGTTCGCGGTGATCCGCGTCCAGTCCTGCGCCAGCACGGCCGGGACGCCGATCGGAACAAAGACGAGCGCGCCCATCACCGTCGCCGACGCGGTGAGCGCGAGCGGATCGAGGTGCGCGAGCAACTCGCGGCTGCCCGCGGTGTAGCCGGCCCACGCGAGCACCGCCCCGAACACGAGCCCGTCGCCGAGCAGCGTCGCGCCTCCGTCGCCGGGGCCGCGGCCGAACAACAGGTATGCCACGCCGGCGAACGCCACGGCCATCCCTGCGGCGCGCAGGGGGACGAGCTTTTCCTGCCCGCGTGCGAGCGCCAGCCCGAGCACCAGGAGCGGCGTGGTCGCGTAGAGCAGCGAGGCGTGGGGCGGGATCGTGTGCTTCATCCCGAGGAGGAAGAGCGCCTGGTTGAGCGTCGTCCCGAGCACGCCCAGCAGCAGCACGCGGGCGCGCAGTCCGCGCGGCGGAACGAGCGCGGCCAATCCGGCGCGAACCCCGCGCCGGGCGACGAGGAGGGCGGCCAGCGCGACCGCGGCCAGCACGAATCGCAGCTGGGCCAGCGCCAGCGGATCGAACTCGCCGACGGTGACCCGCGCGACGAGGAATGTGGCGCCGGCGAGGATGGTGTAGACGAGCATCGCGGTGAGCACGAGGAGGGTCACGGACCCACCCTAGGGGCCCGGGCCAATCCTTGCAAATTCGTTCAAGGCCGACATTTCCGGCCGATAACCCAGGTCATGGGTCCCCGCTGGCAGGTCGTCATCCCCCATCGCTCGCTCGCACCCCGGATCGCGTTCACGGTCTCGGTGTGCCTCGCGCTGGCGCTTTCCCTCAAGGTCGAGCTCAACTGGCGATCCGATCAGGCCCGCCGCGCCGACGAGGGCATGGCGCGGGCGCGCCGGGCCGCCGAGCGGATGGCGGCTGCCTGGAACCGGTCTGCCGGCGACGTTGTGGAGGTGGAGCAGGCCATCGATGCGATCGGCGACCTGCCCGCGCCAGACGCCAGGGCGGCGCTCGTCGACGCCAATGGCACGATCTTCTGGTCGAACGATGCCGCGCGCACCGGTCGCAAGGTCGAGGTGCCGGGCGACTGCGCGCAGGGCAGCTGGCTCTCCTGCGCCCGGGCGCACGGCGCATGGTCCGACTACCGCGCCGACGAGGACTCGCTCTTTGCCGTCGCTCCGCTCCGACCCGTGCGCCACCAGCCACGCGTCGGCCCGCGCACCCCACAGCCCGAGGTCCTGCTGCTGACGTGGGACACCTCGGCCACCGCTGCGGACCGCGCGGCGCGCCACCTTGAGTATCTTCGCTCGGGACTGCTGTTCTCGCTCGCGCTCGGGCTCGGGCTGTGGGTGCTGCTGCGGATCATCCTGTCGAGGCCGCTCGGTTCGCTCGCGGCGGCGGCGGGTCGCCCGGACGCGCTGGCCACCGACTTCCGGGGGTTTGCCCGGCGCGAGGACGAGATCGGCGTGCTCGCCCGGGCGATGGCCGACGCGCACTCGGAGATCGAGCACGCGCGCGCCGAGACCGCGGCTCGCGAGGCGCGGTTGACCGGGGCCATCCACGCTTCGGCGGACGGCATCGTGCTGGCCTCACCGCACGACGGGGAGTGGCTCGTCGATCACGTCAACGAACCGTTCGCGCGCCTGTGTGGCCGAAGCACAGCCTCGTTCGAAGGTCGCAGCGTCGAGGAGTGTCTGGCCGCCCTGGCCGAGCGCTGGGCCGACACGCGCGCCGTCGCCCGGTGGGTGGCGCGCGCGCTCGAGCGTCCCGAGTTCGAGGCCACGCGCAGCGGCGCTCTGCGGCCCGTCAACCCCGCCAGCGCGGAGATGGACGGGGACGGGCTGCTGCAGGTTGACGTGATGACGCGCCCGGTTCGCGACGGCGTCGGCCGCCCGATCGGTCGCCTGTGGGTCGTGCGCGACGTCACGCGCGAGCGCGCCGACGACCGCCGCCTGCGCCGCCAGAACCAGGAGCTCGCCGCACTCGACCTCGTCGGTCGGCGTGTCTCCCGCTCGCTCGATCGCGGGCACGTGCTCGCCAGCGCCCTCGCCTCGCTGCGCGAGGTGTTCGACGCGCCCTGGGGCTGGGTCGGCGCACCGAACGCCGTGGCGGCCGACGCGGTTTCGGCTGCGTTGGCCGCGCACGGCGCCGCGTTGCGCTCGGGCGAGGTGGTTGCGATCGCCGACGTCGCCGACGTGCCCGCGCTCGACCGCGCGCTCGGCGGGCTCGCGCGCAGCCTCATCGCCCTGCCCTTGCGCGACAGCACGGGGACGGTCGCGACGCTGGCGCTCGGGCGCTATCGGCCCGACGCGTTCAGCCAGGAGGAGATCGCGCTACTGCGCCGCGTGTTGCGCCCGATCGACGCCGCGCTCGAGAACGCGCGACTGTTCGCCCGCACCGAGGCGCAGCTGGTCGAGAACCAGACGCTGACCGAGGTGAGCCGCTCGGTCGGCAAGGCCGACGCACTCGAGGCCGTCCTCGAGGACATCCTGCGCGTCGTGCACCTGCGCCTGCACTACCGGAACGCGGCGATCCTGCTGCCCGACGAGAGTGGCCGCACGCTGTACGTGCGCGCCTCGGTCGGCTACCACGAGAACCTGGCGACGATCCGGCTGCCGGTCGACGGCGATTCGGTGACGGCGCGCACGTTGCGCGAGGGCGTGGCGATCAACGTGGCGGACGTGACCGCCGAGGCGGGCTACGTCGCGGCCACGGACGACATCCGATCGGAGCTGGCGTTGCCCCTGCGCATCGGCGATCGCGTGCTCGGGGTGCTCGACGTCGAGTCGGATCGCCTGGCCGCATTCGGCCCGGATGACGAGCGCCTGCTTGCCTCGGTCGCGAGCCAGGCGGCCATGGTGCTGCAGAACGCGCGCCTGCTGGTCGAGACGGGCGCCCGCGCCACGCGCTTCGAGGCGGTGAACGAGATCGCCCGCGCCGTCTCCTCGACGCTGGATCCGCTGCGACTCGATCGCGCGATCGTCAGTCAGCTCGCCCGCGTCGTTCCCTGCGAGCGCTATGCCGTCCTGCACTACGATCACGAGACGCGGCGCGTTCGCCGGACCGTCGCACTCGACGTGGCGAGCGGCCTCGCGCACGACGGCGACGAACTGTCGTGGAGCTTCGAGGAGGCCATCGATCCGGAATCGCTCACGCCGCACCTCGCGTTCGTGCTCGCCGACCTGGGGGTCGAGCGCTGTGCCATGGAGGCGCGCGTCGTCGCGCAGGGACTGGCGAGCCTGGTGCTGGTGCCGATCGCGCTCGACGGCGTCGTGACCGCCGCGATCGTCGCCGCCTCGAATCGCGCGGACGGATTCGACGACGGGCAGGTCCGGCTTCTCGAGGCGGTGTCATACCACGTCGGCGTCGCGCTCAAGAACGCGCAGTTGTTCACCCGCCTGCAGGAGTCGTACACGCAACTGGACGAGGCGCAGGACGGGCTCGTGCGCAGCGAAAAGCTGCGCGCGCTCGGCGAGATGGCCTCGGGGGTGGCGCACGACTTCAACAACGTGCTCGGCGCGATCCTTGGCCGCGCGCAATTGCTCAAGCTTGCGATCGGCGAAGGCGACCCCGACAAGGTGGCCGAACTCGAGATCATCGAGCAGGCCGCGCAGGACGGCGCCGCCACCGTGCGCCGGCTGCAGGACTTCACGCGGGTGCGCACCGATCACGGATTCCGCCCCGTGGCCCTGCCCCAGGTGATCGAGGACTGCCTCTCGCTCACGCGGGGACGCTGGCGCGACGAGGCCGGCCGCGCCGGCATCGCCTATGAAGTCGTGCACACTCCAGGCGACGTGCCCGACGTCGCGGGCGAAGCGTCGGAGCTCCGCGAAGTGCTGACCAACCTCATCCTCAACGCACTCGATGCGATGCCCGAGGGCGGTTCCCTGCGCCTCACCACCGATCGCACGGCGTCGGGCGAAGTGCGCCTCACGGTTGCCGACACCGGGGCCGGCATGGACGACGAGGTGCGCGTGCGCATCTTCGATCCGTTCTTCACCACCAAGGGCGTGCGCGGCGTGGGGCTTGGCCTGTCCGTCGTTTACGGCATCGTGCAGCGTCACGGCGGGCGCATCGAGGTAACGAGCGCGCCCGGCCGCGGAACCGCGATGCACGTGATCCTGCCGGCGGCCGATGGAGCCGTCGTCGCCGTGGCCGTGCCCGCGGCAGCGCCGCGCACGAAAGCGAGCGAGTTCGTCACCGGGCCGGCGTTGCGCATCTTCGTGGTCGACGACGAACCCGGCGTGCGCACACTGCTGGCCGACCTGCTGCGCGTGGCAGGCCACGCCGCCGAGGCATTCGCCTCGGGCCGCGAACTCATGGCCGCCCTCGAGGCGACGGCGAGCGATTCCGCGGCTCCGCCGGTCGACCTGATTCTCACCGACCTGGGTATGCCGGAAATGTCGGGCTGGGAGGTGGCGAGCGCGGTGCGCGGGCGCCCGGACGCGCCGCCGGTGGTGCTGGTCACGGGGTGGGGGATCCAGCTCGACGACCAGCTCCTGGCCGAGTCGGGCGTGACCGACGTGATCGCCAAGCCCTTCACCCTCGAGGATGTCCTGGAAGTGGTCCGCCGCGTTTCCCGGCGCGAGGCCGCCTAGGGCCTCGCAGGCGTGGCCCTGCCCCGAACACGGTTGAAGGGCACGGTTGAAGGGCACGGCTTGTGCCGCCCGCCCGAATCCTCCACACTCCAAGCGAACCGGGTGACCGGGGGCGGCCGCCCCCGCGCGGGACGACCCGCGCCCCCGGGCTTTTTCGTCTCTGGAGTGCTCATCCATGCGCATTCGTCCGCTCGTTATCCTGTTCGCGCTCGTCGTTCCCGTTTTGTTGGCCGCCACGCCGCCGGTGGCGCTCGCGGCACCCGCCTCCGCCCCGGATGCCGTTCTCGCCGAAGGCTGGACCGTCTCCGGCTTCATCGATCCGGCGGCCGGCGAAGGCCAGCGCGCCCAGGTCGCCCTCGACACGGACGGAGCGCCGCTCGCCGTTTGGGCCAATCGCACGGTGAACACCGTCCCGTTCGAGA
>JBKJNH010000140.1:0-26060 GCA_046596055.1 Candidatus Eiseniibacteriota bacterium
CCCGCGGGATCGCCGCGCTTGCCGCCGGTGCCCTGCTGAGCGTGGCGCTGGCCGCGGGGCCGGCAACCGTCCCTCCGGCCGCGGCCCAGGCCATCCGCTACCAGGCCAAGATCACGACCGCGAACCGCGTCGGGCTCACGCTCACGAACTACGGCTTCCTCGGCAACAACTTCTCGTCGCGGACGCCGTCGTTCGAGTACCCGCTCGGCGAGGGCCTCGAGCACCTCTCGCGCGCGGGCCTGTGGATTGGCGGGCTGGCGGTGACCGACACGGGGCTCGCCCTTCGCGTCTCGCACGCCGCGGTCGACAACGCGCAGGGTTCGAACCAGGTCGCGGACACGGAGTTCACGCCTGAGCCGGGGCTCATCGTCGAGCGGTCGCGACTGGTCACCTCGACCGCGTACTCGCCGGACGCGGTGAGCGACCAGGACTTCGTCGCCACGTTCACCGACCGGCCGTCGCGCGCCGGGTCGAGCTTCTCGGGCGAGGACCACCAGGCGCTGGGTGTCGACGTGAAACTCACGACCTACGCGTTCGGGCTCGATGCCGCCGCCGACTTCGTCGTCCTCCACTACGAGATCCGCAACGACGGTCCCCCGCTGCGCGACGTCTACATCGGCCTGTACTCGCAGCTCGTGAGCGGCGACAAGAATGCCTACCCCACGTGGCCGCCGTCCGGATCGGCGCCGGTCGGGTCGTGGTACTACAAGAAGTGGATGACGTGGGTCGACTCGCTGTCGATGGTGGCCGAGCATTACTGCGTCAACGCGGTCGTCGGCCCCGGGGGCCTGCCCGATCCGACGACGTGCAACTTCGCGGCGGCGCCCGCTTGGGCGGCGAGCCAGTACCTCGGCTTTCGTGCGGGACCGACCATCGTCCCGGATCCGTCGAGCATCACGACGCGCACGCGCTTCTGGAACTACGAGCCGGGCGACACGACGCGCGACCAGGACGTCGAGCGCTACGAGGAGATGCGCCGCCCCGGCGTCGACGATCCCCGCCCGATCTGGCCGGGCATGGGCCCCAGCCTGTCGCCGATCGAGATGATCGCGGTCGGCCCCTTCCCCGAGATCCCCCCGGACTCGACGATCACCGTCGACTTCGCGTTTGTGGGCGGTCGCGAGTTCGTCGACCTTGCCGCGCACGCCGCATTCGCCCGCTACGCGTTCGAGCAGCAGTACCGCCTGCCGGCGCCGCCGCCGTCGCCGCGACTCCACGTGCGGGCGACGGACGAGGCGCTGGAGCTCCTGTGGGACGACGTCTCCGAGCGGACGCCCGACGACACGAGCCCCGCGCCTGGCGGCCTCGACTTCGAGGGATACCGCGTGTATGCGGGCCGCGATCGCAACGAGCTGGCACTCGTCGCGCAGTTCGACGTGCCCGACTCGGTCGGCTTCGACACCGGCTTCGATGCGATCCGCCTGCCGACGCCCGAGATCGTCGACGGCGACACGCTGCGCTATCGCTATCGCATCCCGAACCTGCGCGACGGGCTCACCTACACGGTCGCGGTCACCGCCTACGACGTGGGCGACGTGCAGGTGGGCTCGCTCGAGTCGGGGCTGAACGAGAACAAGCAGATCGCGGTGCCGAACCCGGCGCCAGGCGAGCGCAGCGGCGTGACCGTCTACCCGAACCCGTACAAGGTCGAAGCCGTGTGGGATGCCGGCGAGCTCGTGCGCGATCACTACCTGTGGTTCGCGAACCTGCCGTCGCGCGCGCGCCTGCGGATCTTCACGCTGGCCGGCGACCTGGTGCTCGACGTGGACTTCGACGGCGCGCGCTACGACGGATCGAGCGCCCGGGGCCTGTACGATCCGGGCGTCGACATCGACACGCCGCCGCCGACGCTCTCGGGCGCGTCGTACGCGTGGGACCTGATCACGCGCCAGGGGCAGGCGGCCGCGTCGGGGCTCTACCTCTTCGCCGTCGAGGACCTCGCGAACGGGAACGTGGAGCGCGGGAAGTTCCTCATCGTGAAGTCGGACCGCGAAGGATTCCGCTGAGAGCCCGGGCGGGCACATGCCCCGACCGGCAGGCGGAAGTTCGAGGAGGTCACCATGTCGGACCTGACGCCGCCCACCGCCGTGGATGAAGTTGCGCGTCTCCACGCCCGCATCGACGAACTCGAGGCGCGCACGAAGCTGCTGAGCCGGAACTTCTGGACACGCGCGTTCGCAGTCTACGGTCTGGCGTTCGTGGCGGGCATGTGCATCGCGATTCCGATCTACGTGATCGTCTTCCTGTTCGTGCTGCTGACGGGAGGCTTGTCGCCCGCAGGCGGATGACCTGCACCGGGACGCTGGAACGCGGCGCGGCGCCTACTTCCCCGATGGTCGCATGGGCGGCCCCGTGTCGTGTTCGATCGGCGGCAGCGTGCGCAGGTACTTGTGGATCGCGCGCAGGTCGTCCGCGTCCATCCGCGCGTAGGCCTGCCACGGCATCGGCGATCCGGGGATCGTCCGGCCGGCGCGGAAGCGCGCGACCCATGCATCCTCGTCCATGCGCGCGCTCATCCCGGTCTTCGGATCGGGCGTCAGGTTCGGCGGAGCCCACACGCGCGAAAGGTCGGACTCGTCCACGAAGTCGGTGGCGCCGCTGAACGGCGCGTTCGTGAACTGTCCGGTCGCGTGATCCCGCGTCGTGTGGCATGCCTGGCAGGTGGCGACCGCGCCAGCGAGGTAACGTCCGTTCTCGACGGTTGCGCCGTGCGGCGACTTCACGGGCGGCGTCTCGGACGGCCCGATCGGGTTCGCCAGCGCGGTTGCCTTCACGATGTTCCCGAGCACGTTGAACTCGTGCGCCGGCACGGCGTTCCGCACGCCGGGCTGCATCCTGAGGTACGAGAGGACCGCCGTGAGGTCCTCGTCCGACAGCCCCTGCATTTCCATGAACGGCAGGAGCGCACGGCCGTCGCGGCCCACGCCGTGGCGCAGTGCGCGCGCGATCTGGCCATCGCTGTGCGCGCCGATCCCGGTCGCGGGGTCGGGCGTGATGTTCGGGACGTGGATGTTGCCCGGCGGAATGGCGAACACGAATCCGCCCGAGAGCGGCACGTCCTCACCCGCGGCATACGCGGCCTGCGCATCGACGGCGCCGTGGCATGCCGCGCACGGCGCGACGTTGCGCACGACGTAGCGCCCGCGCGCGATCACCGACGAGTCGCTCGAGGCGGCGATCGCGGGGAACGGGGCGTCGAAGCGCAGGTTCTGTCGCGAGGCGACCCAGGCCGCGAAGCCCGTGACCACAACCACGACGACAGCCAGGATCGAGACGAGAACTCGTCGCAGCAGCTTCATTCCTTTCCTCCAGGGTTCCGGCTACGCCGGGACATCACCAGCCGAGGGGCTTCCGATCCTGGAAGAACCCCCCGTGCGGACCGTCGGCATCGAGGGTCGCCAGCCAGAGCACGGTGTCGGCGCCTTCCTCGGGGCTCTTCGTCGCGTCGGCTCCGCCCAGGCGCGTGCGCACCCACCCGGGGTTGAGCGCGTTCACCTTCACGTCGACACCGGCCGGGATCGCCTGCGCCAGCTTCACGGTGAGCGCGTTGAGCGCGGCCTTGCTCACCGAGTAGGCCGCGCCGCCTGCGAGGCCTTGCGCGAACGACCCGAAGTCGGAGCTCACGTTGACGACGCGCCCGTAGCCGGCGGTGATCATGCCCGGCACGAACGCGCGGGAAAGATACCATGCGCCGAGCAGATTCGTCCGCAGGGTCATTTCCAGGTCTTCGTCCGAGATGGTGAGGGCGTCGGCGCGCGGCTCGATCGCGCCGTTGTTCACGAGGACCTGGACAGCTTCGCCGGAGGCGAAGACTCTGTCCGCACAGGCACGAATGCTCGCCCGATCTTCGAGATCCACCACCTCGGCGCGCGCATCGAGTCCTTCCCCACGCAAGGTTGCCGCCGCCGCCTCGATGGCCGCCAGGTCCCGCCCGGCGACGATCACGGCGCACCCGAGCCGCCCCAGGCCGCGCGCGATCGCGAAGCCGAGTCCCCGGTTCGCCCCGGTCACCAACGCGGTGCGTGCGGTCACGAAGCCGCGCCGGCGTGCGCGCGCACGATCGCGAGCACCTCGTCGCCGTAGCGCTCGAGCTTGGCCTCGCCGACGCCGCTCACGGCGAGCAGCTCCGCGCTGGACGTCGGACGCAGCCGCGCGATCTCGGCCAGTGTGCGGTCGGTAAAGATGACGTACGCCGGCTTCCCGACCTCCGCCGCCTTCTCCCGGCGCCACGCGCGCAGCGCCTGGAAAAGAGATTCTGCCCCGAGCGCACCTGCCCCGATGCCGCCGGCACCGCGGCCCACCGTCGTCGCAACGTCCGCCAGCGTGGCCCCGCCCTTCTTCCGCCGCCGCGACGGGCCGTCGGGCTCGGGCGGCCGCTCGCGCAACTCGACGCGGCGCCCGCCGCCCAGCACCTCGCGGGCCGCGGGCGTGGTGCGCAGCCCGCCGTGCCCGTCGGGATGCAGCTCGAGCAGGCCGAGGACCACGAGCTGGCGCACGATGCGCCGCCAGTCCTTCTCGGAGTGCTCGGCCCCCACGCCGAACGTGGGGAGCCGATCGTGGCCCAGCGTGACGACGCGCTCGTTGGCCTTCCCGCGCAGCACGTCGACCAGGTGCGTCACGCCGAAGCGCTCGCCGGTGCGCACCACCGCCGACAGCGCCTTCTGCGCGTCGAGCGTGCCGTCGACGCGCGCCGGCGGCGCGAGACAGTTATCGCAGCGCCCGCACCCGCCGGGATACGCCTCGCCGAAGTAGCGCAGCAACAGCGTGCGCCGGCAGTCGGCCGTTTCGCAGTAGGCGAGCATGTCGTCGAGCTTGCGCGTCTCGACGCGCTTCCTCTCGGGCGAGCCCTCGCCCTGCTCGATGAAGTTGCGCAGTTGCACGACGTCACCCAGGCCGTACGCCATCCACGCGTCGGCGGGCTCGCCGTCGCGACCGGCGCGGCCGGTCTCCTGAAAGTAGCCCTCGAGGCTCTTGGGCAGGTCGAGGTGCGCGACGAAGCGCACGTCGGGCTTGTCGATCCCCATGCCGAACGCGATCGTCGCCGTCATGACGAGGCCGTCCTCGCGCAGGAACCGGTCCTGGTGACGGCGACGTGTCGCAGCGTCGAGACCGGCGTGATACGGCAGGCTGGGGATGCCCTGCCCCGACAGCCACTCGGCGGTCTCGTCGGCCTTGCGCCGCGACAGACCGTAGACGATGCCGCTCTTCCCGGCGTGTGCGCGCAGGAACGACAGCAGCTGTCCGCGTGCGTCATCCTTCTCGACGACGCGATAGGTCAGGTTCGGGCGATCGAAGCCGGCGACGAACGTGCGCCCCTTCGTGAGCCCCAGGCGCAGCAGGATCTCGTCGCGCGTGCGCGGCGTCGCGGTCGCGGTCAACGCGACACGCGGGACACCGGGCCAGCGCTCGCCCAGCACGGACAGCCCCAGGTAGTCGGGCCGGAAGTCGTGGCCCCACGACGACACGCAGTGCGCCTCGTCGATGGCGAACAGGGCGATCCCCGGCCCGCGGGCGATCGCATCGACGAAGGCCAGCCCGCGCGGCGTGTTGAGGCGCTCGGGAGCCAGGTAGACGAGATCAACTCCGCCCGCAAGGGCGGCGCGCTCGATTCTCGCGGACTCGCCCGGGGGAAGCGAAGTGTTGAGCGCCGCGGCGCGTACGCCGACCTCCTTCAGACCGTCGACCTGGTCCTGCATGAGTGCGATCAGGGGGGAAACGACGATGCCGACCCCCTCACGAGCGAGCGTCGGCACCACGAAGCAGATCGACTTTCCACCGCCGGTGGGCATCAGCACCAGCGCGTCCCCGCCGGCGATCACCTGGTCGATGACGGCCGCTTGGGGGCCGCGGAAGGAATGGAATCCGTAGACGTCGCGCAGGATCGACAGCGGATCACGAGACAGACCGCTCCCCCGTGCGCCCATTCCCCTACGGAATCCGGACGACCTTGCGGTCGACGTGCTGCCCGGCGAGCGATGCGCGGGCGAGGTAGACGCCCGGGGGCACGGCGCGTCCGTCGTCGTCCGCTCCGTCCCACGCGACCGAGAGCGGACCCGGCGTGGCCGGCCGGTCGAGCAGGGTGCGCACGCGACGTCCGGCCACCGAGTAGAGCTCCAGCGTCACGCGGCCGTCCGCCCGCGCGCCGACCGGCACGGCCAGCGTGAACGCGGTCGCGCGACCGCTCGTCGCCGGATTCGGCGACGGCGCCGCGAACGACAGCCCCGCGATCGCCACGGCCGGAGCATGGACCGTGAAGTTGGCCGAGCCGCCCGCGCCAATGTAGCGGGCGCGGAACTCCTGCATGAAGAGGTTGGCGATTCGCTGGCTGTGGAACACGACGGTGTTCTCGTCGTTGACCGTGTTTGCGGCGTTCGACCAGTTGTGCGAGCCGCTGATGAGGATCGGATCCGACGCCGCACGGCCCTCATCGATGATCAGGTACTTGTGGTGGTGCATCCCCGACTCGGCGTCGATCCAGACGTCGGCTGCCGGCGACCATGGGTCGGCGCCGCCGATGCCCTTCATCTCGGGGTACTCGCTCCCGCTGCCGCTCGACTGCGCCGCCTCGTGCACGCCGCGCACGTAGAAGCCCGGGATCGACTGGTACCTCGCGCGCATCGCGTCGGCGATCGGGTCCGAGGTGAAGACGAGGATCGAGTAGGCGACGCCGTAGTCGGCGGTGTTCGAGATGTAGCCGGCAATCTTCCCGTCGGTGCCGTCCGAGGGCGAGAACCACACCTCGATCGGGATGCCGTTGACGTTGAAGAAGTGCGGCGTGTTGTCCGACTTGGCGCTGCCCATGCGCGCATTCGCGGCGTTGGGCACGTCCGTGCTCGAGCCCCACTGCTCGTTGAACTCGACGAGGAACGTCTGCGCCATTCCGAAGTCCTGGATCTCGAACGCGTTGTTCGGGTCGAGCAGGAGCTGGTCGGTGCTGCAGTTCGTCGAGCCGCTCCAGATCCAGTCGTTGCCGGTGTTGCCGTCGCGCCCGTCGCACACCACGAACTTGTTGTGGTGAATGCCGCTGGCGTGATTTCCACCGTACGTGCTGGTGATCACCGGCACGCCGAGGATGCGCAGGCGATCGGCCTGCGACTGGCCGCTCTCGGCGTCGAGGATCAGGCGGATCTTCACGCCGGAGTTCCACTTCGCGATCAGCGCGTCCGTCACCGGCGGATCGCTGAACGAGTAGAACGCGCAATCGAGCGAGAAGGTGGCACGATTGATGTAGGCGATCAGGCGCTCGCGCAGGTTGACGTCGCCGTTGGCCGTGTCCGGGTTGGCGATCGAGATGTCGACGCTCCGGTTGAAGTAGAAGTTCATCTGACCCGGCTGGCTCGACGGCGTCACGAACGTGGCCTGCCCGCTCTCGCGGCAGCCGTTCACGTCGCAGGAAACGACGCGGAAGTAATAGAGGCGGTTCGGAACGAGGCCGGTCAGGTTCACGACGTGGGCCGCCGTCGCCGTCGAGTCGCCGCTGAACGAGCCCAGGGCCGGGGTCAACCCGTAGTGGACGATGCTGGTCGACGCCACGTCGGTCGACCAGGACACGGTGGCGCTGGTCGAGTCGGTCGCCTGCCCGATCGGGGTGCCCAGGAAGTTCGGGCCCGGCACGAGCGGGATGACGTCCGAGCGGAAGCGCGGCTTGATCTGGTAGCCGTCGATGAATGGAGCGGTCGAGTCGAACTGGGTGAGGATCCCGACGACGTCGAAGGCGCCGCTCGGGTTGGACGAGCCGCAGACCGCGGTGTCCTTGTCGATGAACAGGGTGGTCGTTCCGGTCGCGTCCTGGATCGTGAGCGTCGCGTTGAGCCCGGTGCAGGTCGTCGGCCACGTGCCGCCAACGACGGTGACGTTGTTGATCCGGATGAGCTGGCTCTCGCGGTCCTCGCGAATCGTGTCAAAGCTGAACGTCGAGTCCCGCACCTGCTTGCAGGTCACGACGACCGGATCGTTGAAGAAGGCGAGATGGCCGGTCGAATGCGTGGTGACGATCGAGGCGTTCGAGATCTCGGTCAGCCCGTTGAAGTGGACGATCTGCCCCGTGACCGTGACGCTGTCGCCCAGGTTGTAGGTGAAGCCGCCGCCGGAGCGGAAGACCGTGATGGCGCCCGTCGAGTCGCGCACCACGACGTCGTCCGAGGTCAGCGAGAAGGTGTTGTCCGGGCTCACCACGACGCCCGTGACGGTCACGGTGGCCCCCGGCCCGTAAGGCGGGGCGGGCACGCCGCTCGTCGTATTGAGGTGAAGATCGCGGATCGGAATGGCCGAGGCCGGAGCGGCGGCAAGAAGCGCGAGGAGTGCGAGCGAGATGGCGAAGGGGAGCGCCGGGCGACGGGCCAGGGGAATCATCCGATCCTCCAAGACACGACACGGGGCGGTCGAGGATCCGACCGCCCCGTGCGGGCAAAAGGAAACCGGGCGACCGGCAGAGGGGGTAGCCTGCGGAGTGACCACCCCGAAGCTCTGCAGACGGTAGAGTCGCCCGGTCCTTTGGGTCATGAACGGCCTGCTTCCGTGGCCGCTTTTCAGAGACGCGGGCTTAGTCTGTCACCACCAGCTTGGCGGTTGCAAGCCTATTCCCCAACTGCAACTGGACAAAGAAGATACCCGATCCGAGACGTCCACCGCCGAGCTTTCCGGCATCGAGTGAAATGGCCTGCGGACCGGCCGCAAAATCCGTGTTCGCGAACGGCGACGCGACCAGGCGACCCGCCACGTCGTAGACCCGCATGCTGGCGCGTCCCGCCGTCGGCAGGTTGAAGCTGATGACCGCCGACCCACCGCGCGAGAACGACACGGGCGTCGGCGTGATCGCGCGGATCGCGAACTCGAACGCGCCCGCGCCCGGCTGGACGCCGACGAGCTGGTCGGAGATGTCGGCCGAGTCGCGCGGGTTCACCGTGTACTGGCCGAACGCGTCATTGACCATGCCGCGGATGAACGGCACGACCGTGAGGTAGTTGTCGCCGCTGTTGTACAGGTAGTCCTGGCGGAACATGCCGTCGTCGACTCGGACGGTGTCGCCCGCTCCGCCGGCGCCCTGGACGAGGAACATCCCATTGGGCAACTGGTCCTGGACGACGGTGACGTTCGAGAGCTGGACAAACATGGCTTCGTACGCCTCGCCCGACTCGGGCTCGACGCCCGTGAGGGTGCCGATCGCGCCCGGCGAGACCACGACCGGCGTGTACTTTGCGATGCCCGTCGCGTTCTCGAACTGGTAGTCGAGACCCGAGTACTCGGTGATCTGCGAGAGGCTGCCGAACTCGGTGATCACGCCCGAGATGGTGACGTCGTCACCCTCGGCCATGGTCGAGATCGGGGCGAAGACGGCGAGCGCCGACGACGGACCGGTCGCCGTGCCCTCCTGGATGAAATAGAGCTGCTCGTCGCGGGCGTGGACGACGCCGCGCACCGTCACCTGCTGGAAGACGTACTGCGACGAGTCGGCCACCGTGTTGGTCTGCACATCGCGAATCGACGTGATGCCCGCGCGGAAGAACTGCGTCGCCGGCGCGGCCATCGAGACGCCAAGGGTGGACTTGACGGCGGAGGCGGTCACGGCCTCGGCCTCGCCCGGCACCTGCACGTCCGTGGTGGTCGTCAGCTCGACGGTCTGGTTTCCGGCGCCCACGATGGCCGCACCGTCGATCGAGCCCAGCGTCTGCCGCGAGTAGTTGGCGACGTTCTGCGCCGTCACCGGATCGAGCGCGCGGTCGAAGACGAGGTGCATCTTCGTGTTCGTCGTCGCATAGGCATTGAGCAGCACGGGGGGCGAGGGCACGACAATGTCGGCGCCGTCGCGGAGCTGGATGCCGTAGCCACGCGGCAGGCGCTGGACGCCGATCCCCTGCACGGACGGGGCGACGACGCCGATGGCGGGCGCGGTGACGCTCGGGTTGGCGAGCGTCTGGCCGTCGATGCGGACCGAGTCGGTGGCGCCCGGGATCGTGTTGTCGACCGTCAGCCACTGGTTTGTGCCGACGCCCGTGTTGCGGGTCGTCTTCGCATTGGTGAGCGAGACGCGGACACCCTCGTAACGCTCGGCGAACGGATACGCCGCCGTCTCCGCGATCGAGCCGAAGCTGGCGAGCGCGATCGGGGCGGGAATCGCCGCGGTCCCGAGCTTCGTGATCGTCGGCACGCCGTTGAAGCCGTTGCCGGTGCGCGAGATGATCTCGGTCTCGCTTGAGAACTCGACGACGCGGCCGGTCACCTCGACCAGGTCACCGCGCGCCAGGCTTGAATCGACGTAGACGTTGGCGCCGCCGGTGAAGACGAGCACGCCCGAGAAGGGACCGCCCGCAGCCGCCTGGATGTAGAAGCCGAAGCCGGTCGGGCGAATGTCCGCACCGGTGATGACGCCGGTCACCGTGATCGTATCGGTACTTCCCTCGACGAAATGGCCGACGGAGGTCGTGTCCTGGATCTGGTAGACCGTCACGATCCGCTGGACGGCCGAGGCAGGGGCGGCGGCGTAGGCGAACAAGAGCGCGGTCGGGACCGCGAACGCCAACGCTCGAAGGGACAGACGCGGCATCGGGCAACCTCCAGAAAAGTGCGGGAAAGACGGCCGGGGGAAGATCGGGAGCAATTGCTCCGTTTCCGAAACTCTGGGGGAAGCGCATCGGAATCGCAAGCAATTCGAGACTGGAGAATCGGAAGGAAGGTATCGCAAAACCCCTTGATTGTCAAGGGGTTCCGGCGGTCGAGGGCTCGTGGCGCCGGCGCCTCCCCGAGCCTGCTGGCAGGTCAGGACTTACGGATTGGAGCCGTGGCCGAAGCGGGCCAGGACCCGGCGCAGGGTGCGCTCGGTGTAGTTCGCATCGGGGGCCGGCGCGGGCGCCCCGATCGGGGTTCCGCCCAGGAACCGGAGGGGGAAGGTGAGGAGCACGAAACGCCCGGCGCCCCCCGCCGGCACCCGGTCGACGCCGATCGTCCACGGCTCGACCTGCGTCGAGTCGAGCACGATGGGCCTGGCCTCGAAGGCGACGTCCGCGGCGTTGGCCAGTGCGAGGGCGTCGACGTTCGACGAGATCGCGACCGCCCGCAGCGAATCGTACGGCGTGCCCGCCCCGGGGTGGACGATCGCCGCGTTCCCGATCGAGAACGCGGTCGTCCCGAGCTTCGGGTTCACGCGCACCGAGTCGGCGCCGACGATGTCGGCGAGGAACTCGTCGGAGGTGATGGCCCCTCCCGTGCCAACGAGAATCGTGCTGCAGACGTACACGTTGCCGCCGGCGGCCAGCTGTGCCCGGATGGCGGGCTCGGCGTTGGGCAGCGCGTTCGAGCGGAGCGTGTTCATCTCCTGGTACCAGATCACCGAACGGAAGAATCCGAAGGTCGCGACCATGTCCGCCGCCGAGCGGAACGGGTTGGCGAGTTCGATGTCGAGGACGGTGTATGCCGACGCCGAGCCGAGCTGCCGCGTCAGCGCATTGCGGTACGCGGGATCCACCGGCGCGGACTGCGCGGCGGGCACGTCGTCGACAAGCAGCACGTCCCCCTGCGGGGCGATGACGTTCCACGTGTACGAGCGCGGCAGGCTCACGGCGCCGCCGTCGTCGATCGCGCGGACGAACACCTCGTGCGGACCGATCACGTATCCGCCCGCGCCGTCGGAGAACGCCGACGGCGGAATCGTGTACTCGAACGTCCCCGGGGGGATGATGACTGCTGCGGCCAGGTTGCCGTCGAGCCACACCTGGTAGCTCGCACGCGCAATGTCGCCGTCGGGATCGTCGGCGGTCCAGCGGATCGTCGCCACCGGCAGCGTCGTCGGCGGCAGGATCGGCGCGCCCGTCAGGGTCAGGCTGGGCGGCAGGTTGCGGAAGCGGAATGCCTGGCGGGCCGGGCTCGGATCCGGCGCATTCTCGTTGTCGACCGCCCGGATGACGAACGTCGGCATCGACGCGCCGTTCGGCGTCCAGACCACGAATGTCGACTCGGTCCGATCGGTGACGAACCACGCGCTCGAGTCGTAGCCCGCCGGGGCCTGGCCGGACTCGTAGATCCACTTGAACTCGTAGCGATCGATCGAGCCGTCGGGATCGGTCCCGAACCACGACAGATCGACGATGTGGCGGACGGTGTCGAGCTCGCCGGAGACGAAGACGATCGTCTCGGGCGCGCGATTGGGCGAGAGGGTGCCATCCTTGCCGCAACCGGCGAGGACGGCGGCGACCGCGAGGATCAGCACGAGGATAACGTGGATGCGCGGGATCATCGGAAACCCTCCCGATCCGACTTCACGACGAGGAACTTGCCGCGCTGCACGTCGCCGCTCGCCTCGTCCTCGACTGCATAGAGGTAGAGCCCGGACGCCGCGGCCTGGCCGAGATCGGTGATCATGTCCCACGCGTAGAGCGATCCCGAGAGGCTCGGCGCGCCGATCGCCGCCTCGGCCGCCGGATCGTACACTCCGCGCGCGCTCGAACCGTCGTAGGCGGCGCCGTCGAACTCGATCCGCTTCACGAGATCCCCGCTTAGCGTGAAGATCCGGATGGTGCAACGCGAGGGAAGATTGGCGAACCACAGGTAGTGGTCGCGCACCAGCCGCCCCGCGTCCCATTGGGCCTCGACCTTGTACGGGTTCGGGAAGACGGTGACCTTCCGTCCCGCCGCTTCCGAGGGCGACGGCGCGGGAACGGCCTGCGCCAGATTCTGCGTGACGCCCGACTCGAGCGACTCGATCTGGTCGTCGCCGATGTCGTAGGCGGTGACCGCGGCGAAGTACTTGAACCCGTTCTTCAACCCACCGATACGCTTCTTGTAGTGGTACCAGACCCCGTCGATCTGCACCGAGTCGGCCAGCGCCACCTCGGCGAAGCCGGTATCAAAACCGGTGGTGTCGGGGAGATCGTACTGAGCGACGCGGGTCAACCCATCGCGCGCCTGCCCCAGGTAGATGCGATAGCCCTCGAAGTCGAGCCCGCCCGGCGCCGGACTGGTCTGGTCGCTCACCAGCTCGGAACTCCGATCCCAGTAGACGTCGAGCGCGCCGTCGACCGGCACGAGCGCCACGCGGGGCGACGGCGGCGGCGATGGGATCACGTAATTGAAGTCGAAGGCGAGCTGCGCGAACGCCGCGTTCGCGACGATGTCGATGTCGTCCGCGCCGCCGACGAACGCGAAGTCGACGTAGATCGACGAGTCCGGAAGGATCTCGGCGAACGGGCCGACGGCCAGCATGCTCACCGGGTCGTTCGCTCGTCCGTTCGAAGCCTCGCCGGGAAGCAGGCTGTCGGGGGGCGTGATCCGGCCGGTCGACAGCACGTTGTAGCGCTCGAAATCCTCGTCGCGCGTCGTGTCGCCCGGCGAATAGTTCGCGAGGTACATCGTCACCTGCTTGTTGGCGACCGTGTCGGGGCGCACGCCCAACAGCTTGATGCCGACGCGCGGCGGACAGACTACGTCCTCGCACGATCCCGGCGGCGAGGCCCAGCTGCGGCAGTAGTGCTCGGTGATCAGCCGGGCCTCGGGCACGTAGCCCATCTTCTTCTTGTTGAACCAGCTCCCCAGCGTGCCGCCGCCCGAAGAGCTGGGCGGCCACGTGCTGTAGGCGTTCTTGGGCCCCGAAGCGAGTTCCTCGTAGAGCCCGACCCAGACGTTCCGCAGCGGCGGCCCCGTGTTCGTGATCTTGAGCCGCAGCGCGACGAAGTTGGCGAAGCGCGAGAACGACCAGTTGTACGTCTGCTGCTCGATCTTGATCCCCAGCGGCTCGTGATCCTCGCCACCGGTGACCGTCGGCTTGGACGGGAAGTCGACGAACTCGGTGAGGAAGTCCTGCTCCGAGACGGCGTCCGGCGAATAGAGCGGACTGTTCGTCAGCTTGGAGCGCTCGAGGATCTGGTTGCCGAAGGGCGTGAACTCGGTGCCCGAGGCGCTGGCCGACCCCTGCGAGCCGTCGACCGCCCCCGTCGTCACGCGCAGCTCCTCGCCCTTGCCCGAGAACTGCGTCAGTCCGCCGATCCACAGCCCGCCGCGGACCATGTGCTCGAAGCCCGTTCCCAGGGGGTACTCGAACGACGGCGAACGCGAGACGAAGTTGTTGCCGTAGAACCCGTAGTTCGTGACCGTGAGCCCCACCAGGTTGTTGTTCGTGATCTTGACGCGATACGAGACCTGGGCCGCGACCGGGGTCGCCAGGCACGCGGCGAGCGCGGCAAGCGTGACGGCCAGGGCGCAGGCAAGGAATCGCGAAAGGCGGCGGGCGGTCACGTCACTTCCTCTTCTTGTAGGAGCTGACCTTGCCGGTCGCGCGATCGGCGACGTAGGCAAGGGAATCGTCGGCCGACACCGCGACGGGAACGTGCAGGGAGTCGGAGTCGAGGTCGAGCTCGATGTCGACACGACGCTCGAACTCACCGAGCGGGCCGAAGCGCAGCACGCGCGGCCGTCCCCGATCGACGGCATACATGAACCCGGCCGCATCGGCGCCGAAGTCCGGCGGGAGCTGCAGCGGCGCCCCGCTACCGTTGCCGTCGATCGGAAGCGAGGGCAGCGACTCGCCCTGGTTGCCGTCGACGATGGTCAGGCGCTGGCAGAGGTCCTTGCCGGTGTCCGCGATGTACAGGTACGGCGTGCCGTTCGAGCTCCGGACGAAGCAGTCCCCCGGCTCGAAGACGATGCCGACACCCTGACCATCCCCCACGTAGAAGTTCGCGTCCCGCGCGTAGCCCTGGGCCACGAGGTAGCGATAGACGCGGCTCACGTACTTGAAGGTGCGCCGCCGCGCGTCCTGCGGATCGTCGCGGATGAACTCCTTCGCGATGCACGACACGTAGACGTTGCCCTGCGCGTCGGCGGCGATGCCGCGGGCCTCGGCGATCGACGTGTCGCGACGGACGAAGGTGGGCGTCCCGCCGGTCAGTCCGTAGCGGAGAAACCCCGGGCCCTTCGTCGTGTCGGTCTGGGCGAGCAGCGTGTCGCCGGCATCGAGGACGAACAGCACGGCCGGACCCTGCGTGATCTTGATCGGCTTGAGGAACCCGCTGAACGACGTCCCGATCGGCGGGGTCGTGCCGTCCGGACGGAAGAAGCGCGGGTATTGCCGCACGTACGACGAGTCGCCCACGATGTAGAGCGACGTGCCCGTCCCGAGCGTGAGCAGCACATCGGTCGGCTCACCGAGGCCGCGGATGCTGCCATTGTAGGCGTAGCTTCCGGCTTCCGGGATCTCGCCTCCCGGCGATTCCTCGGGCAGCGTGAACGAGCCGCCGCAGCCGACCGTCAACAGAACCGGCGCCGCGAGCGCGGCGAAGAGGACGAGGCGCAGGCCGCGCATCAGAACCGGCCGCCCAGCGAGACGCGGTGGATCGCGCCGAGCGCGCCGCCGTCGCTATAGGCATAGTCGAGCGTGCCACGGACCGAGCCGAACTCGGGGTAGAACCCGGCGCCGGCGGACCACTTGAGATCCTCGGCGTTGAGGTCGTAGCCCGTACGTACCGCGAAGCGCCGCGACCACTCGTACTCCACGCCGACGCGGGTGTCGAACTCGTTGTCCGACGGCTGGTCGAACTCGATTGACGTCGTCAGGCGGTGGTTGTCCTTCTCGATCGGCTCCCACGCCATGCCGAAGCGGAACGTGGTCGGCGGGCTGAAGCTGTCGTACGTCCGCGTCTCTCCGGTCGTCGGCGAGACGAACTCGCCGCCCGGCGAGAAGTCCGGCCCGAAGTGCGCCAGCGTCATGCCAATGCGGACGCTTGAAAGGCCCAGGTAGTAGATCGTTCCCATGTCGACGAGGATGTTGTTCGCCGCAGTGCCGCCGACGTCGGAGCCAAGGTCCTGGTGCACGTACTTGGCGCCGATGCCGACCAGCAGGCGATCGGTCACTCGCGCCGAGTAGGTGAGGCCCGCCTGCCAGTCGGCGTAGCCGAACGTGACGCCGGTGCCGAACGGCCGCTCCTCGGTCGTCTCCTCGATGTCGGTCGCGAGAACGCCGATCTGCACGCCCACCGATCCGCCCAGCTTCTTCACCGGGGCGATGTAGGTGAGATGGTTATACGTGATGTCCGCCGGCCATTGCACATTCGAGACCATGGCCTCGCGGCGCACCATGGACGCAACGCCGGCGGGATTCCAGTAGATCGCCGACGGGTCGTTGGCCACGGCGACGAACGCGCCGCCCATCCCCATCGCGCGGGCGCCCAGCCCGATCTTCAGGAACTGCCCGGTGGTCGTCGCGATGCGCTCCTCGCCGACAGCCTCGGCGGGCGTGGGCGCGGCGGCGACCGCAGCGAGCGCCGCGACCGCGGAACAACCGACTGCGATGCGCGCGAGGCGTCTAGAAATCATAGTCCACCCCCAGCCGCCAGCGCATTCCCGGTCCCTTGTAGCCCGGATTCGTCAGGACCGAGTTGACCTCGTACTCCGTGGGATTCACGTACCGGCCGGCTCCCGCCGTCGGCAGCTCGCCCGTGTTCGAGTCGACGCGCCGGGCCACCTCCTGGTCGAGAAGGTTCTCGCCCGTCAGCGAGAGGCGCAACCGGTTCGAGCCGAGCGGGATGTCCTGCGCGAGCCTGAGGTTGACCTGCGTCTCGAGAGGACCGTTGGCCGAGTAGTCGGCCGCGGTCACGTTCCCGAGGGCGTCGGTCGGAGTGTACGCGCGTCCCGACTGGATCACGCCCGAAAGGTTGGCGCCGAAGCCCCGCGGAATCGACACGCCCAGGGCCTTCACGCGGTCCCCCTCGTTCGGGGCCCGGAAATCGACCGCGAAGTTGAGCCGATGCGGCCGGTTCCAGAACAGGTAGCTCTCGCCCAGGTTGCGCTCCTGGGCGTTGCCGCCGTTCTCCTCGACGATCTTCGCCGCATTCGGGTCGCTCGACTTGCCCTTGGCGACCGTGTACGTGTAGTTGGCGCGCCACGACCAGTACCGGCGCCGCGACTTCTCGAACTCGATCTCGAAGCCGCGCGAGCGGGCAAAGTCGAGGTTGAGGAACACGAGGAAGTCGGAGATGTCCTCGCCCTCGAGCCGCTGGAAGGAGACCGACGTCGGGTAGTCGTAGATGTCCTTCTGGAACAACGACACCTTGCCGGCGAGGTCCGAGCGGAACAGGTGCTCGCCGCCGACCTCGAATTGCACGGACTTCTCGGGGTTCAGGTTCGGGTTACCCAGCACCGGGAACGACGCCGACGAGACCGACGTGAGCTTCGAGTACACGTAGTAGTACGACGGGAACTGGGTGAACTGGCCGAAGTTGAAGAACACCTTGTCCTGGCCGCGGATCGGATGAGACACCGCGATGCGCGGCGACATGACAGCCTTGACCTTGCGCCCGAAGATGTCGCCCGTGTCCTGTTCGAACTCATCCCGCGTCGCGTTGCTGATGTTCTTGTTCGACGTGTCGGCCACCGCGGCCTCGAGCTCGTTGCCCGGGAAGTACCAGTCGAGCCGGATGCCCGCGTCGACGACGAATCCCTCGTACTCGAGGCGGTCCTGCGCGTAGGCGGCGCCCTGCATCGGGTGCACGTTCCACAGGTCGTGATCGCGGCCCAGTCCGTCGGGATCGAAGACCCACGGATCGATGATGGTCGTGTACTGCACGTCCTGCCAGGAGTTCTGCACGCCGAACTCGGCCTTGTGGATCGTCCCGAAGTTGCGCGCCAGGCGATAGTCCGCCGTGGTGCTGATCGACTTCGCGAAGTTCCACTCGTTGTAGTCGCCCGAGTCCTGGAAGTACGGCCGGTTCTCGCCGGCCGGCAGCGCATCGTCGTCGGGCTGCACGTAGTCGGGCCACTTCTTCCCGTCGACCGCGATCTCCTGCCCCGAGAACGCGCGCGACAACTGGAACTGGTGGAACCCTCGCGTGCCGGTGTTCTTGGTCAGGTCGAAGGCGAACGTGTTCGCGTCGCTGGTCACCGTCGCGAAGTGGGGCAGTCGGTCGGCCAGGTACCACGGGAAGGTCAGCGACTGCCCCGCGATGTCGGCGAACGGACGGCGATTGAACCCCTGATCGAACGCGACGTTCTTGTTGTACGACAGCCCGAGCTTGAGGTCGGTCTGCGGCTTGTACGTCCACTTGACGACGCCGCGCCAGATGTTCTCCTCGAACGGCATGAAGAAGTTCGGCGAATAGATCCACTTCATGCCGAGGAACGAGTCCTCGTACCCGGAGCGCAGCCGCGGCCGGCCCACCAGGTCCTGGATGTTCGGCAGGTACGTGTTGCTGAAGTCGGCCGACAGGTTGAGGAACAGGCTGGCCTCGCCCGGCAGTTCCAGCCCGACCTTGCGCAGGCCCGAAAAGAGCGGATCGGGGCCCGACACCTGGCCCTCGTAGAACTGGGTCCAGTCGGCGCCGCCCTGCATCGAGAGGCCGCCCTCCCACTGCTGGCCGCCGTCCTTGAGCCGCACGTCGACGATTCCCGACAGCGCCTGCCCGTAGCGCGCGGCGAAGCCCGACGACACCAGCGACAGCTCTGCGACGGAGCGCGCCGACAACTTGCCCGCCGTGCTCTCGCCCGAGATCGGATCGCGAAACGCCACGCCGTCGACGAAGATCGTGACCTCGTCGCCACGGCCCCCGCGCACGCGCAGCACGTTCTCCTCGTTCGACACGCCGGCCTGCTGCGCCACGACGTCGTTGATCGTCTGCAGTCCCTGGTTCTCGATATCCTCGGCGCGGACGGTGCGGATCGTCCCGCCCGTCTTGACGTCGACCAGCGGCCGCGTGCCCGAGACGACGACTTCCTTCTCGGACTTGACCACGATTTCGGTCATCGCGACCTTGAGGGGCGTGGTCTGCCCGGCGCGCACCACGACCCCCTCAGTCGCCTCGGCCGCATAGCCCGTGAACTGCGCGCGCACCGTGTACGTGCCGGGCGGCAGCTTGTCGATGAGGAAGTCACCCTTGGAGTCGGAGAGCGCGCCGGTGCGGGCCTCGGGAATGGACACATTGACGAAGGCGAGGGCGCGGCCGGTCTTCTTGTCGACGACGGATCCGGCGATCTTGCCGGTCCCCTGCGCGAGGGCAAGCGAGGGCGACAGGGCGGCGGCGAGCGCGACCAGGACGAGGGCGATCAGGCTGGGAAGGGGGCGGCAAGGCGCGGTCGTCATCCGGTCCGGAACCGTCGATCCTATGGAAAGTAGGGAACTTAGCTCGTCCTGAAAAGTCGCGCGTCAGACTCGCAGGCCAGAGACATGGAGTCAACCGTTCCTTGTGCCCACTTGATTGTGGGTGAGTTAGGAATCCATAAAGCACTGTCATAAAACAGTTTAACTTGTGGGTGCCCCCGGGCCCCGGAGCCGTCCTCCGGGGATCGGGCGGACCGGGTCACCGGGTTTCGCGGACGATCTGCGAGCTGGTCGGATCCGGGCCGGGCGATCGGCTCCACTCCACCACCTCCGTGTAGATTTATAACCCTAAGTCCTATCAACGGTTAGCAGTTCGATCACCGTCGGATCCCCCGCCCACAATTATCCGGGCACAACCTTCTTGACCCCTCGGCGTTCCGCTCGCACTTTCCCGGTCAGGAGGGCCTCGATGACCGCACCCGACGTCAAACGCACCGACCCGCTCTGGAAGGGACGCATCGCCGCCCCTCCCGACCCCGAGTTCTTCGCCTTCCAGCGTTCGCTGCCCTTCGACGTCCGCCTGCTCCCCCACGATCTCCGGCTCAATGCCGCGTGGGCCCGGGCGCTCGGGCGGGCCGGGCTGCTGGGGGCCGACGAGGTGACGCGGGTCGCCGGCGCGCTCGAGGCGATCGGCCGCGAGCTCACCCCGACCGCGGCCGCGCAAGGCGATGCCGAGGACGTGCACACGCTGGTCGAGGCCGAGCTCACGCGCCGGGTCGGTGACGCCGGGCGCGGGATTCATCGCGGCAAGAGCCGCAATGACCAGGTGGCGACCGACCTCAGGCTGTGGACGGCCGAGGCGGCCGATCGCCTGCAGGCCGAGGTGACGAGCCTGGCGCACGCACTCTCCGGGCAGGCGGCGAACCTGCTGGAGCACGGCGTCGTCCTCCCCGGCTACACGCACCTGCAGCAGGCCGAGCCCGTGCTTGCAGCGCACTGGGCGCTGGCGCACGCCGAGGCGTTCGCGCGGGACCGTCGGCGCTTCGGGCAGGTGCGCATCGCGACGCTCGCGGCGTGTCCGCTCGGCGCGGCTGCGCTCTCGGGGACGCCACTGGCGATCGATCGGCTGGCGCTGGCGCGCGAGCTCGGCTTCGCGGGGCCGGCCGAGAACTCGATCGACGCGGTGAGCGATCGCGACTTCGCACTCGGCTTCCTGCATGCCGCGAACCTTGCGGCGATCCATGCCTCGCGCCTGGCCGAGGACCTGATCCTCTTCTCGAGCCGGGAGTTCGGCTTCGTGCGTCTGCCCGATGCGTTCACCACCGGTTCGTCGGCGCTCCCGCAGAAGCGCAACGCCGACGCCTGCGAGCTGGCGCGCGGAAAGGCCGGGCGCACGCTCGGGCGCTACGCGGGGCTCGCGGCGACCCTGAAGGCGCTGCCCAGCGGGTACAACAAGGACCTGCAGGAGGACAAGGAGGCGCTGTTCGACGCCTTCGACACGACGCTCGGCGTGGTGCGCGCGATGACGGGAACGGTGCGGGGTCTCGCGTTCGACGAGACGCGCACGCGCGCGGCGCTGGGCGAATGGATTCTCGCGGCCGAGCTCGCCGAAAGGCTCACCGCATCGGGTCTGCCGTTCCGCGACGCCTACGCGAAGGTCGCGCTCGCGGTGCAGGCGCTGGATGTCGCAGGCGGAGCGGGAGCGGCGCGGCGCCTCGAGGACCTCACGGCAGCGGAGTGGACGGCGCTCGATCCGGTGTTCACGCCGGCGGTCGTCGGCGGGCTGTCGCTCGACGCGGCGCTGAATCGGCGCGCGCAGGTCGGCGGAACGGCACCGGCGCGCGTGCGCGAGGCGATCGCCTCGCTCGAGGCGCGCCTGGTCGATCCGACGGAGGACCGGTGAGCGAGGGCGGGCACGGCACCGGGTACGAGGACGCGATCACGCGACGCATCGGCGGCCTCGAGGCCGAGGCGAAGTCGCTGCGCGAGCGCGTGGGCCGGGCCGACGCCACGGTCGAGGAGCTGACGCGCGACAACGCGACGTTGCGCCGCCGCGCGGACGCCGACGACCGGCGCGTGCGCCGGGCGGGGATGCTCCTCGTGATCGCCGCGCTGATCGCGATCGCCTGCCTCGCCGGGCTCGTCATGACGATGGTCCGTGGCGGGCGCTGACCGCGCGGCCGGTGCGGAGGCCAGCCCGGGCGGATTTGCGCCCGGGCTCGCGCTCGTCACCGCCGCGCTGCTGATCACGGAGATCGCGCTCACCCGAATCCTCTCCGTCGTCATGTGGTACCACTTCGCGTTCTTCGCGCTGTCGATCGCGCTGTTCGGCCTCGCCGCGGGCGGCCTCGCGGTGCACCTGGCGCCCCGCGCGTTTCCAGCGGCACGGCTGCGCGGGCAGGTGTGGGGCGCCGCGATCGCGTTGGCGCTGCTCGCCCCGGCGTCGTTCCTGCTCCTCGCCGACAATCCCGCCTACCGCCACCTCACCAGTTTCAACCGCCCGGCCGGGTTCGGCGCGGGCGATGCGCTCGCGATGGTCGCGCTGTACTTCGCGGGGGCCATCCCCTTCCTCGCCGGGGGGCTGGTCGGCGCGCTGCTGTTCCGCCATCGGGGTGCCGACGCGGGACGCCTGTACGCGGCCGATCTCGTGGGCGCCGGCGTCGGCTGCCTGCTGGCGATCGTGGCGCTCGAGTGGTCGGGAGGGCCGGGCGCGCTGCTCGTCGCGGGAGCATCCGCCGCGCTCGGCGCGGCGGCATTCGCGAGGGGCACGGGGAAGCGCAGGCGGTTTGCGATGTCGCTCGCGCTCGCCGCCATCCTTCTTGCCACCGCCGCCGTCCAGGCCACGACGCCGTTCCTCGCGATCAAGTTCTCGCGGGGACGCGCGCTCACGGACATTCGCTTCGACAAGTGGAACTCGTTCTCGCGCGTGGCCGTGCGCGGGTATGGCGAGCCCGACTCGCTCCTGCTGCAGATCGATGCGGCATCGAACACGGTGATCGGCCGCTGGGACGGGCAGGCCGAGAGCGTCCGCTTCCTGCTCGACGACCTGATCGCAGCACCCTACGCCCTCCTGACGCGCCCGAACGTCCTGGTGATCGGGCCGGGCGGCGGCATCGACCTGGCGGTGGCGAGCGCAGCGGGCGCGGCGGCCGTGACGGCGGTGGAGGTGAACGGGCTGATCGTCGAGGCGATGACCGGACCGTTCGCGTCGTTCGCGGGCGAGATCTACGGCGGCCCGAACGTGCGCATCGAGACCGACGAGGCGCGCAGTTATATCCGCCGCTCGGCCGCACGCTACGACCTGATCCAGGCGGGCTACATCGACACCTACGCGGCGACGGCGGCGGGCGCGTTCGCGCTGACCGAGAACACGCTGTACACGGTCGAGGCCTACGGGGACTACCTCGACCACCTCACTCCGACCGGGATCGTTGCGGTACAGCGTTACTACGAGGAACCGCCGCAGCAGACGGCGCGCCTGGTCGCGCTGGCCTGCGAGGCGCTGCGCCGGCGTGGCGTGAGCGCGCCGGGACGGCACGTGGTCGTGCTGCGCAAGGACGATCGCGCGAGCGTGCTGGTGCGCCCAACGCCGTTCGGAGAGAACGAAGTCCGCGCGCTCGAGACGTGGGCCGCCGTGGGCGGCATTGGAATCGTCGCGGCACCGGGCCGCCCCGGTGTCGGCGTCTACGGCGCCATGCTCGCGGCGCCCGACTACCGCGACGTGGTGCGCGCTCAGGCGCTTGACCTGTCGGCCGTCGACGACGACCGGCCGTTCTTCTTCTACGTCGTCCGGCCCGACGTGTTCTGGAAGGGCCTGCTCGACCTGACCGGCGAGCGCGTGCACGCTCGCGCGGTATTCCTGCTGGTGGCGCTCCTGTTCACCTCGGCGGCGCTGTGCGCAGCGCTCGCACTGTTGCCGGCGCTCGCTTTGCGCGGCGAGCGCGCAGCGGTACGCCCGCGCACCAAGGGCGCGATCGCGTTCTTCGGCGCGCTGGGGCTGGGCTTCATGCTGGTCGAGATCGGGTTGCTGCAGCGCGTGCTGCTGTTTCTCGGGCACCCGGCGCTGGCGGTCTCGGTCGTGCTGGCCACGCTGCTCGTCGCGGCCGGGCTGGGCGCCCGGACCACGCAGGACATCCCGCTGGCGAAGAGTGGCACGGCGTTGCGCCGACGGTTGGTCGGAATTCTCGCGGTGACGGTCGTCGTCGCGTTCCTGCTCCCGCCGCTGTTCCACGCGTTGCTGCCGCTGCCCCGCGCCGGCCGCATCGCGGTCGCGGTGCTGGTGCTGCTGCCGGTCGGGTTCGCCCTGGGGCAGGCGCTGCCGCTGGCGCTGCGGCGGTTGTCGGCCGGGCGTGCCGAGCTCGTGCCGTGGGCCTGGTCGGTGAACGGCGGTTTCTCGGTATTCGGTTCGGTGCTGGCGATGACGATCGCGATCAACAACGGCTACACCGCGACGATCCTCGCCGGCGCGCTGGTCTACACGGCCGCCTGGCTGCTGGCGCCCGCGACGGAACCCGTTCCGGAAACCTAATCCGTCGGGCGCGCCGCCCTGGAGTCGATCGCGCGATCGACGAGGCGGCGCAACCCCCCGCCGGCCTTCTTCGATGCGGACGCCTGGAGGTGGCCGAGCTTCACCTGCTGTTCGCCGAGAACACCCTGCTGCTCGGCCAATGGCTCCTGCTTCCGCGCCAGCGCTCCCTGCGCACGGCCGAGTTCCTCCATCTCGTCCTCGATGCGGCGTAGCTCGGCGCGGGACGCCCGGTCGTCGCCACCACCCCACGCCGCCGCCGACGCGAGGCTACCCAGGCGCGCACCGAGCAGCCCCTGCTTCGCACCGAGTCTCCCCTGCTCCCGACCGATCCGACCTTGCTGCGCGCCGAGCTTCCCCTGCTTCGCTCCCAGTTCCTGCACGGGGCGGAGGATGCGCCGCGCCTCGGCGAGGACCGCCGCATCGCGTACGAGATACGAGCGACCATCACGGGAGAACTACAACAACGGACCCTTGTTCTTTTCGAGGACGCGCTCGACGTTCCCCCACGACCCGGACGAGGAGATCGTGCGATCGCCATCGGCACCCGGCTCCACCAGCGCGTACTCGAAATCGGAATCGGAGCCGAAGGCGTACGAGCCGGCGTGGGCCGGAGCGACAAAGGGCAGGAGCATGACCGTGCCCAACACGGCCAGCATGAGTCGGCGAATCAGGGACTTCACGGAAATCCTCCGGGCGACGGGGCCCCGCGCCGCCCCCACGATGGGAGCAGCCCGGAGCCCGACGCCGGGTGGGATGGCGCGGGCCAGCGAAAGGTTGGAGAGGCACCAGTTCCGGTTTAGATTTCGCCGATTTACCGTGCAATCTTCCTCCGAATCCACGTTGACTCGTCAGGAGTAGGGGCGGAAACTCTTTACTCAGGCCTCGAAAAATCTCCTGGAAGATCCGGAAGGACGATCGTGAACGCTCGACTCGCCACCAGCCTTTGGGCTCGACTGCTCTTCCTCGCCGCGATTGCCGTTGGGAGTTCGCCCGCCCAGGCCGCTTGGCAGCAAAACGGAGTCCCCGTCGGCCCAGGGGTCGGGAGATATCAAGGTGACCCAGTCATTTGTGAGGACGGCGCCAGTGGTGCCTATGTCGCCTGGGGGGAATACACGGCGTCCGACGACGGCAACGCCTACCTGCAGCGATTGACCGCTGCGGGCGAGGTCGCCCCCGGCTGGCCTGCGTCTGGACGGCCTCTCTCGACGCTTCCCAACTGGCAGGGACCCTCCCACCTCACGAGTGATGGCTCTGGCGGCGTCTACGCCCTGTGGTCAACACTCGAAAACCCCAGTGTCATGCGTTATCGGCTTCACCGAGTCCAGTCGGACGGGACTAGCGCCCCCGGGTGGCCGCCCGAGGGACTGCTCCTTGCCTCCGGATCCCATGGAGCCCTCGATGACCTGTGCGCAGACGGTGAGGGTGGCGTCTACGTGGCGTGGACATCAACGGACTTTCGGGTCTGGGTCTGTCATTTTGCGGGCGATGGCCAACCCGCCCCCGGGTGGGACTCTGTCGGACATCGACTAATCGTGGACGAATCCGGCCAGAGCTCGGCGCGACTCCTCCCCACCTCGGACCACGGGTTTCTCGCTACCTGGTTCGACGGACGTGGCTTCGGGCCCTACGCGCTTCACATGACACCCTCCAGAAACCCCGCAGTCGGATGGCCCGCGGGTGGCGTTCGGCTTAACTCGATTCCAACAGCGCGCCTCCAGGTCGAGATGGCCCCAGATGGGTCGGGGGGAGCCTTCATCAGCTGGTTCGACGGCCGAGACTCGATCTATCCGGAGCAGTACGACTTCGACATCTACGCACAACATGTGCTCGCGAATGGTCAGACTGATCCACGATGGCCGCCGACAGGACTCGCCATCGCCATTGTCACTGGTCAGTACCCAATGCACATCACGGAGGATGGAGCGGGCGGGGCGATCTTCATGCCTGCGGGCGATCCAGGAGCACCCTTCACGGCAGTCCGCGTTCGCCCCGATGGAAGTGTCGCTGCGGGCTGGTCACCAACAGCGGTCGTAGCAAGCCCTCCGCCGTACAACTTCGGCCATCAGGAGATTGTGGGCGACGGGAGCGGAGGCATGTATGCATTCTGGAACCACGTGACGGCGGATGGATACTACGAGCTGCGGGGTCAGCACCTCGACCCGGCTGGCAATCCATCCCCGGGGTGGCCTGCAGCGGGGCGAGTCGTAGCTGGAGGCCAGGCCAATCATGACTGGCCGACTTCCGTGAGCGATGGAACGGGCGGCGCCATCGTGGCTTATGAGCGTAACAGTCGAATCTACGCCCAGCGCGTCTTCGCCGACGGCCCGGTCTCGACGCGTGTCTCGTTTCTCGATTCGGAAGTCGAGCCCGGGATCGCGCGCTTGCGCTGGTCGGCCTCGGGTGCCTCCCCCGCTCGTACTACGGTCCACCGACGCCAGGGCGAGGAGTCGTGGATCGAGCGTGGGTCGCCGGAGAGCGCCGGAGAGTCGGTGCTGGAGTTCGAGGACCGCGACCTGC
>JBKJNH010000155.1:0-7521 GCA_046596055.1 Candidatus Eiseniibacteriota bacterium
AGCGGCTCGAGCGAGCCCGACCCCTGCGCCTCGATCGCGACGGCACCCGAAGTGCGCCCCGCCGTCGCTGCCGCGAAGAAGCCGCTGTGCGTGTGCTCGGGCGAGCCCAGTGCGGCCCACGCCGTCACGCGCGGATGCCCGGCGATCGGGGTCCACGGGCGCAGCGTCACCCGCCCGGCCTCGCCTCGGTACGCGTCGCGCGCAGAGACCGGCAACCGCGGCGCAGCGACCGAGCCGACGCCGTTCCACGGCACGCGCGTCATGCCGCTGCCGATCGCGCCGTCACCGGTGAGCGGCAGGCCGAGCCAGTCGACCTCGAGCCGCGCGCCCGAAAGCCCGAAGCGCGACAACGGTTCAGCCGAGCCACGATCGTCGGCGAAGCGCTCGGTCATCGCCCCCTCGCGCGTGAGCCACCTCGCGGCGGTTCCGTCGCCGCGCCGCGACAGTGCGGCAGGGCCGTCTCCCCACGCCGGCGGCGGCGCGCGGCGGCCGCGCACGAGGTCGCTCGAGTCGGGCGGCGCCGGAGCGGGCGTCTCCACCGGCGCGGTCGGTGCAAAACCGGCCTGCGCTGCCGCGGCCACGCTGTCGACGGGCTCCTGTGCGATCGCCGGCGGTGGGCCGATCACCGCAAAAAGCGCGAGGAGCACTGCGGGCGCCAGCAGCGACCGCCGGGTGCGCTCGAGCGCCCCCACGAGCGGGACGCCGACGACCGCGAAGAGTGCCGCGTTCGTCCCCACGTGGATCGCCGCGAATGGTAGCCCCGCGAGCAACATGGGCACGATGGGTCCGAACAGCACCGCCGAGGCGAGATTGGTCAGCAGATCGAAGACGATCGTCACCGCGATCCCCACGGCGATCACGAGCGCCGCGCGTCGCGCCGGCCCCATGACCGCGACGCGCCCGACGAGTCCGCCCGCGGCGCCGGCCAGCGCCATCCCCGCCGTCTGCGCGGCGAGCACCAGCGGCACCGCCAGGCCGGAGCCATACGGGTTCATCGCGCTGTAGAGAAACTCACCGAACGCGCCGGCGAGCGCACCCCAGGCCGGACCCAGCACGAATCCCCCGACGAAGAGGATCACCGTCAGGAACTCGAAGTTCGGAATGCTGTCGAGGTAGCCGGCGCCCCAGGCGAGGCCGGCGAACATTCCGGCGAGGGCGAGGCGGCGAGTGCGGTGCAGCGGCGCGTTCAGGCGGGCGTCCTCGTCGGCGGGCGGGCAGAGGCTGCGCGGTCGGCGCGACGCCGCCCGTCCCGAGAGACTAGGAACCCGACTCCGTGTCGGTCAAGCCCCTTCGGCGGCGACCTGTTTCACCTGCGCGGCGCGCAGGCCCTCGACCGCGGCATAGGGAATGTCGCCGTCGCCGACCTGGGAGTACCCGGTGCGCTCGCCATGGGTGTCGGAGCCGCCGGTGGCGACCAGGCCGTACTTCTCGCACAGCCGCGTGTAGCGCCCGCGATCGCCGTTGTCGTGGCGCGGGTGGATCACCTCGAGGCCGACCAATCCGAACTTCGCCGCCTCGCCCACGGCCAGGTCCTTCTTCATGGTCGCCGGGTGGGCGATCGCGGCAACGCCGCCCGCGCGGCGCACCAGCTCGATCGCCCCGCGCGGGGTCAGGCTGCGGCGCGGCATGTAGGCGGGACCATTCGTGCCGAGGAACTTCCGGAACGCGTCGTCGATCGAGTGCACGTAGCCGGCGGCGACCATCGCCTCGGCGATGTGGGGCCGGCCGATCGCGCCGCCGCGCGCGCGCGCGAGGACCTCGTCCCACGACAGGTCGTAGCCGAGCTCCTCCAGCCGCTCGAGGATCGAGTGTGCGCGGAGGAGGCGCTGCTCGCGGAACTGCTGGAGCGACAGCCGGAACTCCGAGTCGTGATCGTCGACGAAGTAGCCGAGCACGTGCACTTCGACGCTGCCGTCGTGCGCCGACAGCTCGACGCCGGCAATCACCTCGAGCCCGGTGCCCGATGCACGCGAACGCGCCTCGTCGAGACCATCGACCGAGTCGTGATCGGTGAGCGCGAGCGCGGCAAGCCCGCGTGACAACGCGCGCTCGACAAGTTCGGTCGGCGACCAGGTCCCGTCGGAGTGGAAGGAGTGGGTGTGGAGATCGACCGTGCCGGCCGCCACGGGGCCGCCCGCTAGCGCCGAAGCTCGCGAATCTTCGCGGCGACTTCGGGGTAGTTGGGCTGCAGTGCGAACACGGCCTCGAACTGCTCGAGCGCCTCGATCTGCCGACCGCTCGCCTCGAGCACCAGGCCCAGGCTGAAGCGGAACGCGATCACGCTGTCGTCCGTCAGGTTCGGCAACTGCAGGCCGCGCTCGAACTCCGCGATCGCGGCGCCGAAGTCCCCGCGCTCGAGCAGGCAGCGCCCGAGCATGTCCGTGCACTTGATGCTGAACGCGGCGTCGCGCGCGGCGAGCCGGAACTCGGCGACGGCCTCGTCGAGCAGGCCCATCTGCCGGTACGTCATGCCGAGGTCGTAGTGGCTGGCGGCGTCGTCGGCCTGCACCTGTTCGCGTACGCCGGCCTGGAACGCCGACAGGAGCTCGGTCAGGTCGACGTCGAGATCCTCGGGCATGCGCTGCGAGACGGTCACCCGGTCGGCCGACAGCTCCTCGGGCTCGATCTTGCGACGGCCCCAGTCCGAGAGGCGCTCGAGGCGACGCGCCGCCTGCTCGTTGTTTGGATCGTAGGCGCGCGCCTGGACGAACCACTCGTGGGCGCTCGCCGGTTCCTGCGCCGCGAGCGCGAAGTCGCCGAGCTCGCAGCACACGCCGGCCGCCTCGATCCACTGCTGGCGACGCTCGCAGTTGGCGAGCCACAGGCGGTAGAGCCGCTCGCTGGCCTGCGGGCTGCGCGACAGCTCGTTGTAGATCGACGCGGCCTGCTCCATTCCGCCGACGGATTCCCATGCGAGCGCACCGCGCACCAGGGCCTCGGCGGCCTGCTCGCGCTCGCCCGCGCTCAGCAACGTGCGCGCGTAGTCGAGGTGCGCCGCCACCTCGGGCGGCACCTGCAGCTCGGCCGGAGCGGCGCGCTGCGCCGTCGCGGTCGCCGCGACCTGTGCCGCCTGATCCCCGTAGGACGGATGGCTGACGCGCGAACCCTCGAGACCCTCCGGCGCGGAGCCGCCAGGCGCCGTGTAGCGCAGCCGGCTACCTTCGACGGCCGAACCCGTGACGGTGCCGTTCGGGGCGGAGGCGGAGCCGCCGCGCATGGTGCCGTTGGTGATGGGCAGGTTCGGCGTCGGCTTGGGGACCTCGGCGACCGGCGACTCCTCGGGCAGCTCCCGGGCGCCCGGGTACAGTTCCTCGGCGCGGGCACGGCAGGCCTCGGCCTGGTCCATTCCACCGGTCTTCTCGTGGGCGCGGGCAGCTCGGATCAACGCGCGCGAGGCCTTCAGCTTCTCGCCTTCGAGATTCCACAGGTCGCCCAGCCGTTCGGGGTACTTCGGCTCGTCGGGCAGCATCTTCGACGCCTGCTCGAGCGCCTCGGCCGCCTCGGTGCGACGGTCGTGCGCCAGTTCGAGATCGGCGAACTGGCTCCAGTAAAGGGCGGAGTCGAGCGTGAGCCCGTCGATCGCATGCAACTCGGCCAGCGAGCGGAGCGTGTCGCCCGGTCGCAGGTTGAGCCGCAGCATCTTCTTGCAGACGGCGATCGCGTTCTTGACCAGGCCGGCCTTGCGGTACGCCTCGGCCGCCTCGAGATAGCGGCGCCCGGCCTCGTCGGTGACGCTCTTCTTGAAATAGAGGTCGCCCAGCGTGACATGGGTGTACGGATCGCTCTCGTCCGCGGCGAGGAGCTTCTGATACTCCTCGATCGCTCGATCGAGATCGCCGTTCTGGACGAATCGCTGGGCCTTGCGCTTGATTTCGAGAGTCTTTTCCAAGCCGTCCCCCCCGCCTCGCAGCAGGTCAGGCGGTGCGTTCCGTCGCGGTCCGGAAGGCCGTACGGGCCTCCGACAGGGAAAGTTCGACCCGACGCGCCAGTTCGGCAGCGCGAAGGATCACGGCGTCCTTATCGGCCGAGTCGGGAAGGTTCTGCAGGTTGATTTGCACGTTGGCCAGTGCACCCTCGACCGCGGCGCTCCCGAGAACCGCCGCGACCAGCCCGTCCGAGGCCGCATTGACGTTTCCCTTCGCGACGAGGACCGCGCCCCAGCGGGTCACCTCGGCACAGGCCTCGGCCGTCTCCAGGGGCGTCCGGGTGGCGGCCCAGGTCGCCGTCTCGATCGCCTGTTCGCGGGCTCTCGTCTCCTCGGGCGTGGCCTGCGGCAGCCGGAAGGCCGCCATCACCCCGTCGAAAGCCCGGGCATCCTCGCGCATGAGAGCGACGAGGCGGGCCCGCAACGCGGTCGCCTCCTTGAGAGCTTCGGCCATGTCGGACTCGACCGTGGCATATTTCTTCTTCCCGTGGGTGACTCCGGCCACCATCGCGGCCAGCGCCGCCCCGAGCGCCCCGGCCAGGGCGGCGACGGTGCCACCCCCCGGCGTCGCCGTCCCGGCGGCCACCTGGTCGAGAAACCCGCCCAGTGGCAGGCCCTCGCTCACCGGCGGGGTCTTCATCCGGATCTCGAGCACCTGGTCGCGCCGGAAGTTCTCGAGCCGCAGGTGATGCTCGGCCGCATCGAGCAGCGCCGCCTGCGGCACGAGCCCGACGACCTCGCAGCCGGTGACGCAGGTGCCCCAGCGCTTCGCTTCGTCGTCGATCAGCGCCAGCACGCGATGAATCGGCGTCCCATCGGTGTTGACGAGGTTCATCGACACCTGCGCCTGCTTCCCGTCCCGGATCGAGAACCCGAGCGCCTTCACGTAGCGCAGGCCACCATCTCCGAAGCGAATCGCCTTGGCGATGCGTTTGGCCACCGCAACGTCGGCGGTCGCCAGGTTCGCATTGAACGCCACCAGCGGCCGCCGCGCGCCGATCGCCACAGCCCCCGCCGTTGGGTGGATCGCGTTCGGGCCAAAGTCGGGCGTCTTCGCCGGGTCCGTGCCGATGAGCTCGCGCAGCTTCTCGAACTCGCCGCGGCGGACGTCGGCCAGGTTCTCGCGCTCGGGGCGCGTGCGCGCGGCTTCATACAAGAACACCGGGAGCTTGAGTTCCTCGCCGACCCGCTTGCCGAGCTGCCTCGCAAGCTCGGCACATTCCTCGAGCGTGACCCCCTCGATCGGCACGAACGGCACGACGTCGGTCGCACCCATGCGCGGGTGCTGTCCCTGATGTTTCGTCAGGTCAATGCGCTGCGTCGCGAGCGCGATCGCGTGGAACGCCGCCTCGACGACCGCCTCAGGCTCGCCCGCGAAGGTGACGACCGAGCGATTGTGATCCGCGTCCATCTCGGAATCGAGCAGGACCACGCCGGGCACCGCCGACGCAGCAGCGACGAGAGCCTCGACGAGCGCGCCATCACGACCTTCGCTGAAGTTGGGGACACATTCGACGATGCGGGGCATTCGGGTGGATCCTTTCAGGGGGTTCGACCGTCAGTTCGTGAACACACAATCGCAGATCTCACCGCCACAGAGGGAACGAGCACTGAAGGTCCTCGAGGCATTGGGAGCGATCGCGAAGCACCGGTCATTCGGGCCGAGCCAGAAGAGACCGGTTGCGAAAGGGCGAGCGATCCTTCCGGGCCAGTTCAGCAGCACCGATCAGGTCTGCGATCAGGGCGAAGGGTGCCTCGTGTTCCGTATAGCGATAGCGCGAGCGCAACGAGTCGGCGCACATCGAGTTCGCGTTGATCCGGAAGCCCGGAAGCGCATGAGCAGCGGTGCCCGTAGCGAACACCCCGAGGACAGCCGCGAGGATCGGAACTCTCTCAGGCATGTGCATGATCGTCCCTCGGGACGCTATGGCGCAATGTATCCGGTATTGTCCCATGCCCCGGGGCATGTTGATTTGCACATTCATCAGCGCCGCTGCAGGGCCACACTTTCACTGTCCCCGGGGACAGTGAAACGGCCCGAGCCGGCCAATCGACTCATCCCGGAAGGAGTCGATCGGCCACTTGGCGACGCGGTCGAAACGCTGCGCGCCCCCCTCACACCGCCCCCATCCACACCTCGGACGCATGCTCGGGGTCCGGGCCGAACACCCGCCGACCCTTCTTGTAGACGGTCGCGGCCCACGTCGGGCCGAAGTGGTACGCCAGCATCCCGACGCGATCGACGTCCCAGATCACGACATCGGCATCGGCGCCCGGCCGCAGGCAGCCGATCCGGCCGGCGCGGCGCAGCGAGCGAGCCGCGGCCTCGGTGGCGCCGACGAACACTTCGTCGGGTGTCATCTTGTAGAGGCGCGCGGCGAGCGCCAGGCAGAGAACGAGCGAGTCGACGGTCGAAGTCCCCGGATTCCAGTCGGTCGCGATCGCGGTCGGGACGCCGTGCCGCCGCAGCGCAGCGATCGGCGGAACAGCTCCACCGAGCGTCAGCGACGCGCCCGGCAGCAGCACCGCCACCGTGCCGGATCGCGCCATCGCGGCCACACCCTCCTCGTTCGCGAAATCGAGATGATCCGCGGACGCCGCGCCCAGCTCCGCGGCAAGGAGAGCCCCGCCGCCGTCCCGCAGCTGATCGACATGCAGGCGCAGCCCCAGGTGGGCACCCTCCGCAGCCTCCGCAAGTCGGCGGGCATCCTCGGGCGTGAACGCGCCCTGCTCGACGAAGCAGTCGACGAAGCACGCGTGTCCGCGGTCCTGCGCCTCGACGGCGACGGGCACGCACACGTCCTCGATATAGGCGGCGCGGCGCCCTGCATACTCGGGCGGGACGACGTGCGCCGACAAGGCAGTGCCGATCACGTCGAGCCACGTCGCCTTCGCGACGCGGTGGCCAATCTCGAGCACGGAGAGTTCGCCTTCGTACGACAGAGCGTAGCCCGACTTGGCCTCGATCGTCGTCGTGCCGCAGCCGAGCATGCGAAACGCGGTGGCGCAGGCGCGCTCGAACAGGGCGTCGGCCTCGAGGGCGCGCGTCGCCCGTACCGTCGAGAGGATTCCGCCGCCCCCCTTCGCCACGGCCTCGTAGGAGATGCCGCCCGATCGCATCGCGAACTCGTCGGCCCGATCCCCGCCCCAGACCAGGTGCGTGTGCGCGTCGACCAGTCCCGACGTGACCAGGCGCCCGGTGGCATCATCCAGTTCCGCCGGTTCCCACTCCGACAGCACCTCGTCCGTGGGGCCGGCATCGACGATCTCGCCATGCAGCCACGCGACCGCGCCATCGGGGTAGCGCTCGAGCGTCACCCCGGGTCCGATCGGCGGTGAGCCCGGGGCGAGACCCACGACCAGTTCGCCGGCGTGGATGACGGCGCCATCGCAAGGCGTGCGCTTCATGCCGCACCCCCGCCGCCCGGCAACGGATCGAGGCCCGGCAGGCTCATCCCGGTCGAGCGCGCGTGTTCCACCGCCTCGGCATACCCGGCGTCGGCGTGGCGCATGACGCCGGTGCCCGGATCGTTGAGGAGCACACGCTCGAGCCGCCGCGCCGCGTCCGCCGTGCCGTCGGCGACGATGACCATGCC
>JBKJNH010000205.1:0-8375 GCA_046596055.1 Candidatus Eiseniibacteriota bacterium
GTTAATGTTGCGTGATGCGCGTCCCATCGTCTGGATCAGGGATCGCTGCGAGCGCAGGAAGCCTTCCTTGTCGGCGTCGAGAATGGCGACGAGCGACACCTCGGGCAGGTCGAGCCCCTCGCGCAGCAGGTTGATGCCGACGAGCACGTCGAACTCGGCGAGGCGCAGGCCCCGCAGGATCTCGACGCGTTCGAGCGCGTCGATGTCCGAGTGCAGGTAGCGCACACGCACGCCCATCTCGTGCAGGTAGTCGGTGAGGTCCTCGGCCATCCGCTTGGTCAGCGTCGTGACCAGCGTGCGCTCGTTCTTCTCCACGCGCTTGCGGATCTCGCCCAGGAGGTCGTCGACCTGCCCGGTGATCGGGCGGATCGTGATCTCGGGATCGATGAGCCCGGTCGGCCGGATGATCTGCTCGACGACCACGCCCCCCGCCTTTTCGATCTCGAAGTCCGACGGCGTGGCCGAGACATAGATGACGGGACCGGTCATCGCCTCGAACTCGGCGAAGCGCAGGGGCCGGTTGTCGAGCGCCGACGGCAGGCGGAAACCGTAGTCGATCAAGGTCTGCTTGCGCGACCGATCCCCCTCGAACATGCCCCCCACCTGCGACACGGTCACGTGCGACTCGTCGACGATGAGCAGGAACGGCCGCGGGAAGTAATCGAGCAGGCAGCTGGGCCGCTCGCCCGGACCGCGGCCCGCCAGGTGGCGCGAGTAGTTCTCGATGCCGGGGCAGTAGCCGATGGCCTTCAGGATCTCGAGGTCGTACTCGGTGCGATTCCGGAGGCGCTGCGCCTCGAGCAGCTTGCCCTCGCCCTCGAGCACGCCCAGACGCTCGTCGAGCTCGCGTTTGATCCCCCCCAGCGCCGGATCGATCTTCTTGCGGGACAGCACGAAGTGCTTTGCCGGGTAGAGCGCGAGCCGATCCTGGCGACGCAGCACGTTCCCGTTGACCGGATCGACGACCGAGATGCGCGTGACCACGTCGTCGTCGAACTCGATGCGGACCGCGTGCTCCTCGTACGCCGGGCGGATCTCGATCACCTCGCCACGCACGCGGAACGTGCCGCGCGCGAAGTCGTACTCGTTGCGGGCGTACTGGATCTCGATCAGCTTGCGCAGCAACTGCTCGCGGTCGACCTTCTGCCCCGCCGAGAGGTCGATCATGAGCCCGCGAAACTCCTCGGGCGAACCCAGGCCGTAGATGCACGACACCGAGGCGACGATGACGACGTCCGGGCGCTCGAGCAGCATCGACGTCGCCGACAGCCGCAGCCGGTCGATGTCGTCGTTGATGCTCGCGTCCTTCTCGATGAACGTGTTCGTCGCGGGAACGTACGCCTCGGGCTGGTAGTAGTCGTAGTACGAAACGAAGTAGCCGACGCCGTTCTCGGGGAAGAACGTCTTCATCTCGCCATACAGCTGGGCCGCGAGCGTCTTGTTGTGGCTGAGCACCAGCGTGGGCAGCCCGATCTCGGCGATCACGTTCGCGATCGTGTACGTCTTGCCCGAGCCGGTCACGCCGAGCAGCACCTGGTGCTGGTCACCCCGCTGCACGCCACGGGTCAACGCGGCGATCGCCTCGGGCTGGTCACCCTTGGGCTCGTACGGACGATGGATGCGGAATGGCGCGGACATGGTCGGACGATACCACTTGGGAGGGGCGATGTTCGAACTGCTCAACTCCTTCTCAAGTGTCGCCGCGCACTGTCGAAGTGCTTCAGATGTGCGCATCCGACCCGACCCGAGGAGGTTTTCCATGCGATCGCCTGCCCTGCCCCTGCTCGCTCTCATCCCGCTCCTTGCGGCGGTGCCAATGCCCGCCGTCGGGAGCGCGACGGCCCCGGTCACCTGTGTCGGGGCGATCGAGCACCCGATCGAGGCCCGGGTGGTCGCCCTCGATCCGATCCGACGCGGCGCGACGATCCGCCTCGAGGTTCGCACGCGGGGCCGGGTCGATCTCGGATCGGCGCAGGCCCGTGTCATCGAGAATCGGGGCGTCGAGGTCGTCGGTCCGGCGCGCGCCGCGCTGGTCGCGGGAGGCCCCGGGCACTCCGAGCGCATCGCCCAGTTCCGCGTCGTCGTTCCGCGGTCGGGCCATCGCGCCCTCGTGCAGTTCCAGGTCGAGGGCGAAGGCCCGTCAGGCTTGCTCCGCCGTGGCGTCGCCTACAATCTCCTGCCCGATGGTCCCGCCGAGAACCTGCGTCCTGCCATCGCCGGATCGGGCGAGGCCCTGCTCGAGGCACCGGCGAGGAGGATCGACCGATGAAGCGGCTCCTCTTCGCCTTCGGGCTCGCGACGCTCTTCGCGCCCATCCGATCGGACGCGTTCGAGGTCCGCGGCCGCTTCCTGTATGAAGACCGCCTGTTCGATGGACACGGGTACACGGGCGCGGTGCAAAACCTGCCCATCCGCCGCGCGAAGGTGGAGGTGGTCGACGCCCTCACCCAGCAGGTGCTCGCCACGGGAGCGACCGACGCCGACGGACACTACGTGCTGGTCGCGCCCGGTGGCCTCGTTCCGGTCAGCCTCTTCGTGCGCTGCATCACCGACGGGCGTCCGGCCGGATATGAGCTGCGCGTCGTCGACAACTTCGTCCGCGTGCCGACGGTCGGGCTCGAGCTCACCGCGTCGCAGCTGTACTCCATCTCGACGGCGACGACGCTGGCGCACGACCCGATGAACGACCTCGAAGTGGGCGACCACCTGATCCAGGACCTCGACGGGTTCGGCGTCGCCCAGGCCTTCAACATCTTCGACAACGGTGTCGACTTCTTCGACTGGATGGCGCAGCCCGAGCTCAATGGCGCGCGGCCGGCGGCCGAGGAATTCCTCGTCTTCGCGTGGAAGGCGACGGGAACGCCGGGGAATCCCCCGCCCGCGTTCGGGTCGAACTACTCGCAGCAGGGAGTGTTCATCGGCGCCGACCCGACCGCCGACACGGACGGCTGGTCGGACACCGTGATCCTTCACGAAACCGGACACTGGTTCGACGATGTGTTCTCGCGCTCGGACAATCCGGGCGGCCCGCACTTCATCGGCGACAACGACGCGAACGTCCTGCTCGCGTACGGCGAGGGGTCGGCCACATTCCACTGCGCGAAGGTGCGGGAGTGGCGTGCCACGACGCGCACCAATCTGCTCGGCCAGCCGGTCGACGAACGGGTGAGCCTCTACGCGGATCTACTCCTGCCGCCGCCGGTCGGCACGCCGGGCGGGCTGTCGTTCGGCTACGACTTCGAGACCGGGAACTTCTCCGATACGGGAGCGCCGATCGGGCAGCGGGGCTCGGCGAACGAGACGAACGTGACCTCCGCCCTGTGGGACATGATGGACGGCCCTTCGTCGCCGGATGCGACCACCGGGACGGATGACGACGATCTCGAGGCCCAGGACGGCGACGGCTGGCAGATCGAGCACGATTACATGCGAGCCCTGTCGGCGGCGAACCCGCTCACCGTCGAGGACTACTACCAGGGCTGGTTCGCAACGAAGGGGGCCGGCTTCCAGCAGGCTGGAATGGAGAAGATCTTCGTCGCCCTGGCGCGCATGCCCTTCGCGCCCGATGCCTTCGAGGCGGACGGCACGACCGCTTCCGCCCGCCCCGTGACCCCGGTGCCCTATGCCGTGAACCCCGGCGGGACGGTGGTCGTCAGCGAAGTCGATCTGGGCGCCGCCGACGCCGTGGAGTTGATGAATACTTCGGATGAGGCGGTCGACCTGACGGGTTGGCAGATCGAGGTTTATGCCAACGGCACCCAGCAGGATCCGACCCGGATCTACACCTTCCCGCCCTTCGTCCTCGAGGCCGGAGAGTGCGTTGCCCTCCACGAAGGGGACGACGCGACGTTCAACGGCAGTCGTCACCTCTATGGCGGGGATCGCACGGTCTTCAATGCATCGTGGAACCCGGGCCTCGACGGCGCATGCGTCCTGCGCAACGCGAGCCAGACGGCCATCGACTTCGCGCGCTGGCGGGACGCAAACGGTGTCGAGAACACGACGCCCACCCCTGCGGGCCTCAGCTTCGCCGGATCGCTCCCCACGCCTGTCGCACCGTTCGGGCTCGCCCGCGACATCTCGGGCACGGATACGGATGCGGCGGCGGACTTCGTCTCCCGCGCGACCACGCTCGGCTCCCAGAACCACCCGGCGCCCGAGGCTCACACGGTGTTCCAGACCGGCGACGCGGACGTGATCTCGTTCAGCGCCACGGCCGGGCAGCGCTACGGCGTCGAGGCGCGATCGGGGTTCAGCGCCAGCGATGCGCGGATCGAGATCCTCTCCCCGACCGGTACGGTGCTCGCGTCGAACGACAACTCGGACGTTTCGGTGCGCGACGCCCGGATCGACTTCGTCGCCGGGGAGGGCGGCACCTACTACGCGCGGATCACCCACGTTGGCGCGGACACCGACTGGGCCGAGTACGACCTCATGGCCTTCGCCCGGCCACCCGCCAGCGCCTGCGCCGGGCCAGGCGGCCTCACCGCAAGCGCCGATCACAACGCGAACGTGCTCGACCGGGTCGTCCTGTCGTGGGCGAACGGCGCCGCGTACGACACCGTGAGGGTCTACCGCGACGGCGCGCTCGTGGCCGCACTTCCGCCGGGCGCGACGACCTTCGACGATTACGTCGACCGGGGTCTCTACGAGTGGGCGGTCTCCGGCGTGGCCGACGGATGCGGCGAGACCACGCGGGCGTCTGACTTCGAGTACGCCGGGACGATCGAGTGCGCCTCGGGTGACACGTTCGAGGACGGCTCGTCCGACCTGTGGATCACCGGGGGATCGGACTGGGGCGTCACGCCGCTCGCCCACAACGGAACGTGGGGGTTCACCGACAGTCCGGTCGGCCTGTACCGCGGCTGCCCGACGGGCGCCAGCGGCTGCAAGCAGAACGCGATCGCGACGTTCGCCGTGCCGGCCGATGTCCGCTTGCCCGGCTACGCGACCCTCGAGTTCGACCACATCTGCATCACCGAGGCGACATACGACTTCGGCATCGTGGAACTGTCCACGGACGGCGGGGCGTCATGGACGGCACTCGCCGCCTACGATCAGGCGAGCGACCCGGCCTGGGAGGACAACGTCGCCAACCCCGAGGACTGGCGCCACGCCTCGATCGACCTTTCGGCGTTCGCGGGAGAACGCGTCATGATCCGACTTCGGCTGGAATCCGACTCGAACCTCGAATTCGACGGCTGGTACGTCGATGACCTCCGCATCCTTGCCTGCACGCCCGTCGCGGTCGAACCGTTCGACGCTGCGCCCCGGACGACGCAACTCGCCGGCGCGGCGCCGAATCCTGTCGCCCGGGGAGGCTCGGCCACGTTGGCGTTTGCGGTGGGTTCCGATGTCGCGGGAAATGGACCCGTCGACGTGTCGCTCGTGCTCTACGACGTGCGCGGCCGGGAGGTGCGCACACTGCTCGACGAGAGGAAGCCGGTCGGACAATTCGCGGCCGTGTGGAACGCGACCGACGGACGGGGTGTGCCCGTGGCGCCCGGGGTGTACTACGCACGATTCGTGGCTGGGGGAGTGGTGAAGACGACCCGCGTGGTGATCGCGGGCTGAGCGGTTCGAACTGCGACGGGGCCCCGACCATCGTGGTCGGGGCCCCGCTTTGCACTGTCCGGCGATGGGGCTACTTGCTCCGCACCGTGTACGTCACGATCTTCTCCTCGCCCGGCGCCACCTGGACCGTGAACTCGAGCGTGCTCGCGTCCTTCTTCACGTGGTCCTGCGACGCGGTCGTGACCCGCCAGTCGCCCCACGTCCGCTCGATGATCTTCACCGTCACGCGTTCGGACTCCTTGCGATTGCGGATCTTGATCTCGTGCGAGGTCTCGACCTCGCGATCGCTGATGCGGCGCGTGTCGGTCTGGCGGTATTCGCCCACCACGTCGAACGCATCGCCGACGGTGACACGGACGGCCTCATCCTTCGCGGTGTGATCGATTCGATCTTCGCCCACGAACTCCTGCGCGCCGGACTTGTCCTCCTTGTAGACACGGACCTTGCCCTTGGGCAGGGCCATGCCCAGGCCGGCGCCCTGCGTGTTCCGGAACTCCATCGTCACGCGCACCTTCGTGGCGTCGCGCGAGCGGTCGAACGTGTACATCTTGTCCGACTGCACCGTTGCGTTCGGGAACAGCGACAGTTGCTTGGTCTCGCGGTCGGCCAGCGTCGTCGGGCGCGACAGCGAGTACAGGTGGTACTCGAAGAACGTCTGCTCCTGGAACTGGGGCGCGGCGGCGGCCTCCATGGTGTAGACGACATCCTTCCCGCGGGCCATCTGCGAGAACTCCTCCTGCACGCGATTGACGTCGCCGGCGACGAGCTTGAGCTTCGCCTCGGGATAGCTCGTGCCCGAGCTGTTCTCGAGCGACACCCAGCCGGCCCACGACAGCGAACGGTCGTCGGGCGCGATCACCGCGACGTACTCGGCGTGCCAGGACAGGCCCGTCGTCAGGTAGCTGATCTGGGCGTCGCGCTTCCCCGCGCCCGAGTTGTCGAGCAGCCAGACGAGCGTGGGCCGGGTGATCAACCCGCCGGGCAGATCGGAGAACTGGATCTCCTTCACCTCGGCGCGGTTGATGATGGCGATCCCGGGCTTGCGGTCGAGCACGAGGTTCGCGCCGTCATAGGAGAGCAGCGTGCCGTTCGTGGTCTTCCCGTCCTTGCCGAGAACGCTCAGGTCGCGATCCTTGTAGCGATCGAGGATCCGCTCCGCCGACACCAGGTCGTACTGGAAGTTCTGCTCGAGGACCGTGAGCCCCCCACCGCCCTTGGGCAGCAGGTGGACCGACGTGGGGTCGATCTGCGCCGAGACGTCGGCGAAACGGATCGTCTGGCGTCCCGAGCCGATGTCGAGCGAGCGCACGTCCTTCACCAGCGCGAGGTTCGAGTTGTAGACCGTGACCGTGGCGTCGCGCGTGGCGGCCTGGGCCGCGCCGGCGACCGGAACGGCCGCCAGGGCGACGGCGACAACGAGAGCGGCCTGCTTGGAGCTTCTTCCGTGCATGGTTCCTCCGGGTCCGGTGGGCGGGCGACGTGGCTGGGCGTCCTTCGCCCGGTGAGTCGACCGCCGAGCCCGGAACGTTTACCCGCGAAGCGCCTCGAGCGCCCGCTGCAGCTTGGCCACGGTCTGGTCCAGCAACTCGAGCTGGTCCCGCTCGCGCTGGACGACCTCGGGCTTGGCCTTGGCCAGGAAGTCCTGGTTCATGAGCTTCTTCTTCGTGCCCTCGAGAGCTCCGAGCACCCGGTCGGCCTCTTTCATCAGCCGAGCTCGCTCGGCCTCGATGTCGATCAGCCCGGCGAGCGGAATCCACAGCTCGACGCCGCGCACGACGGCCGAGGCGGCGATGCCGGGGCGCTGCGCGTCGGCCGCGATCGTCCAGTGGGCGACGCGGGCCAGCGGCGACAGGAACGCCTGGTTCTCGGTGAGCGTGGCCAGCGCTTCGCCGTCGGCCTTGATCACCACGTCGACCATCTTCACCGGCGGCAAGTTCATCTCCGAGCGGATGTTGCGGATCGCAATCGTCATGTCCTTGAGGAACTCGACGCGATCCTCGGCCACGGGGTCGGTCCACGCGCGCTTGGCTTTGGGCCACGGCGAGCGGGCGAGCGAGTCGGGGCGCTCGAGAGCCGGCGACGCAAACGCTGCCGCGATCTCCTCGGTCACGTGCGGCATGAACGGGTGAAGCAGGTGCAGGATCCCGTCGAGCACGCGCCACGCCACGACGCGCGCGGTGCGCTGGTCGACGAGATCGGCGCCGTCGGCCCAGCGCGGCTTGATCATCTCCAGGTACCAGTCGCAGTACTCGTGCCACGTGAACTGGTACAGCACCTGTGCGGCTTCGCTCAGGCGATAGGTCTTGAGGTTGCGCGTCACCTTCTGCACGCACGCCGCCCAGCGCGACAGGATCCAGCGGTCGGCCAGCGTGAGGCGCAGCTGCGCGTCCTTCACCGAGCGCGGGTCCGTGTCGCCCAGGCGCATCTTCACCAGGCGCGACGCGTTCCACAGCTTGTTGGCGAAGAACTTCCCGGTCTCGCAGCGCTTCGCGTCGAACAGGACATCCTGCCCCAGTGGCGCCATCGACACGACCGTGTAACGCACGGCGTCGGCGCCGTACTCGTCCATCACGGCGAGCGGGTCGGGCGAGTTGCCCAGCGACTTCGACATCTTGCGGCCCTCGGTATCGCGCACGATGCCGTTGAACAGCACGTGGGCGAACGGGACCTGCTGCCGGAACTCGATCCCGGCCATGATCATCCGCGCCACCCAGAAGAAGATGATGTCCGGGCCGGTGACGAGGAACTGCGTTGGGTAGAACTTCTTGAGGTCCGCCGACTCCTCGTCGGGCCAGCCCAGC
>JBKJNH010000003.1:0-3352 GCA_046596055.1 Candidatus Eiseniibacteriota bacterium
GTGGAGCGATAGTTCGCGGTCAGAACTGTCGTCGTCGCATCGGGATATGCGTCGCGGAAACCGAGAATGTTCGAGATCGCTGCGCCGCGGAAGCGATAGATGCTCTGGTCGTCGTCGCCGACCACGGTGAGGCTCGCTCGCTCGCCGGCGAGCGCGCGGACCAGCGCGAACTGCGCGGTATTCGTGTCCTGGAACTCGTCGACCAGGATCCAGCGATAGCGGCGGCGGAGTTCCTCGCGCACGGCCGGGTGCTCGCGCACCAGGTGCAGCGCGCCCGTGAGCAGCCCGGCAAAATCGACGAGGCCGGCCTCGGCCAACAGCACGCGCGACTTCGCGTACACGGCGGCCAGCTCGGCCCACAGCGCGGCGCGCTCGGCCCGGGCCTCGTCCCTCGCGTGCGCCGCGGCGGTCGTCTCGGCGGCGGCATAGGCGGCGTAGACCGCGGGGGAGACGTCCTCGTCGGCAAGGCGCCCGAAGTGCCGCACCATCTCGGAGAGGTGCCGCGTCGGGTCGCCGAGCGGGCGCAAGCGCGCCAGCGGCAACTGCCACAGGCGCTCGCGCAGGAACACCACGGACTCGGCTTCGGTGAGGACACGCACGTCGCCCGGCAGGCCGAGCAGCATCCCGAACTCGTCGAGGAGGCGACGCCCGAACGCGTGGAACGTGGCGAGCGTGGCGTCGGCGTAACCGAAGGGGACGAGCTGGTCGACGCGCTCTTCCATCTCCTGCGCGGCCTTCTCGGTGAACGTCAGGGCGAGGATCTCCGCGGGGCGCGCGCGGCGCGAGGCGATCAGCCACGCGATGCGGCGGGTGAGGACCCGCGTCTTTCCGGTTCCGGCGCCCGCAAGGACGAGCTGCGCGCCATCGCCAAACGTCACGGCGGCGCGCTGCGCCTCGTTGAGGTCGCCGAGAAGCTCGTCGGCGGGGGCGGTGGGCGGGGAATCGATCGGGCTCACGGCCGGACGCTAGCAGACGCATGGGACCGCTGCTACAGTGCGCCCATGATGCGCCGCATGGATGCCGCCCTCGTCTCGACCCGCGCAATCGCCCTCGTGATTGCCGTCGCGGCGATCGGGTGCGCGCGCACCCCCGACGGTCCGGTCGCGGGCGGTACGATCACGCTGGCGCTGCGCGACTCGTTCGCCACCTTCGATCCCGCGTTTGCCTGGGATCCCGAGCAGACTCCGTACCTGCGACTCGTCTACGAGGGCCTGGTCGCGTTCGACGACTCGGGGCGCGTCGTCCCGGCGTGCGCCGATCGGTGGCAGGTCGTCGACGGCGGGCGCACGCTGCGCTTCGAGCTTCGCCCCGGCCTGCGCGATGCGCGCGGCGCTGCGATCGGCGCCGAGGACTTCGCACGCGGACTCGCCCGGCTGTTCCGCACTGGCGCGCTGCGCTCGCCGGGTGCCCCGCAGTTCGCGGCCCTGGCCGGCGCACTGCAGCAGGGAACGCGTCGCGCTCCGCCGCTGGGAGTCGAGGCCCCCGATGCGCGCACCCTCGTCCTGCGATTGGCGTGGCCCGATCCGTTCCTGCTCGAGAAGTTGGCCCAGCCGCGGTACGCATTGCCCCAGCACGACAGCACCGGCGTGGATACGAACGGTCCGTACCGACTCGAACGCGCGCTCGGGGCGTACGTGTTCGTGCGCGATCCGGCGTGGGGCGAAGGGCTCGCCGCTGACGATGCGCGCCGATTGCGCGCCGGCACGCTCGACACGATTCGCGTGCTCACCGGGGTGACGGGGCGGCGCGCGTTGCTGGGGCTCGAGAGCGGCCGCATCGACCTGTTGTGCCCGCCGCCAGTCGAGTTCCGCGAACGCCTGCTGCGCACCTCCGAGTTTGGACATGTCGAGGCGCAGGCCGATCCGCCCCGGGTCTGGCACCTCGCGCTCAACGCCGAGATCGCGCCCACGGCACGGCGCGATGCGCGCCGCGGGATCGCGCTGGCGCTCAACCGCGCGCGTCTGCCCGAGGTGCTCGGGCCGTGGGTGACGCCGTCCCGCGCGTTCACTTCGGCCGGCGCGCCCGGTGCGGCCGAGGCGCCCGGCTACGATCCCGATCGCGCGCGGGTTTCGCTCGAGGCGGCGCGGTACTTCACCGGCATCCGACTGCCGGTGGCCGTGCCGCGCACGACGGCCGCGGCGGCCGGGCTCGAGGCGCTGGCGCCGGCGCTGGCGCGGGGTGCGGTTCAGCTCGAGACGGTCGTCCTGCCGCGCGAGCGTTGGAGCCGCGAGATGGCCGCACGGCGGGCGACGGAGGCCACCATCCTGCCCTGGCAGGCTCCGGCCCGGGACGGCATGGACGAGCTGGCGGCGCTTTTTCTCAACCGCGGCCTCGAATCCGGCTGGGGCGGGAACTGGGCGCGCTACCGGCCCGGGCCCGAGCTGGACAGCCTGCTCGTGAGGGGCCTGCGGGAGGCCGACCCGGTGGCCCGGGCAGGCCTGCGCGATCGCGTGGGGATGCTCCTGGCAGGGGATCTTCCGCTGGTTCCGCTGGCCCGGGTGGGCGAGGCGGCGGTGTTCCGTCGGGAGATCGCGGGGGTCCGATTTCACCCCCGCGACGGGCTGAATCTGGGTTCGGTTCGGCGGCTGGCGGACGATGCGATCTTGACAGGAAATCGTTAGCTGCCTTAGACTTCCATGCGTGTGATCGCTCTCTCGAGCGCCTCGACCATGTCTGTCTTTCGATCTGAACTTTCGAACCCGCCGCCCTCCGGCTTCGAAGCGCCATCGCGTCATCTCGATCCGACGATCCGCACGGCCACGGCCGACTCAGAGCCCGTAGGAGAGCCCGATGCTTCCGTCCATGCACTCGCGCGTTCGAATTTTCCCCCGTCTCGCATACGGATTCCGGATCGGTTCTGCGGTCACCCTCGTCGTTGCCTCGATCCTGGCGACGCCGGTCTCTGCCGATGTCGTGCGCACCTTCACGTTTGCTCCGCACGAGGTCGGCGTGGAGCGTTCCATGGACGGGGTCCGCGTGACCATCGCCGGGGGCGTCCCGATGGGGACTCCCGGGCAGCCCGAGTTCCCGGCCGTCCCCGCGTTCATCGAGTTGGGCGAGGGGGAGCGGGTCGAGAGCGTCTCGTTCGAAGTGGACAACTGGATTCCGGTCACCGCCGGTGCCGGTCGCATTCGCACCGCCTCCGCGTTTTCCCCCGGGCTTCCCGTCTCGGTGATCGCCGCCGATGCCGCCCTGTATGCCGCCGACTCCTGGTTCCCGCTCGAAGCCGGCCAGCCCGGCCCCGGCGGTGGGCTGCGCGGTCGCAACCTGGCGAGCGTCGCGCTGCAGCCGGTGCGCGTGCGGCCCGGCTCGGGCGCCATCGAGGTGGCGGGCTCGATCACCGTGCGGGTTC
>JBKJNH010000089.1:0-15814 GCA_046596055.1 Candidatus Eiseniibacteriota bacterium
CCGATCCGAGTGAGCCGGCGGCGCGGCGACGCGCCAGCGCACAGCCCGCGATCGCTGCGCCCCGGAGCAACGCCGCCGTCCCGACGCCGAGCGCGACGAGCCATCCGATGGGGACGAGCCCGATCGCCGCGAGGAGCACGACGAGCGCGGGGAACGCGACCCAGCCGACCTGGGCGGCCGAGTTCCATGCCAGGTGTCGCTCGAGTTCGTCCGGCTCGACGGGCAACGCGAGCCACGCCGGGCCCGCCGGGCGCAGCCGGCGAGGCGCATGCCGCCGCGCCGTGAGCCAGGTCCCGACGAGGGTGAGAAGCAGCACGATCGACACGAGTGCGGCGAGCATGGCGTGGTCTCCGTGCGGCCAGACCCGCGCCTCGAGCACGCCACGAACCTGCAGGAACAGGAAGCCGCCCACGAGCAGCCCGATCAGGGCGAGCTCGAGTTGCAACACGGGCTCGATCGCGCGCCAGCGGCGGCGCAGGAGCGCCCGCTCGAGTTGGTGGAATGCAGGATCCAGCGTCAATCCTCCGCGGCAATTTCCCCGAGGTACGCGCCGCTCCACACCGCGCTCGTCGGCGCCAGCGCGATCACGATGCCCGTGCGCGGCGCGAGGATCTCCTCGATGACGCGGCCGTACACGCTGCGGATGCGGGCCACGCGCCGACCGCGCTCGACACGGTCACCGGGCCGCACGACGAACTCGATCAGGCCGCCGTGGTCGCAGAAGAAGTCGCTGCGCCGGCGCCCTTCGTCCTCGAACGCGGGGACGCCCTGGATGCCCTCGGTCTCGTCGCGCACGATGGCGAGGTGACGGATCGCGTTGCGCAGCGCCACCGCGCCGGCCTCGACCTGCGTCCACTCGATGTGGCCGTGGCCGCCCAGCTCGAGGGTGAACGCCGGCTTGCCCGCCGCCAGCATGGCCGGCGGCAATGACGCGGCGAGTCCCTCCTTCTCGTAGTCTTCGCCGGCGAACTCGTCGACCAGCGTGATCCCGGTCGCCCGCGCCAGGTCCCGCGTGCGCGCCGCGAGCGCGGGGTCGGCGACGGGATCGAGCAGGATGTAGGGCATCGCCCAGCCGGCGGTGTGCACGTCGATCGCGGCGTCGGCCGCGAGCGCAGTTGCGGTGATGCGCGCGGTGACGCGCTCCATCGTCTCGCCCTTCGCGTCGCCCGGATACACGCGGTTGGGATCGACGGTACGCCCGTGCATCCCGCGCACGTTGTAGTTGAACCCTTCGGGGTTCTGCACCGGCACGGCCGTGACCGTGCCGTGGAGAACGCTCTGTTCGAGCCAGGCGCCCACGCGCCACAGGCTCGCCTGACCGGTCACCTCGTCGCCATGGATCGTCACGCCGATGTAGAGATGGGCGCCGGGCCCGCCCTCCCAGCGCAGGTAGGGCAGCTCCAGGGCCGACCCGTCGGGGCGCGTGCCGACGGGCCAGCGGCCCTCGCTGCGGCGGACCGCGGGAGTCGTCGCGCTCATCGGGATCTCCTTCCCCGCGCCGGACCGCGCGCGGCATCGAGGAACTCGCCCCGCAATGCGGGATCGTCGGTGAAGGCGCCACGCCAGGTCGCCGTCTCGACGCGCGCGCGCCGGCGGGCCCCGCGCATCTCCATGCACAGGTGGCGGCCGACCAGCAGCACGGCGACACCGCGCGGCGCGATCGCTCGCTCGAGCGCGTCGGCCACGCCGGCCGCCAGGTCCTCCTGCAACGTGGGGCGGCGCGCGTGATGATCGATCAGGCGTGGCAGCACGCCGAGGCCGACGATCGACGCGCCCGGCAGGTACGCGAGGTGGGCACGGCCGAAGAACGGCAACAGGTGATGGGCACACATCGAGTGGAATGGGAGATCGGCGGCGAGCACCATGCCGGCGCCCGGTGACGGGTTCGGGAACGCGCCGAGGTCGGGCGCGTGCGCGGGATCGAGTCCGGAGAAGAGCTGCGTCCACAGGTGAGCGACCCGCTCCGGCGTGCCGGCGAGGTGCGGCCCCTCGGGCGGCACGCCGAGCGCGCGCAGCGCCGCATCGAGATGTGCGGCGGCGCGCGCAGCACCGTCGGGGGAAAGCGCTCCTTCCTTCATCGAATCGTCCGTGCGAGCATGGCACCGGAAGCGTAGCACGCCCCACTCTCCCGGACGAGGCTCATGGACTCCGCTGGCACCCTACGAACCACGCCGGGCGCCGTCTTCTTCGACGTCGGCGACACGCTGCTCGACACCAGCGCGATGCTCGACAGCGCGCTGTACACGGCACTCGTCCCGCTCGATCCCACGCGCACGATCGCCGACGTGCGCCGCGCCGTCGAGGTCTCGGGGGACACGCTGCCGGTCAAGCGGCCGCCGTTCCACGAGGTGAAGGAGAACGTGGCGTGGTGGATCGACCGCTACCAGCGCGTCGGCGAGGCGCTGGGACTGGACGACGCGGCGGTCGAGCGGTTCGTGACGACGGTGACCGCCGGGCACTTCGGCGGCGATCCGCTGGTCGTCGTGCCCGATGCGCCGGTGGCGCTCGCGCGCCTGGCCGAGCGCGGCATCCCGCTGGGCGTGATCTCCAACTGGGATGACACACTCGAGGCCATCCTCGAGCGCAAGGGCCTGCGCCGCTTCTTCCGCGCCTGCATCGCATCGACCGCGCTCCATCGCGCCAAGCCCGATCGCGCGATCTTCGAGCACGCGCTCGGGCTGCTCGGCGTCGCGGCGTCCGACGCATGGCACGTCGGCGACGACCCGACCGCCGACGCGCTGGGCGCGCGGCGCGCGGGGATGCACGCGGTGCTGCTCGATCCCCACGGTCTCTACCCGAACCTCGAGCGCGAGGGCGTGGTCCGCGCCCGGTCGCTCACCGAGGCGGTGGACCGGATCCTCGCCTGAGGGCGCGACTCGTCAGCCCACCTGCACCCGCAGCCCGCGCAGTCGACCGTCGGGCTCGAGGACGAAGCCGACCGACGCCGGCTCGCCCTTTTGCGTGCGGAGGTCGATCTCGGGTCCGTCCGGCGTGTCGCGCGCCGCGCGGATCGTGAACTCCCCGAACTCGCGCCGCATCCGTCGAAAGTTCTCGAGGCGCTTCTCCATCGGCGGAGCGTCGGGTCCGTTGTCGGCATGCGTTTCGAAGAACCGCTGCATGCCCGCCTCGTCGCCGGCGCGGAACGCATCGACCCACGCCCGCACGACGTTCCACGAACTGCCCGTCGGCAGCTCGACCGGCGCGGCCGGCGCGGGATCGTTCGTCGTCCGGCGCGATCCCGTCGGCAGGCCCAGCGCCGCCCCGAGCTCCTCGAGCAACGTCATCGCGGAGAACTCGGCCTGGTTGCTGGCCAGCACGAGCTCGTAACCCTCGCGCGGGAAGTTGCCGAACACGAATGCGCTGATCAGGTCCGACCCCGCGAAGACGCCGGCGCTCCGCGCGTCGAACAACCGGGCGCGGTGGCTCGGATCGCGCAGCAGCGCACCGCCGCCGATCGCGCGGAACCAGGCGAGCTGGTCCGCGGCGGTGGCGAGATAGCCGCCGTTTCCGCGCAGGCTCCACAGCGCGCCCGTTGCATCGTGCGGCCTGTCGAGCATGGTTCCGCGGTCGCTGCCCTCGACGTAGCCGTGCGCCAGGCGCGCCGGATCGAAGGCCGGGCGACGCAGCCCCGTCTCCTTGAGGCCCAGCGGAGCGAGGATGGCGTTCGCGACGTAATCGTCGAAGGCCCCGCCCGTGACCCGCTCGACGATCGCGGCCAGCAGCGCGTACCCCGCGTTCGAGTAGCGCTCCTGGGTGCCCGGGGAGGAACCCAGGGGGCGGGCCCAGACGCGCGAGAGAAACTCCTCCTTGCTCAGCGGCTCGTCGTCGGGCGCAACGCCCAGCGGCAATCCCGCGGTGTGCTCGAGGAGTTGGTCGATGGTGATGCCCCGCTTGTCGGCCGGGACCGCGGGGAAGTACGTGGCCAGCGAGTCGGACAAGCGCAGCTTGCCCGCCTCGGCGAGCAGGAAGATCGCGAGCTTCGTGAAGTCCTTCACGTTCGATCCGATCGGCACGACCGTCCGGGGCGTGAAGCGCGCCCCGCTCTCGCGGTTCGCCAGGCCGTAGCCGCGGGCCAGAAGTTCTTTCCCGCCACGGTGGACGAGCACGACACCCGAGAATCCCCGGCCCTCGGCGGCGCGGGCGATCGAGTCGAGCCGGGCGGCGACGGCGGCATCCCCCGGCACGGGCGCAGCCGGCGATGCAGCCATGGCGACCGGCGCGACGCGGGGCGACAGGAACAGGGTCATGAGCAGGACGGTGCAGGCCAGCGGTCGAAGCGGGTCGAAGCGGCGCATCCGGGGTTCCTCCGGGTTCGGTCCGCGAAGATACGGACGATGCAGGAACCCTGGCACCGGGCTGTGAAGGCGGGATGAAGGACGCTAGTAATTCCGGATCGGGCGCAGCTCCATCCAGCGCGGCGGATCCTCGAGTGCGGTCCAACCCGACTGCGCGTACAGCGCATGCGCATCGCGCGTGAGCAGGATCCAGCGGCGCAGCCCCTTGAGGTCAGGGTGGCGATGGATCGCCTCGACCAGCCACTTCGCCAGCCCGCGGCCGCGCCACGGCTCCTTCACGAACACGTCGCCCAGGTAGGCCACGGTCGCGAAGTCGCTGAGCACGCGCGCAAACGCGACCAGGGTGTCCCCCTCGTAGATCGCGAACGGGAGGGCGTGCTCGATCGAGCGACGGCAGACGTCGAGCGGGATGCCGCGTGCCCAATACGATTCGTCCGCGAGCCAGCGATGGATCTCCTCGATCGGAAGCCGGGCGCGATCCGTCGTCAGGGTGAGACCGTCGCGGGTCTCGACGAACGGGCTCATCCGTCGATGTCGGCGCCCACCGAGCCGAGCAGGAGAATGGCGCCGGTCGGTTGCGGCATGCCGCCCGCGGGCTCGAGCGTGATCGCGAACGCCGACGCGCCGCCCGCGGCAGGCGCCTCGGGCAACACGTGCGTGGCACGGCCGGCGGCGTCGACGGGAAAGACTCCCTCGCTGCGCGGCGTCTGCCCGTCGATGGCCCACAGTTGATAGTCCTTGCCGGCGGGCGGACGCGGCAGGCCGAAGGCGTAGAGCACGGCCTGCTTCTTCGCAGGAGACCACAGGACGCGCCCGAGCGCCCGCGGTGCGCCCGCAAGCCCGCCGAGCACGACGACGCGCAGGCGATCCGACTGGACGACGTCGAGGATTCGGGCGAGCGCCTCGTTCTCGGCCTGCACGCGCTCGAGGTCGCCGCGAACGATCGTGAGCTGGAGATCGACGCGCCAGGCCCACGCGCCCACGACCACGGCGGCCAGCGTGGCCGCAAAAGCAAGCGGCGGACCAACCCGCACCCACCAGGGAATCGACGGCATCGCGACCGCGGCGGCGCGAGGCGGCCACTCCACGGGCGACGGCTCGTACGTGGGCGTCGCGGTCGGCTGGCCTGAATAGAGCGGCTGGCCCGCGGGCACGGCGGCGGCCTCGGCGGCGAACGCGTCGGCCCCGGCATGTTCGCGCTCGAGATCCGCCGCGACGGCGGCGAGAAGCCGATCGCGCAGGTCCGCGGGCGGCGCCGGCGCCGGGATCGAGAACGCGAGCGCATCGCCGACCGCGTCCATCGACGCGAGTTCCTGTTCGCATTGCGGGCACCCGGTGGCGAGATGCCGCTCGAAGTCCTCGAGCTCCTCGCCTTCGAGCAGGCCCAGCGCGTAGTCGGGCGCCTGTTCCGTGAAGCGATCGTCGTTCAACGGCGTCCTTCCTCCGATCCGGATGCGAGCCCGGCGTCCACGAATTCCCCGAGCAGCTCGCGCAGTCGCAGCATGCCCTGCCGGATCCGCCCCTTCACCGTCCCGAGCGGGGCCTCCAGCCGTTCCGCGATCTCGCTGTGCGACAACCCGCCGAAGTAGGCCAGCTCCAACGCGACGCGCTGTGCCTCGGGCAGCGTTCCGAGCGCCCGCAGCACGGCGCCGCGCAACTTGCTCGCGTAGGTCACCGCGTCGGGACCGGCCGGAGTCGCCGTGGGCCCGGTCGACTGCGCGGCCTCGAACTCGTCCCCCTTGCGCTCGCGCGTGCGGCGCGCCCGCAGCCGATCGATGGCGCGATTGCGGGCCAGCGAGACCAGCCAGCCGGTGAAGACGCCGCGTTCGCCGTCGAACATCTCGGCCCGGCGCCACAGGTGCAGGAACACGTCCTGGACCAGGTCCTCGGCCTCGGTGGCGTCGCGCAGGACACGCAGACCCAGCCCGTAGACCAGGCTCGCATGCCGATCGTAGAGCGACCGCAGCGCCTCCGGATCCCGGGTGCGCACGCGCATCATGAGCTCGCGGTCGACGGCGTGCGTGTCGGCGGCCAATTGTCGGGTGGAATTCGGCTGCAAGCAGACCTCGGAGGGCCGGGGTGACGACGGGCGGGCCGCGGCGCGCGGACCGGGACCGAGGTGCTCCGACCATACCCTCGCGGGCGCACGGCCGCAAGCCACGCCGCCCCTGCCCCCCGCCCGGGGCCTGTGGTACGGTGCCGCGGACGCGATCGAAGGCGACTCCCGCCCTCACCCCGATCCGCGTGCCGCCCCGGAGCAACCGACCGAGTGGATCCCGAAAAGAAGGCGTCCGGGAACGACCTCCGCCACCTCGGGTGGATCCTCGCGTGGGCCGTCGTCTACAGCGACATCGGCACCAGCGTCTATTACGTCCCCGGCCTCCTCTATCACGAGGTCGGCAACCTGGCGGCGGTCTTCACCGCCCTCGTGACGCTCGGTTTCGTGCTCCTCGCCTCCAAGTACATCGAAGTGTCGTGGCGCAACCCCGAGGGCGGCGGCGTCGTCACGGTCGCCACCAAGGCGTTCAATCCGTTCACCGGGGCGGTGGGCGGAATCCTCATCATCATCACGTACTTCCTCACCGCCGCGATCTCTTCGGTCAGCGCCTTCCACTACCTCGCGACCGTGGTCCCCGTGCTGGAGCAACACATCGCGCTGGCCGCATCGGCGGGGCTCGTCATCCTCGCGATCATCAACATCATCGGCATCCGCGAGAGCGCGATCCTCTCGCTCTACATGGCCGTGGCGGCGCTGACCGTCAACCTGGTCGTGATCGTCATCGCCGCGATCCACTTTCGTCCCGACCAGTGGACACTGCTGGTTGACCAGGCAAAGGAGATCCGCCACCTCGACGCGCGGGCGGGGCTGGCCGGCTTCGCCGGGGCCTGGCTCGCATTCTCGGGGATCGAGAGCATCAGCCAGCTCTCCCCGGCGATGCGCCTGCCCATCCGGAGCACCGCGAGCAAGGCCATCGCGGCCGTCGTCCTGACCATCCTGGTCATCTCGCCCACGATGACCGCCCTGTCGCTGGCCGGCCTGCCCACCTCGATCAAGGAGACCCAGTCCGAGCGTTACGTCTGGGAGCTGGCCCGGCTGTACGGCGGGCCCGGTGCGGCGTGGGCCGTGGTGTTCTCCGCCTCGGCGCTCCTGCTGTTCGCGGCGAACACCGCGCTCATCGGCGGCTATCACGTCTTTCTGGCGCTCGCCCACGCCGATTACTTGCCGCGGGTCCTGTCGCGACGCAATCGCATCTTCGGCACCCCGCACGTGGGAATCATCTTCTTCACCGTCGTCACGATCCTCATCGTCCAGCAGACCGCCGGGCAGCTGACGCTCCTCGGGCACCTCTACGCGTTCGGCCTGCTCGGCGCATTCAGCTTCACCTCCGCCGGGCTCGACGTACTGCGCTGGCGCGAGGGAAGACGCGGGCTCGTCTTCTGGGTCGGCGTCCTGGTCACCTTGATGGTCGTGCTCGCATGGGGCGTGCACCTCACGAGCAAGCTCGGCTCGACCCTGATCGGCGGCGGCCTCCTCATCAGCGGCCTCGTCGTCGCCGTCGGGATCCGTCGCGATTGGGTGATCCGGTGGCTCAACAGGGTGCCGTGGATCGCGACCGAGGCGGTGAGGCGGATCGAGCGCGCCGAGGACACCGTCGAACGCGGCAGCCGCGAGGTCGTGTCGCTCGAGACCGCGGTGGAAGCGGCGGCGATCGAGCCGTCCCGCACGCTCATCGCCCTGCGCGACGTGAACCCGAGGTTGATCAGCGAGGCAATCTACCGGGCCCGCGGCAACGGGGACACCGCGATCTTCGTCCTGGGCGTCACCGAGTGGCCGGGCCTGTTCTCCGGTGACCAGTTGCAACCCGAGCACGAGCTCATGCGCGCGCTCGAGGACGCCGCCGATCAGATCCGCGAGGCCGGGCTGACGCCGATCCCGATCTGGCGCCTGTCCGGCAACGCCGCGGAGTCGATCGCGGACGCAGCCCGGCGGCTGCACGTCAACTCGGTCATGGTCGGCGTGAGCCAGCGCTCGAACCTCGTGCACATGCTGCGCGGCTCGGTGCTCAAGGGCCTGCACCGGCTTCTTCCCGGCGACGAGATCCTCATCCACACGATCGGCTGATCCCACACCAACCGCGTTCGGCGTGACGCCGGCGCCAGGAAGGCGACGGAACGTGGAACCCCCGCAATCGAGCGGCAAGCAGGACCTGCGAGGCCTGGGCTGGATCCTCGCGTGGGCGGTCGTCTTCTGCGACATCGGCACCAGCGTCTATTACGTGCCGGGCATCCTGTTCGGCGAGGTCGGCAACCTCGCCCCGGTCTTCGTCGGGCTGACGACGATCGGCTTCGTCCTTCTCGCCTCCAAGTACATCGAAGTGTCGTGGCGCAACCCCGAGGGGGGCGGCGTCGTCACGGTCGCAACCAAGGCGTTCTCGCCGTTCATGGGCGCGGTCGGCGGCATGCTGATCATCGTCGACTACTTCCTCACCGCCGCAATTTCGTCGGTCAGCGCCTTCCAGTACATCGGCTCGGTCCTGCCGTGGTTCCAGAACCACATCGAGTTGATGGCCGGCATCGGCTTGCTGATCCTCGGCATCATCAACGTCATCGGCATCCGCGAGAGCGCCATCGTCGCCCTGTGGATGGCGGTCGCCGCGGTCGTGGTCAACCTGATCGTCGTCGGCACGGTCGCCGTGCAGCTGACGCCCGCGCAGTGGTCCTTCGCCTGGGAGCAGATGCAGTCGCTGCAATCGCTGCCACCCCGTTCGGCGCTCGTGGGCTTCGCCGGGGCGTGGCTCGCGTTCTCGGGGCTCGAGAGCATCAGCCAGCTCTCACCCGCGATGAAGCTGCCGATCAAGCGGACGGCGCTGTACGCGATGCTGCTGGTCATCGTCACGATGACGCTGACCTCGCCCACGCTCACGCTGCTGTCGATCGCCGGACTCTCCGAACCGGTCAAGCACGCCTCGAAAGAGTTCTTCATCTCCGAGCTGGGCCGCCAGTACGGCGGTCCGCTGCTGGCCTGGAGCGTCGTGCTCGCGGCGTCGGCGCTGCTGCTCTTCGCCGCCAACACCGCCCTGATCGGCGGCTACCACGTGTTCCTCGCGCTGTCGCGCGGCGACTACCTGCCACGCGTCCTGGCCCGCCGCAACCGCACGTTCGGCACGCCCCACGTCGGCATCCTCGTCTTCACCGTCATCACGTTCCTCATCGTCCATGCCACCCGGGGCGAGCTCGAGATGCTGGGGCACCTGTACTCCTTCGGGCTGCTGGGCGCATTCACGTTCACCTCGGCCGGCGTCGACGTGATCCGCTGGCGCGAGAAGCAGCGCGGCATCGTGTTCTGGATCGGAATCGTGACCACGCTGATGGTGGCGACGGCGTGGGGCGTGAACATCATCGAGAAGTGGCAGGCCACGCTGTTCGGCGGCGGCGTGGTCGCCCTGGGGTGCCTGTTCGCGATCTCCAATCGGAAGGACTGGGCCGTGCGCGCGCTCAACCAGCTTCCATGGGTCGCGATCGAGGCCGAGCGCCAGATCGAGCGCGCCGAGGACAGCGTCGAGCGCCGCAGTCGCGAGGTGGTGTCGATCGAGACCGCGGTCGAGGCCGCGGCGATCGAGCCATCGCGCACGCTTCTGGCGTTGCGCGACGCCAATCCGAGGCTGATCGAAGAGGCGGTCTTCCGCGCACGGGGGCACGGGGACACGGCGATCTTCGTGCTCGGCGTGACCGAATGGCCCGGGCTGTTCTCGGGTGACCAGCTGCAGCCAGAGCGCGAGTTGCTGCTCGCTCTCGAGGATGCGGCGGACCAAATCCGCGCAGCCGGGCTGACGCCGATCCCGATCTGGCGCCTGTCGAACGACGCCGCCGCCTCGATCGCCGACTCGGCGCGGCGCCTGCGCGTGGACACGGTGATGGTGGGCGTGAGCCAGCGCTCGAAGCTCGTCCACATGCTGCGCGGCTCGGTGCTGAAGGGCCTGCACAAGCACCTGCCGGGAGACGAGATCCTGATTCATACGATCGGGTAGGCGGCAGCTCCGCCGCGCGAGGGGGAGCTGCCGCCGCGATCAGACAAGCATGGCTGCTCAACTCTTCTTGTCGAATTTGTCCTTCATTGATGCGTTGAATGAGCTGGAATTGCTTCGCGGAATCGAGAGGGAGCTCCATCCCTTGCCGCGTGCGGCGCGCGCGAGCGACACGATCTGCCCGACGTGATAGCCGTAGTGCCCGAGCTGGCGATGGATGCACTGGACGATCGTGTGCGGCTCGTGGCGGATGGTGACGGTCTGCATCAGGTCGTCGCCATGGAGTGCGCCGAGCTCGGCGAACAGGATCGCCCAGCCCTCTTCCCAGCGCGCGGTGAGCGCCTGGCGCGTGTCGACCGGTGTGAGCTCGAACTCGGAATCGCGATCGCGATCCGGCTTCTCCCCGTCGGTCGTACGGAAGTCGCGCCAGCGCGAGCGCAGGTTCCCCGCGACGTGCTTGACGACGTGCGCGATCGCATTCGCCTCGTCGTCACTGCGCGCGAAGTACGCGGTGTCGTCAACCTGCGCGACGGCCTTGTCGCCGAGGGACTTGAGCTCGGTGAAGCGGGTGATGGCGTCGGCGAGCATGTGATCTCCGAGATCCGTCGGAGGCGTGTTCGCATCGCTCACGGCATGACTCCTTGCAGCCGGTCCCCGTTCGCCTTCTCGACGCGCCGGGCCTGCTGGAGATGACGTTCCTGGTGACCGGCGAGGGCGAGAAACCAGCCGCCCAGGGGAAAGCGAATCCAGCCGGCCAGCACGGAGGCGACCCTCACCCCCGCCAGATCGAGGCCGTCGGCGGCGCGCGCGGCGGCGAACAGTCGCTCCTGGAGCGCGAGGAAGTCGGCGAGGACCGCATCGCGCCCGCGTCCGCGCGCCCGGGGATCGCCGGGCTCGAACGGCGGTCGGGTCCGGATCCTCATCGGCGCGTCCCGGCCGGCCTCGCCGGGGCCCGTGCCGGCGATAAACATTCGCGCGAACCACCCCAGCCGCACCGGTGCGCGTGCTGCCGCCGGATCGGCGAGGCGCCCGTCGGCGCGCGCGATCCGGGTGGCCGCTTCCAGCCGGTCGGCGACCTTCCCGCCCGAGACGACGAGATGCTCGAGGCACTCGGCGACCGACCAGCCGCCGCCGGGCGGTGCGCGATGAAACCGGTCGTCGCTGATCGCGCTCACGAGGGTCTGCGCCGCGGCGCCCGCCGCTGCATAGCGCCGGGTCGCGTCGACGAGCGTCGGCGAGAGGAGCGCATCGCTCACGGCGCGTCCGCGGGAAGGATCGCGTCGACCTCGATCTCGACCAGCAGGTCGGGGCGCACCAGCGCATGGATGACCACGAGGGTCGATGCGGGGCGGATGACGGCGAAGCGCTCACCGTGGACGCGCCCGACCGCATCGGTGTCGACGCCGGGAACGACGTACATGCGCGTGCGGACGACGTCGGCCATGCGCGCACCAGCCTGCGCCAGTGCGGCCGCGATGCGGTCGAATACCGCGCGCGCCTGGGCGGCCGCATCGGCCCCGCCCTCGACGCCCCCGTCGGGCCGGGCCGCGGTCGTGCCGGCGACGTGCACGTGCCGGCCGATGCGCACGGCCCGGGCGTAGCCGTAGATCTCCTCCCACGGCCCGCCGCTGCCGAAGTTGCGGCGCGTTTCGTCGCTCATCGCGGGTTCGCGCAGCCCACGCGCCGGTACGGGAACTCGACCTTGCGCGGCTTGCCGTCGGCGGTGCCGTCGATGAACGCGGCCACCGAGTCGGCGTGCACCAGGCGGTAGCCAACGCGCTGCGGGTAGTCGTGCACGAGGTTCTCGAAGACCACCATCGAGTCGGTGACGGCAATCGCCATGAACGTCGCCTCGCTCTGTCGCGACGGATTGGCCACGTACACGAGCGTGTCGCCACGCACCTCGATGCGCACCTGCTCGAACTCGACGAGCGCGCCATCGGCCACGTTGCGCGTCCGGCCCGAGCCGAGCATCAGCCCCGCGGCGGGGGCCATCCACTGTTCCTCGACGATGCGGCGTGCACTGGTGCGACTCCAGCAGCCGGCGAGCATCACTTCCTCCCGGGCGCGAGCATGCCCGCGCGGACCGCGAACGGCAGCGCGTTGGTGCGCGGCGGCAGCGGGCAGATCCATGTCGAATCGAACGCGCAGTACGGTGCGTAGGACTTGTTGAAGTCGAGGACGAACTTGTGCGTGCCGACCGAGTCGAGATGGACGTAACGTCCGCCCTCGTAGGTCTCGCCGCGGTTCGTCGAGTCGAAGAACGCAATGAAGAACTGGTCCGGGTGGTCGACCGGGCGATGCACCTCGAGCGTCGCGACCACGCCGTCGCGCTCGAACGGAAAGCGCCCGTAGTCGAGATACGACTGGGTTCGTCCCTTCGTCGCCGGCACCTCGATGAACGTCGGCGGATCCATGCGCTCGAGGTCTCCGACGTAGCGCCACGACTCGTCGTAGGGGTAGAAGCCGAGGCCGGGGAACGAGGCGCGCGCGTCCTCGGGGAGCGGGGAGTCGGGTCCGGCGAGGACCGCGTCCCACTGGGCCTTGTGGCTGTCGAACTGCGTGCGCCACATGGCGACGGTCGCGGCCTGGGCGGCTTCGGGACGGGCGGGCGGAACGGGGCCGGACGGAGCGTCGGGCTCCTTCGCGCAACCGACCAGCAGCAGCATGGCGGCACAGGCAAGGGGGGAAACGGACGGTGTGCGCATGGCGATCCTCCGGCGCGAAGATAGCCGAGACCGACGGCCCGTGCTAGGCTCGCTGCCATGAGCCGTTCGCCCGACGCGTCCTCCCCCGATCGTCCCCTTCGCCGCGGCGCCGACGGGCGCCCGACCCGCGAAGCGCTCGAACGACAGAACTTCGAACTGACCGCCCTGCTCGAGATTGCCCGTGGCCTGTTGTCCGCCGGGGACCCGGGCCAGGCCGTCGGCCAGTTCCTGCTGTCGTGCGTGGCGGGTGTCGGCGCGGCCTCGGCCGCCGGCCTGCGCTGGGAGGCCGACCGCGGGCGCCTTCGCCTGTGGCGTCATTACGGATACCAGGACGGAATCGTGCAGGACATCCGGCCCGTGCTCGCCCCCGAGGACCTCGTGTTCCTCGAAAGCGCGGAGGCCCGCAGCGGCGTCTCGCTCAAGCCCGGCCCCGAGAGCGACCGCTGCCGCGACTTCGTGCGGCGCAACGGCGAGTGGCTGGCGCGCCTCGATGCGCAGGCGATCGTCCCGCTGGTCGGCCGCGGCGGATTCTACGGCCTCGCGGTGTGGGGCCCGCGCCTGCTCGGCGAGAACTACGGCGACGACGAGCTCGAGCTACTGGCCACGGCCGCCCAGCTCTGCACGCAGGCGCTCGAGAACCTCATCTACCACCAGGTGACGCAGCATCCCGGCGCGGCCGGCGACGGCCCCGTCGAGCCGACCGAGGCGCCCGGCGCGCTCGAGCCCGACGCGGGAGCCTCGGCGCACCTGGGCCGGCTCACGCTCGTCGAGCTGCGGCGGCGCTTCCCGATCCTGCAGGAGATCATCGGCAACAGCCCGTCGTTCGAGCGGGCCTTCCGCGAGATCGCCATGGTCGCGCCGGCGCGCTGCCCGGTGCTCGTGCTCGGCGAGACCGGCACCGGCAAGGAACTGGCGGCGCGCGCCATCCATGCCCTCTCGCCGCGCGCCGACCGGCCCTTCGAGACGGTGGACTGCGGCGCGATCCCGCGCGAGCTGATCGAGAGCGAGCTGTTCGGCCACGTGCGCGGCGCCTTCACGGGCGCGACGCGCGATCGCCGCGGAGCCTTCGTGCTGGCCAATGGCGGCACGTTGTTCCTCGACGAGATCGGCGAACTCCCGTCGGGCGCCCAGACGCGCCTGCTTCGCGTGTTGCAGGAGGGTCGCTTCCGACGCGTCGGCGACGAGCGCGCGATCCAGGTCGACGTGCGGGTCGTCGCGGCCACCAATCGCGACCTCCTTTCCGAGGTGAAGGGCGCGCGCTTCCGCGAGGACCTCTACTACCGACTGAACGTGTTCGGCCTGCGGCTTCCGGCGCTGCGCGACCGCCGCGGTGACATCCCGATCCTCGTCGAACACGTGCTCGATCGGCTCGCAGACGACCTGGGCGCCCCACCGGCGCGCCTGTCGACCGGACTGCTGCGCCGGCTCGAGGAGTACGAGTTCCCGGGTAACATTCGCGAGCTGCGTAACCTGCTGACCGCGCTCGTGCTGCGCACGCAGGGGCGCGCGGCCACGCTGGCCGACCTCGAGAGCCTGCTGCAGCAGGCGGGCGGCCTGGCCGATGGCGCCGTTGCGGGTCCGCCGACGGGCGGCCGCCTGGCGCAACCGCATCCCGGATACGACAACGGCGGCGACGAGGATGACGAAGGTGTCGGCCGCGCCTTCGGCGAGGACGGCGGCGGCCGCGGTCTCAAGCGCGACGTCGAGACGACGGGCGCCTGGGTGCTCGACCAGTTGCGCCGCTGCGACTTTAACCTGAGCCAGGCCGAGCGCAGCCTCGCGCGCTTGCGCAAGTCCCCCGCCGGACGCTCGGCCGCGCCCGTGGCCGATCGCTCGAGCCTGACCTATTACTTTCAGGGGGAGTGCTTCAAGGCGCTGGCGGCCGCCGGCTTCGACACGAAGCGCGCCGCCCGGTCCATCGCCCTCATGCCAGACCTCGAGGACCGCGCCCGCTCACGACTCGAGGGCTACCTCGAGTTCGTGAGCGAGATCACGCGCGATGCCGCGTCCGACCAGGACGCGCGGGATCGGGCGCGAGCGCGCCTGCCCAAGCTGCCCGCCCCCTACCTGCCCCATCTCGACGCGGTCGTCGACGCCCATCGGCGCGGCGACTGGACGCTCGACTCCTAGCTTCGACCAGACTGTCGACTAGCCCGTCGTCGGGTACGGATCCGGTTGCGGGGCCGGAATCGGCGGCTGCGTCGGACAGCTGCAGCCGTTCAGGTCGTCGATCAGCTCGTCGAACGCGATGTAGAGCATCTTCCAGTTGTCCTTCAGGAACTTCATGACCGGCCTGGGAATGCCCAGGTCGACTCCGGGCGATTCGGCCCCTGCCGACGCGCGCGTCGGCGCGAGCGACGGAAGGGCGATCGCGATCAGCGCGACAAGCATCAAGCGACGAAGGATGCGAAGCATGGTCGATCTCCCACGGGGGCGATCGAGGGGCGCGAGTTGATGGATCAGGGCTGGAAGTCCGGATCCGGTTGCGGCGGCGGAGGATCGACCGGGGGTGACGACGGCGGCGGAGATCCCGTCATCCAGTCGGTGACGACCTCCCAGACGAGCGTGATGATGATCGGCCCGAACCGACCCCAGAATACCCGGGCGGACTTGATGGCTCCGCCGTCGGTGACGATGGGCTGGCTCGCCGCATGGAGCGGAATGGCGAGGATCATGGGCTGTGCGAGTGAGACGACGAGCGCCAGTGCCAGAGCGCACGGGCGGACGCGTCGCCGGGTGGGGAGTTTCATTGGAGTGGTCCCCCGGGGCGATGGTCGTGGGCCTG
>JBKJNH010000340.1:0-14094 GCA_046596055.1 Candidatus Eiseniibacteriota bacterium
GACGTGCGCCATCGCCTCACCGATTACGTTCGCGTCCCCGGCTTTCACGACGAGGGTGCCATGGTCGCCCAGGCGAAGGAGTACGCGCGCCGCGTGCGCATCGACCGCGTCGAGTGCCTGTGGGAGCCGCTCATGATCGGCGCCGCGAAGATTCGCGAGGCTCTCGGCCTGCCCGGCCTCACGGTCGCCGAGACGGTGCCGTTCCGCGACAAGGAGAAGATGAAGCAGGTGCTCGACGCCGCCGGCATCCGCACGCCGCGCCATGCGAATGCCCACACCGCGCACGAAGTGCGCGAGGCCATCGAACACATTCAATACCCCGCGATCATCAAGCCGATCGCCGGCGCCGGCTCGGCCGACACGTTTCGCATCGACGACGCCGGGCAGCTCGAGCAGGCGCTCGCACGCATGGGTCACGTCGCCGAGGTGAGCGTCGAGGAGTTCATCGACGGCGAGGAGTTCACGTTCGACACCGTGTGTGGCGGCGGCAAGGTGCTCTACGACAACATCTCGTGGTACCGCCCCCGCCCGCTGATCGCACGCTCGCTCGAGTGGACCAGCCCGCAGACGATGGCGCTGCGCGCACCCGAAGCCCCCCACCTCGCCGGCGGCAGGCAGATGGGCTTCGACGTGATCAAGGCGATGAACTTCACCGACGGCTTCACGCACATGGAGTGGTACCTGAAGCCCGACGGCGAAGCGGTGTTCGGCGAGATCGCCGCGCGCCCGCCCGGCGCCTTCACCGTGGACGTGATGAACTACGCGTGCGACACGGATCTCTTTCGCGGCTGGGCGGAAGCGATCACCAGCGGCCGGCTCTCGCAACCGATCGAGCGGCGCTATAACGCGGTCTCGATCTTCAAGCGCGCGCAGGGCCAGGGCCGCATCCAGCGCATCGAGGGCCTCGGCCCGCTGCTCGCCGAGTTCGGTCCCGCGATCTGCGCGATCGACCTGCTGCCCATCGGCGCGCAGCGCCGCGACTGGCTTCAGACACTGGTGAGCGACGGGATGGTGATCCTGCGTCACCCCGACCTCTCACGCTGCTGCGAGATGGCGGATCGCGTGGGGACCGACCTGCAGATGTACGCGGGGTGAGCTCGCCCGTCAGAGCTCGCAGGGCGGCCGGAGCTCGATCCGTTCCTCGAAGCTCACGGGACCCCGCCACGGCGTCGTGACGACGATCGCCATCGGGAACGTCGCCGTCTGCGGGGTGAGACATCCCGGACCGGGTTGCTGGTCGACGACCTCGAGGACCATTGTCCCGCGCTCGATGTGCACTCCATCGGCGAGCGCGCGAAACCCGCCACTGTCCTTCATGCCAGCGAAGTAGACGAGCACGGAGTGATTGCGGAAGTCGACGAGAGGAGGTGGCAAGCGCCGGCCAGCCCGGCGCAGGATGCTTTCGAACTCCCCGGGACTCGTAGCCAGCAGAACAGTGGGCTGCCAGAGCAAGCGGTCGAAGCCGGAAGCCTGGGTTCCGGGTGTCAGGTGTTCGAACGGCGGACCGGCCGCCGCGCAGGACGCTCCGAACCAGAGGAGACCGAGTGACAGCCCGCCCGAGAGCAGGATCGCGCGGAATCCGGGCGTTTCATGACGCGCGGGGGCTGGACGATGTGGCATCGAGGATCTCCTTGAGTTCCCGGTGACGAATAGTATTCCATCGCAGGACTCTGGACGTCCACAGGCGGTTTGAAAGACCGCCCCGCCTAGTCCCCCTTCGGCACCCGCTTCCCAATTTCCGCCTCGATCTCCTCCGCCGTCGGCGCCCGCCCCGTCCATTGCGCGACGATGCGGCCCTCGCCGTCGACGAGGTACGCTGCCGGCACAGCCTTCACACGGAACGCCTCCCACACGGGCTTGTCACCAGCATCGTGCGCGATCGGGTACGTGATCTTCTGGTCCTTCACGAACTTCCGGATCTTCTTCGCGCTGTCCTTGCCCGGGTCGTCGGTCGCGATGCCGAGCACGCCGAAGCCCTTCCCGGCGTACTTCGCGTGCAGCGCCTGCAGCTCGGGCATCGACTTGCGACACGGCACGCACCACGTCGCCCAGAAGTCGACGAGCGTGAGCGTCCCCGCGAAGCGCTTCCAGGTCACCGCCTTTCCCTCGAGGTCGACCAAAGCCATGTCGGCCGCGGGCACGGGTCGCGGCAATACCGGGCGCGCAAACGCAGCGGGATCGGCGTCGAACTCCGCGGCACAGTTCGTATTGCAGAACGCGTAGCTCACGTCGTTGTAGGTGCGGCGCGCGACAACAGCTTCAGCATGTGATGAGCCCTCGCGCACCGCGCAGACAGCGCAGATCTCCATCGCCGCATCGGACTTCTCGGCGGCGTAAACGGGCGCGGCGACGGAGGCGCTCCCGGAGGTCCAGATCACGAGACCGATCAGTAGAACCACCCTCTTCAAGTCCTTCATACTTGTCCTCCCTACCATCCGAACGAAACCGACACGCCCGCGCTCTCGAGCCAGGCCCAGATCGCGCTCACGCTCCAGCGCTCGCGTGCATAGTGGACGAGCGCGTGCGTGCGCTCGCCGTCGTACATGGGCTGGAGAACGAGGCCGGGTGCGACCTCGACGTATCCGCCGAAGGGGACGTTCCAGCCCGCGTCCCACTCGGAATAGTTGAGCGTGCCATACACGGTGACCGGCAGCGAGCCGAGCGACTTGCTCGCGGTCGCGTAGTACGACTGCGTCCCTTCGGGCGAGCCGATGCGGTCGGAGCTCGTGCCGAGGAACACCGTCGGCCGCACCGTGCCCTCCGGCACGACGAACAGCGTCGCGATCGGGCCGATCTCCGAGGCCGCGATATTCGCCTCGACGCCGACCTGGAGACGCGGGATCACGCGGTACGACAGCGTGGCCCGCCAGCGCGGCCGCTCGAGATCGGTGTCGATCCAGCGCAACGACGACGACCATTGCGTATGAAGTCCGCTCCCCCGGAGCGGCGCACCCTCGCCGGGTCAACCGCTTCAAGTCGGCGCGGACAACCGCGCGCGCTTCGCGGCAACCGGAGCCGACGGGGCGGCAGCGGAGTCGCCAGGCGCGACGGTCGAGTCAATGATCGCCGCGGCGGTGGTCTCCGCTCCAGCCGACGTCGGCGGGGCAACGATGAACGATGCAATCGCGACGAGGAGCGCCAGCCCCGATGGGACGGCGCGGAGTCGATCGGACACGAGGATTCCTCACGGTTCGGGACGCGACGACGACTGCGTGGTCGAGCGGCAGCGAACAGCGAGCGATCAGATGCGGAGCGGTGTCCGAAGTGCGGGGTCGCGGAGGAGACGCGGGGGCCCGTGGAGGCCCCGGGAGGTCGTGGTCGACTGCGGGCTCAACACGGCGTTGATCGGCGCAACGAATGCAGCCGGCGCAAGCGCGGTTGCGAGGTCGAGCGCAAACATCGGCGCGACGGTGGCGTGCGCGAGGGTGCACTCGGCGGTCTCGCCAATCGGGCAAGCCGAATCCTCGGCACAGCACGCATCAGCGGGGTCCGGCACGCAACACGATGCTGCCTCGAACGGAACGACGACGGCGAGTGCGAGGAGAAGGCATCTCAGGAGGCGCATGACCCAGAGTCTAGCACAGCTCCCCCGGGCGGCCCATCTCCCCTCCGCCCGTCAGAACCCCATGGCCACGGAGAATCCGGCGCTGTCGAGCCAGACCCAGAGCAGACTCGCATTCCAGCGTTCGCGCGCGTAGTGCACGAGGGCGTGCGTTCGCTCGCCGTCGTACATCCCCTGGAGCGAGACGTGCGGCGCGACCTCGACGTAGCCGCCGAACGGTGCCTTCCACTCGTCGTCCCACTCCGAGTAGCCGAGCGTGCCGTAGACCGAGACGGGCAGGCTCTCCAAGGCGTAGCTGGCCGTGCCGTAGTACGTGTTCGTGCCCTCGGGAGAGCCGATGCGATCGGCGCTGGTGCCGAGGAACACGGTGGGCCGGACGCCCTCCTGGGCGACGAGAAACCAGGTCGCGACCGGCTGGACCTCGTTCACGACGGGGTTCCACTCGAAGCCGACCTGAAGCGTCGGCACGATGCGGCGGGTGAGCGTGTAGCGCCAGCGCGGCCGGTCGAGGTCGGTGTCGACCCAGCGCAGCGACGTGGCCCACGTCGTGTGAAGCTCGCTCCCCCGGAGCGGCGCGCCCTCGCCGGGTCAGCCGCTTCAGGTCGGGGCGGACAAACGCTTGCGCTTCCCGGAAGCCGGCGGCGGCGGCGCAGGCGGCGGAACATCGAGCGTGTCGCCCGGCGAGGACGAGGGCCCTGACGCGGACGCCGTCGAATCGACGTCGCTCGCGCGCGCCGGGGCCGGGGCCACCGCCGCGAGCGCAAGCGCGAGGAACGCGAGGAGGATCGCACTGGGGGAGCGCGAGACCGCCACGACTTAGCCCTCCGTCCGGCAGAGGCAGTACACGAACTCCTGGGCGCTTCCCCAGGGAGTGACGTGCACCTCGTGATCCTCGTCTGACTTCCGGAATCCGGGGCCGAAGGTCTCGTGGATTCCGGACGCGTCGTACGTGGCCACGGGGAGCCCGCTGCACGTCCCCGGGCCGCCGGGGCCGAAGGTGGCCACGAGCACGAACCCACCCGGGCGCACGACGCGCCGGGCGCCCTCGACGTAGTGCGCGCGGGCGGCCGGATCCGTGAGGAAGTGGAAGACCGCGCGGTCGTGCCAGAAGTCGATGCTCGCCGCAGGAAGCTCGAGCGCGGTGACATCGCCGACGATCCAACGCACCTCGGCTGCACGCGCCCCGAGTCGCTCGCGCGCGCGCGCCAGCCCGGCGTCGGCCACATCGAGAACGGAGACGTTCGTGAAACCGTGTCCCAGCAGGTCATCGACGAACGTCGAGGCCCCACCGCCGACGTCGAGGATCGCGGCATCGCGGGCGATGCCCGAGTCGAGCACGAAGCGCAGCGAACGCTCCAGATGCGGTCGGTACCAGCTGACGGCATCCGCCGACTTCGTGTTGTACACGCGGTCCCAGTGCCCCGGATTCCCCATCGGTTTCTCCGCTGAGATTGGTTACTGCTTTGCTTCCCGGTCTTTCTTCTTCTTCTTCATCGCCGCCTGACAATCGGTCAGCGCGAGGTACTTGCGGAGGGTGGCAGCAATGTACATCGCGGCATGGTTCGGATCCACGGCATGGGACGACACACTACTCGAGCCCTTCGACGAGCGACAGCTCGGAGTCGAGGCGGAGGTAGCTGTAGGCGTAGCGCGAGGCGCCCGGGGCGAAGACCGGGCTGCCGACGTAGATCACGCCCGTCGGATCGCTCGGCGTGATGCGCCGCCACAGGGTGCGCTCGCCCGTCGCCGGATCGAATCGATCGACCTGGCGACGATCCTCGTGCGAAGAGACGAGGAAGCCGCCACCGGGCGCGTAGGCGAGAACGAGATCGGGCGCGCCGAGCCCGGGGAGCGGACGCACCTCGCGCGTGGCGACGACGAGCTCCACGAACTCGCCCGAGCGCCGGCGCAACACGACCGCGCTGCCGTCGGCGGACATGGGCAGACCGAGCAACGCGTCGATGCCTACCTCCTCGTCCCAGAGGAGCTCGACGTTGCCGTCGTCGATTCCGGCCAGTGCGACACGCATCTCCGCTCCTCCCACCGTGGCCACGACGAACAGCCGCTTTCCGTCCGGGTGGAAGCCCGCCCACGCGACTCGTTCGACGCCGGCAATGCGCACGTCGCGCGACTCGCCGAATCCGGTCGCGTGCAGGACGAGCTCACCGGGCGGAAGGTTCCGGATCGCGATGACCCACTGGCCGTCGGGAGAGACTCGTATCGCGGTGCCCTCACCCAGGCGAACGGCCGGGCCACCATCGACGTCGCGCAGGTAACACCCGTAGTGCGGGTTCTCGGCCTCGCCACCCTCGAAGAAGAGGAGCTGCCGTCCGTCGGGCGTGAAGTCGACGACGACCGGACAGTCGAACCAGGACAGGTCGGTCTCGGTCTTGCCCTCCTCGTCACTCAGGTTGAGGCCGATCCGCAGTCGATTCTGGCTGAGGAGCACGCGCCCGTCCCGCGCTACGTCGTGCAGCGTGGTGCGAACCGGCCCGACGAAGACCGCGCGCGACGAGCCGTCGAGCCCCAAAGCGCGAATCCCGTGCCGCTCGGTTTCGTCGAGGCCCGAGACCCAGACCTCGTCGCCTCGAGGCGACCATGCAATCCCGCTCACGTTCGAGGTCTGCGGTCCGAGCGGGCGGCGGGAGCCCCTCTCGAGATCGTGAAGCCACACCGTGCCCGTCGTATCACCGAGACTCGGGTGCTCGGCATAGGCGAGGAATCGCGCGTCGGGAGAGACCCGCACGTGGGACAGCCAGTTGGCCGTTTCGTACCTCACGGTTCCGACCGGATACTCGAGGCGACAGCGCGACTCGGCGTAGTGGATGACGGCCATCGTTCGACTATCGGGGCTCCAGTCGGCGAATCCCACCTCGGGGAGAAGGGGACGAACCCCGCCTCCGGAGAGCGGCACGCGGCCGAGCGTGCCGACCGCCTGGTTCCAGAAGATATTCCGGTAGCCCGACGCAACGGCCATCTCCCCCGTCGTCGAAACGGCCAGAACGTTGCCCGGCGGCAATCCAAGGTGGCGCGACTCGGGCCGCCCGGGATAGGAGGAGAACATCTCGAACGGCGCGCCCTCCCACGACGCGCCGTACAGCACGCTCGCGCCGTCGGGAGCGAAGCGCGCGTTGGCCACGGTGCCGTTGCGGTACGTGAGGCGGCGGAACGAGAGCATCGGGCGAGCCGCAGGGACCGCGGGCAGTGCGCTCGAGCTGACGGACGAGAGCGACTCGAGCGCGAACGCGAGGTCGGCCGCCGAGCGGAATCGCGCCGCGGGCTGTTTCTCGAGACAGCGACGGATGATGCGGTCGAGCCCCGGCGGCAGGTCGGCGACGAGTGCCACGAGTTCGGGCGGATCCTCGCGCAGCGTTGCCGACATCGCGTCGGCCGCCGTGTCGCCGCGAAACGCACGTCGGCCGGCGATCATCTCGAACAGGAGCGCCCCGAGCGCGAACAGGTCCGAGCGCGCATCGACGTCGGCACCGCGCACCTGCTCGGGTGACATGTAGCCCATCGTGCCGAGGACGAGTCCAGGCTCGGTGGCGCGCGCGAGCGTTGGCGTGTCCGTGCCGAAGTCGGATGCCTCGCCGCCGAGCCGGCGGGCGAGTCCGAAGTCGAGGATCTTCGCCTGCCCGTCCGGAGTGAGCATGACGTTCTCGGGCTTGAGGTCGCGGTGGATCACGCCCCGATCGTGCGCCGCCGCGAGCCCGCGCGCGATCTGCGTCGCCAGCCCGACGGCCCGCCCGGACGAGAGGGGTCCCTCGAGGAGCCGATCGCGAAGTGTTTCGCCCTCGACGTACTCGAGCACGACGTAGTCGACCTCGCCCTCGCAGCCCAGGTCGTACACGGCGAGCACATTGGGGTGGGACAGTGCAGCGATCGCTCGAGCCTCGGTCTCGAAGCGAGCGCGGCGTTCAGGGTCCCCCGCCACCGCCGCAGGGAGCACCTTGAGCGCAACGTCGCGACCGAGGCGCGTGTCGCGCGCGCGATACACCTCGCCCATGCCCCCCGCGCCGAGGGGGGCGACGATCTCGTAGGGACCGAGCCGGTATCCGGAAGTCAGGAGCATGCGCCGCAGTCTACCCGCGATGGACACCTCGTGTCATTTCGGCGCAAGGGGCGCCGGGAAGGCGCGATCGGCGTTGCACGACGCGCCCGTCAAGCCGACCCTTCGTGCATGCGGCCCCCTGACGAACCCTCGCCCCTGCGCCGTCGCCTGCTCGCCGCCCTCGCGACGGCGCCGGTCGCCCTCGCACTCCTGCCGTTCGTGGCGCGCGCCGAGGGCGCTGCGAAGCCCGCACTCGCCCCCACCCCCGACTGCGACGATCCCGACGAGCCGACGCCGACGCAGACGGCCGGGCCGTTCTACACGCCGAACTCGCCCGAGCGGCGCTCGCTGCTCGAGAAGGCCACGAAGGGCGTGCGCCTCACCGTTGCGGGCCACGTGTTCGGGCCCGACTGCGCGGCGGTCAAGGGAGCGCTCGTCGACTTCTGGCAGGCGGACGACGACGGCGAGTACGACAACGAGGGTTTTCGCCTGCGCGGTCACCAGTTCACCGACGCAGAGGGCGCGTATCGCCTCGAGACGATCGTGCCGGGGCTCTACCCGGGGCGCACCCGCCACATCCACGTGCGCGTCCAGCCGAAGCACGGACGGATCCTCACCACCCAGCTCTACTTTCCGGGGGAAGCGGGAAACAAGCGCGACAGCCTGTTCACGCCCGAACTCCTGATGCGCATCGCGGCGGACAAGGACAAGGCCGCGCAGCGCGGCCGCTTCGATTTCGTGCTGCGCGGCGCCTAGCTACTTCTTCTTCGCCTTCCGGTCCGCCTTCTTCTTCTCCATCGCCGCCTTGGAACCCGCGAGCTGCTCGGGCGTGACGATCGTCGCCATCGTCTTCTCGAGCTCCTTGTTGGCGTCGCCCATTCCGTTCTTCGTTTTGAGCTTGTCGCGCATCGAGATCCGACCGCCGTCGGCGAGCATCTGCAGGACGTCGATCTTCTTCTGGTTCGCGGTGGCCATCGCGGGCGTGAGCTTCGTCACCTCATCGTCGCTGAGCCCGAGCGAGGGCTGGAGCGCGGTCGGCTGCGTGTGCGCGCCGGCCGTGGCGAGCTCCTACTCGAGCTCGCCCTTGAACGAGGTCCACTGCGTCGCCTACTGCTCGTCCGTGAGCTTGAGCCACTCCGTCCGGCTGGCGGAGGCGTCCATTCCGGCCAGGTCGGGAGCCGTCGCTGCGGCCGGAGCGGGATCGGCGGCGATTGCGCGCGACGACGGCGTCGCGAAGACGAGTGCGACGGCAAGCGCGAGAGCGAAGGGTGAGGATCGGGCCATGGCGGACTCCTGCTTGGTTGGGGCGGACTCAGCTGCGGTGTGAACCTTTGTTCTGCATCACGTCCGGGATCCTGGAGCTGAGGCCGCTCCGCTCCCGAGCGCGATCGCCTCCTCGAAACTCATCGCGCGGCCGGCTTCCTCGGCCGCCCGCGTCGCTGTCTTGCCCAGCGCCTGGCGCGCCGCGCCGAAATGCTGCATGCAGAGCGCGTCCCAGAAGCGGACCCTGATGTCGACCGCGAGGCGACGCCACTCGGCCTCGGCGGCCGCCGCGAGACGCAGGGCGCTGTCGAATGCGCCAAGCCCTGCGAGCGCCATCCCGATCCCCTGCAGCTCGAAACTGGTCTCGACGCGATCGCCCATCATCTCGGCCATCGCCAGGCTCTTGCGATACAGGAGAAGACTCTCCTCGAAGCGGCCCTCGAGCAAGGCGCAGTCGGCGAGGAAGTGCCACCCGAAGTGCTCGTTTCGTCGGTCGCCGCGCGGCGCGGCGTAGGCGACGACCTCGCGGGCCAGGGCTCGGGCCGCCTCGACGTGCGACAGCGCGACGTGCCCCTGCGCGAGCCCGACGCGCGCGCGGTGCATCGCGCCAGCGTCGCCGCGCGCGCGGGCCAGCGCGAGGACCTCCTCGAATGCGGCCAGCATGGCCTCTTCCTCGTTGCGCAGGAAACGCGCCCAGCCCAGGCCCTCGAGCGCCGAGCTGATCTCGTCACGGTCGTCGAGCGCGCGCCACTGGGCGAGCGCTTCCTCGAGTCGGGCAAGGGCCGCGTCCCGCTCGCCACGCCAGGCGAGCAGGTTGCCGGTGCCCCACAGCGCGCGGGCCCGAGCGGCGCGCGGCGGCGCGGCCTCCGTCGCCGCCAGGGCCTCGACCAGGTGCGCTGCACCCTGAGAGTGGTGCGACCGAGCCTGCCAGAACCACGCGAGCAGTCCCGCCATGTCGAGATACGCCTCGGCGTCCCGCCCGGCAAACCATGCGAGGGCTGCAGCCTCGTCCTCGAACTGCGCCTCGAGCGCGTTGCCGGTCGCCGCGTCCCCGTCGTTCCGCGCCGCGTAGCAACGCGCCGCGAGGCCGCGGATCGCGCCGGCGTGCGCGTCGCGCGCGTCCTCGAGCGCGCCGTCCTCGGCCAGCCGCTCCCGACCGTACTGGCGCACGGTCTCGAGCAGGCGCCAGGTCGTCGCCTCACCGCGGCGCTCGACCTGGAGCAGCGACTTGTCGACCAGCGTGGCGAGCCGATCGAGGACGTCCATCGCATCGGCACCCGGGCCCGCGACGGCGGCCGCCAGCTCGACCGGGAACGAACCGGCGAACGGGGAGAGCGCCTGGAGCAAGGTCCACTCCTCGGCCGGCAGCAGGTCGACGCTCCAGCGCACCGTCGCGAGCAGCGTCTGCTGCCGCGGAAGCGCAGTCCGGCTGCCGCCGGTCAGGAAGCGGAATCGGTCGTCGAGATGCGACCGGATATCCTCGACGGACAGGTGCCGCACCCGTGCCGCCGCCAGCTCGATCGCCAGCGGGATTCCGTCGAGGCGCCGGCAGATCTCGGCCACCGTGCGCGCGTTCGTCGGCGTGACCGCGAAGCCGCTGTCGACGAGCCGCGCGCGATCCACGAACAGGCGCACCGTCTCTGCCGCCCCGATGGCCTCCGGATTTCCGTCGTCGGCCGCGCGCGGCACGCCCAGCGGCTCGAGCGGGTGCAGTAGCTCACCCACGACGCCCAGCCCCTCGCGGCTGGTCGCGAGCACGCGCACGCCCGCGCCGGCCTGCAGCAGGTCATCGACCAGCGCGGCGGCGGCGTTGCGCAGGTGCTCGCAGTTGTCGACGAGGAGGAGGAGCGTTCGACTTGCGACGTGCGCGAGCAACGCCCCGCGCAGCTCCCTCTCCTCCGTGACGCTCACCCCGAGGGCGGCGGCGGTGGCCGCGACGACGCGCGCGGAGTCGGTCAGTGGCGCAAGGTCGACGAAGTGCACGCCGTCCGGGAAGCGCGACTGGATGCCGGCAGCAACCTCGAGCGCGACCCGGGTCTTCCCAGCCCCGCCGATCCCCGTGATCGTGACCAGCCGTTCCTCGGCGAGCAGTTCCGGCAATGTCTCGAGGTCGCGCTCGCGGCCGACGAAGCGTGTCCGCGGACGGGGCAGCGACGCGGCCGCACGCTTCGACGCGACGGCCGCATGCGGCGCGATTGCATCCGCGATCCCGCGCGCAAACTCGGTCAGCGACGCGGGTCGATCCGCGGGCGCCTTGGACAGCGCGGCCGCGAGTGCGTCGGCCAGCGCAGCCGGCAGCGCCGGAACGTGGTCGGTGACGAGGGCCGGCGGGGCCGCGACATGCTGGCGCAGCACGCTGTCCGCTTCGCCGCGGAACGGCGGCTCGGTGGCGAGCATCTCGTACAGCACGCAGGCGAGGGCGTAGAGGTCGGTGCGCGCATCGACGTCGCGGCCCAGGATCTGCTCGGGGGCCATGTAGGTCGGCGTCCCCACCATGAACCCGCTGGTGGTGAGCTGGATCGACGGATCGGCCTGCGTGGCGATCCCGAAATCGGTGAGAAGCGCCATGCCGTCGGCGAGGAGAACGTTCTCGGGCTTCACGTCGCGGTGCACGAGGCCGCGGCGATGCGCGTACTCGAGGCCCAGCGCGATCTCGCGCGTGATGCGCACCGCCTCGTCCGGCTCGAGGCGGCCCTCGCGCACCAGGCGCTGGCGCAGGGTCTCGCCGTCGACGTAGGGCATGACGTAGTAGAGGAGATCGTCCGCGGCGCCCGAGTCGTGCAGGGGCACGATGTGCGGATGCGCAAGGCGTGCCACGACGTCGATCTCGCGGAGAAAGCGCTCGCGGCCGAGTGCGGCCGCGACCTCCGGATGGAGGACCTTGATCGCGACGTTTCGGTGGTGGCGGGTGTCCTCGGCCAGGTACACGGTCGCGGATCCGCCGCGTCCGAGGACGCGCTCGATGCGATAGCGCGAACCGAGCGAGGGCAGGTCCATGGCTACCGCGCAGGAACCTCGATCATCGCCTCGCGTTCGGGGCCGACGCTGACGCGCGAGACGCGCACGCCCGACCACGACTCGATGGCGCGGATGTAGCCCCGCGCAGCGACGGGCAGGTCCATGAAGCGGCGGCACTCCTTGGTCGACGTCTTCCAGCCCTCGAACGACTCGTACACCGGCTTGATCGTCGAGAGGCGGCGCGCGTCGGACTCGAAAACGGCATCCTCGGCCCCACGGCGGTAACGCGTGGCGACCTGCAACTCGGCGAGATCGTCGAGCACGTCGAGCTTCGTGACGACCAGCTCGTCGAGGCCGTTGAGCTGCGCGGCATACTTGAGCGCGACCGCGTCGAGCCAGCCGCAGCGCCGCGCGCGGCCCGTCGTCGCGCCGTACTCCTGCCCCGCCTCGCGGATCACGTCGCCGAGACCGGCGTCGAACTCGGTGGGGAACGGGCCCAGGCCCACGCGCGTGGTGTAGGCCTTGGTGACGCCGATCACGTTCGAGATGGCGTGCGGCCCGATGCCGAGCCCGGTCAACGCACCGCCGACCGTCGCGCTCGACGAGGTGACGTACGGGTAGGTGCCGTGATCGAGGTCCAAGAGCGTGCCCTGCGCGCCCTCGAGCAGAACGCGCTGCCCGCGCGCGACCGCCTCCCACAGCAGCGGGCGCACGTCGGCGATGAACGGCGCGAGGCGCTCGCCGTAGGCGGCGTACTCGGCGACGACCTCGGCCGGCGGCGGGATCACCGCGCCGGGACCGAGCAGGCGGCGGAGGCGCTCGTGTGCGTAGCCGATCCACTCCACGAGCGAGGCCTTGTCGACGAGGTCGCCCATCCGCAGGCCGAAGCGGCCGGCCTTGTCCTGGTACGCCGGGCCGATGCCGCGCCCCGTCGTGCCCACGGGCCGCAGTCCCTGCTCGGCCAACGCCTCGGCCAGCTTGTGGTACGGGAGGATGACGTGGGCCTCGGGGCTCACGTGCAGACGCCCCTCGAGGCGGTGCCCCAGCGCGACCAGGCCGTCCATCTCGGCGATGAACGCGGCGGGGTCGACCACGACGCCGTTGCCGATCAGGCAGCGCTTCCCGGGGCGCAGGATGCCCGAGGGCACCAGGTGGAGCACGACCGTCTTCCCGTCGACGACGACGCTGTGCCCGGCGTTCGATCCGCCCTGATAGCGCGCCACGAGATCGTGCTCGGCTGCGAGCACGTCCACGATCTTGCCCTTCCCCTCGTCCCCCCACTGGGCGCCGAGGACCACGGTGCACGGCATGCGAGACTCCCTTCTCGATTCCGGATGAAGCAACAGTTACGACAGCTTGTGAAACAACGCGTTACACGATTCTAGCTGGTGGGGATCCCGGCCGGACCCTCCGGCGGAATCAGCGGCTCCAAGGCGAGAAGCAGGTCGGATAGATCGACCTGAACGGTGCGCCAGAGAATGTCGAGGTTGATGTCGAAGTAGGCGTGCACCAATCGGTGCCTCATCCCGATGATGTCCGCCCACGGCAGCTGGGGATGCCTCGCCCTTGTTTCCTCGGACACCCTGAAAGCCGCCTCCCCGATGATCTCGACTTCCTTCACGAGGGCCAGAACCAGCTGCCGATCCGTGTCGAGATCACCGCGGCTTCGTCCGTGTGCGAAGCCCAGCGCTTCACGTGCAGCATCCAGCATGTGCCTCAGGCGAATCGTGTCATCCCCCAGCATACTGAACCTCCGCCTCGTCGAGCACGCGCTGCCTGAAGTAGCGGCTCAGATCCTCTGGTGTGCGCAGGTCCACCCTTCGCCCATCGAAGAGCATGGAGAGCTCTCTCTCCATGCGAGCCACTCCCAGAAGCCCCGGGATGCGATCGGACTCGAACTCCACCAGCACGTCGACATCGCTCTCCGGGCGGAAGTCATCGCGCAGCGCCGACCCGAAGATCGCGAGTCGCCGGACGCCATTCGCTCGGCAGAAGGTTGCGATGCGCTCACGGGGGACCGGCAGGTTCGCGTTCATGGTTTGACTCCGATCTTCTGCTGGCACCAGACGTCGAGGTTTGGCTAGACCACCCGACCCGGAGGAGTCCCGCCGCCCAGGTGGGAGCGCACGGCTTCGGCGGCCATCAGCGCCGCGCGCTCCTGCGCCTCGGCAGTGGCCGCGCCCAGGTGGGGCGTGAGCACGACATTGGGCAGCGCAAACAGCGGAGATGCGACCGGCGGCTCCTGCTCGAACACGTCGAG
>JBKJNH010000353.1:0-5836 GCA_046596055.1 Candidatus Eiseniibacteriota bacterium
CACCGCCAACCCTCGCTCGAGGTGATGGGCTGGGCGCTCGGCGGCGTGGGGCCGGTGGAAGCGATCGAGCTGCTCGACGGCGGCCAGCCGTTCCGGACCGTGCCGCTGGCGCGGGCCCGACCGGACATCGCCGAGGCCTATCCCGCTGTGCCGTGGGCCGGGACGTCGGGGTTCGCCGCATGCGTCAGCCTCCTGGGGACGGGCGCGGGGCTCGATCTCGAGATCCGCGCGCTGCTTCCGGGCGGGAAACACGCCGCGCTCGGGAGCGTCACCGTGCCGCCCGCGGACGCCGGCGATGCGCCCATAACGATCGCCCTCGACGCGGCGCACATAGATGTGGAGCGTCTCGGGCCGGCGCTGCAGCAGGATCTGCGGGGCGAGCGCGTCGTGGTCCGTGGCGCCACGGGGCCCAGCGCGCAGCCGCGTTTCGAGGCCGTCGAAGGCTGGGCGGACGCGCTCGACGAGCCTGACGCGCTCGTGTGGGTGGCGCATGGAGAAGAGGGCGTCACGGCCGCTTTCCTCTCCGCCGCGGCAGCGGCCCTCTCCGGTGACCGGAGCGCCGCTTTCGCCGTCGCGTCGTCGCCGTCGCCTCCCGATGCCGACGCGATGGTGCGGGCGCTGAGCGGCAGGGCGGCGGGTTCGGGCGTGCTGTTCCGCGCGGCGGCGGCGAACGTCTTGGGTGGACTCGACGAGAACGCGCCCACGCCGCCGGCCGCCGTCTGGGACCTCACGATCCGCTTCGCCGAAGCCGGCCAGACGGGTATCGCGGTCGAAGTCGTCGACGAGCACGGCCCGACGGTGGCCGAGCTCGCCGCAGAGGACGGCATCCGCTGGGTGCATCGCAAGCACGCGGCCCTCTACTCCGGGCGGGTGCGCGAGGTGCTCCTCGATCGCGAGGAGACCGTCGGGTGTCTGTTGCGCGAGAACCATCTGCGCCAGCGACGCCTCGAACGCAGCGCTCGGCCGGCGCTGCGCGCGGTGCGCCGCGAGCGCGATCGCCTCACCGCGAAGCTCCGCCGCGCGCGGACCGCGGGCGGCGAAGCCGCGTCCGACGAATTCTGGGGTGACTTCCGCCGGCTCGAGGCCCTCGGACCCGGCTACGGGGAGGAGCGCGGGCTGCCCATAGATCGCTACTACATCGAACGTTTCCTCGACGAGCACCACAACGCGGCGAAGGGACGGGTGATCACCTTCCGCGAGGGAGCCGATGTGACCGACCTCCTGAGCATGTCCGACGGCACCTGCGACTGCGTCCTTCTGGCGCACACCCTGAGGAGCGCCCCGGACCCGAGAGGGACGCTGATCGAGTGCCGCCGGGTGCTCAAGGCGGACGGCACGCTGCTCGTGGCCGAGCCCGTCGCTGCGCGGGTGGATCCCGAGGCCGGCCGCGACCGCGATCGTTGGCGCTTCTCGGAGCGAGGGCTGCGGCTGCTGCTCGCGGAGGTCTTTCCCGACGACGAGGTCGCGCTCGCCTCACGAGGCAACCGGGCCGCCACACTCGGCTTCCTCGTAGGACTGGCCACGGACGAGCTGGCGCCCGGCACACTCGATCGCGATGAGCGGGCCTTCCCGGTGGTCGTGACGGCGCACGTGACGAAGCGAGAGCGGGTGCAGGAATGAGCGCCTCGGGCGTAGCGGTGGTGATCACGTGCTTCGAGCTGGGCCGGACGCTGCCCGACAGCGTCGAGAGTGCCGTCAGCCAGACGGCGGCGCCCCGCGAGGTCATCGTCGTGGACGACGGCTCCACGGGCGCGGTTACCCGCCAGGCGCTCGATGCCCTCGAGCAGAACCACGGCCAGGTGCGGGTCATCCGGGAGCCCCACGGGGGGGTCGCGCGGGCGCGAAATGTCGGCGTCGAGGCGACCACGGCGCCGCTCGTGCTCCTGCTCGACGCGGACGACGTTCTCGAGCCGACCTACCTCGAGAAGGCCGCCACACTGCTGTCCGAGCGGGAGGACCTGAGCTTCGTGTGCTGTGCGCTGCAGGCGTTCGAGGGCGCGACATACCGGTGGAAGCCCCCGCCGTACACGATCGGCGAGGCGCTCGGACGGGGCGCCTGCGGGCACATCTCGACGGTGTTCCGGCGGGAGGTGTGGGAGCGCGTCGGCGGCTTCGACGAGGCGCTCCCGGCCTACGAGGACGCCGACTTCTGGCTGCGGGCGCTGCTCGCCGGGCTCAGCGGCGTGATCCTCGACGAAGCACTCGTCCGCTACCGGGTGCGCCGGGACTCGCGCTACCACCTGACGATCGTGAGCGGCGAGTACGACCGGGCGAAGCGTCTGCTCTTCGACAAGCACCGGACGGTCACCGAGGAGCGCAGCGAGGACATCCTGGTGACGCTTCTGGACTTCGAGCGCGAACTCCGCGAGCACCGCCGCGGGCTGCGTGACGAGGAGGAAGAGCTCGCGCGCGATCTCGCCGCGGCCGAGGCGGAGATCGAAAGCGCCCGCGAGCGGCTGCGCGAGCGGGGCCTGCCCCCCTTCGACTGGGGTCGCGCCGCGACGGCGCCGGCCGGTGAGGCCGACGTCGAGCGGCGCCTGCGGCAGCGCGCCCTCGCCGACCTCGGTGCCGACCACGAGGCTCCGCGCGAGCTGGTCGTGCGCGCGGGGGAGGCCCCGCCCGAGCCCGGGGATGCGCTCCACGACCGCATCGTGCTCGACGGCTCACTCGAACGGGCGCCCGATCCTGCCGCGGCGTTGGCCGCCTGCCACGGCCTCCTGCGTCCCGGTGGCGAGCTGATCGTGCTGGCGGGGACCATCGCGGCGCTCGAAGGTCGGGCGTACGGCCTCACCGAGAGTGCGGTTCGCGAACTGCTCTGCGACCTCTTCCCACCCGCCCACGTGCGCGTCGCGTCCTACGGGAACCTCATGACGACGCTCGCGGTCGCGGGCCAGGCGGCCGCCCAGACGCTGTCCTCCGCGGAGCTCGAGCTCGACGATCCTGCGTTCCCGACGCTGATCAGCGCGGTCGCTCGCATCCCGCGTCGGAGCCGCCTGCGGCTGCCCGGCCGGGCGGGCCCTCCGCCGATGCCGCCTCCGCGGGCGCGGGCGGTCGCGCGCCACGGCGCGGTGCTCTGCTACCACCGGGTGGCGAGCCACGACCCTGACGTCCACCGCCTCTGCACGCCGCCGGGGCTGTTCGCACGCCAGATGGAGATCGTTGCGCGCGATCACACCCCGGTGAGCCTGATCCAGCTCGCCGCGCGCGTCCGCGAGGGGCGCCCGACAGCCCGCATGGTCGCCGTGACGTTCGACGACGGCTACCACGACAACTTCGCGCGGGCGTCACCGATCCTCGAGGAGCTCGGCGTGCCGGCCACATTCTTTGTGAGCGGCGCGCCCACCGCCGAGCCACGCGAGGCGTGGTGGGACACGCTCGAACGGGTCCTGGTCGGCATTGAGCAGGTGCCTGAACGGCTCGTGCTGTCGGCCAAGGGGATCGCCGTCGACCTGCCGACCGGAACGCGCGACGCCCGTCGTGACGCTCTGCGCGCTCTCCACGGGCGTCTGCTGAGCGCCACTGCGCATCAGATCGAGGCGGTCCGCGAAGAGGTGGCGGAGTGGAGCGCCGTCGAGCTGCCGGTGAGGGAGACCCACCGCCTCATGACCGCTGGTGAGCTGGCCGAGCTCGCGAGCCGGCCCGCCCATGCGGTCGGCGCGCACGGCGTGGACCACCTCTTGCTCACAGCACACCCCGCCGCGGTCCGCCGGGCTGAGCTGGGGGCGTCGAAAGACGCCCTCGAGGAGGTTCTCGGTGAACCCGTCACCGCGCTGGCGTATGCCTACGGGGCCTGCGATCTGGACACGGTGGACATCGCCGCGGAGCTCGGCTTCGACGTGGCATGCACGGTCGAGCACGACGCGGTCACCCCGCACGGCGATCCGCTGCGCATGCCGCGGCTCGAGATCCGCGACGAGAGCCCGGAGGCGCTCGCCGGGTTGCTGACGCGCGTGATGGGCCTGGGCCCCCTGGCGTGACGAAGATCGTCGTCGCCGGCGCCCTGGCGAACAAGCCCGGGAACGGCGGCGAAGCATGGGTCAGGCTGTCGTGGATCCGGGGGTTCGAGCGGCTGGGCCTAGACGTGGCCTTCGTCGAGGAGGGCGGCGTGGGCGGGGAGGAGTGGTTCGACGCGGTAACCGCGCGCTTCGGGCTGGAGGGTCGCGCGTGGCTCACGGGGCGCGACGGCGGTGCCGCGCCGCGGGAGGCGATCGCCGCCGCGGACCTCCTGGTCAACATCAGCGGGAACCTGCGGGATCCTGCTCTACTCGAGCTGCCAAGGGCCCGCGCATACCTCGACCTCGATCCCGGCTACACGCAGCTCTGGGACGCGCAGGGGCTGCTCGGGGACACCCTCGACCGCCACGAGCATCTACTGACGGTCGGGCTGTCGATAGGGACCGAGGCCTGCGACATCCCGACGGCAGGGCGGCGCTGGCGCGCCCTGCCCCCGCCCGTGGTGCTTGACGACTGGCCGGTCGAGCCCCTGCCGGACGAGCTGCGGTTCACGACCGTCGCGAGCTGGCGCGGGGGGATCGGGCGGCCCGAGCATCGGGGTCGGCTCCTCGGGCAGAAGGCCCACGAGTTCCGTCGCATCGCCGACCTCCCGTCGAAGGTGCCCGCGGTCCTCGAGGTCGCACTCGACATCCACCCGGGAGACGAGGCCGATCGCGACCTGCTTCTCGCGGGCGGCTGGCGGCTCGAGGACCCGTCGAGGCTGGCGGGCACGCCCGAGGCCTTCCGCGAGTACGTGCGTGCGTCGGGCGGCGAGGTCTCGCCAGCCCAGGGCGTCTACGTCGAGACGGGCACCGGGTGGTTCAGCGATCGCACCACGCGCTACCTGGCCACCGGCCGTCCCGCCGTGGTGCAGGAGACAGGGCTGCCGGATGCGGTCCGGACGGGGCAGGGGCTGCTCACCTTCCGCACCCCCCAGGAGGCAGCGCGTGCGATCGAGGCGGTGTGCGCGGACCCCGAGCACCACGCGCGGGCCGCGCGCCGCCTCGCCGAGGAGCACTTCGCCTCCGAGCGGGTCCTGGGACCCCTCGTCCAAGACCTCCTGAACTGAACCGAATGGTTGTCTAGAACGGGCGTTTAGTCGGAAGTTTTCGCTGGTGGGAAGCGAAGTCCCGCGTGTTTGCGGGATTTCGGGTGCTGCCGGGGTGGCGGGTTCTGTCTACGCGGCGAGCTTGACGCTCAGCAGTTGCAGCGCGGTTGCTTGGAGCGGGGTGGGTTGGCTGAGGCGGGTGAAGGCCGCGCCGTTATGGATCGTCAGGGTGTTGCGCGTCAGTGTGGCGAGGTCTGCGAGCAGGTCGGTGAGGGTGTGGGCGCGGTGGCCGTGCTCGGTGCGTGCTGCGCTGGCGTTGGCTTGTCCTTGGGGTGAGCGTCGGGCCGGCGCGACGGGGTCGATGTTGCTGATCGGCGTGTCGTCGGTGAACAGCAGCGGTGTCAGGCGTTGGGTCAGTTCGTAGCTGACGTGGTAGGCGAGCATGCAGAGGAAGATGTGGGCGCGGACGCGGTCTTCGAGGTGGTGGTAGATCGGGCGGATCTCGAGGCTGTCTTTCATCGTTTTGAAGGCGCGCTCGTTGACTTTGAGCTGTTTGTAGGCGCGGACCGCGGCGCGGGCGCTGATCTGCTGGGGGGTGCAGATCACCGACGGCACGTTCGCCTACGAACGCAAGACCGGCCAGATCGCGGCCGAGGCCGCGCTCGACGGCTTCTACATCATCCGCACGACCTGCACCCCCGAGCAGATCAGCGCCCCCGCCGCGGTCCGCGCCTACAAGCAGCTGAAGGTCAACGAACTCGCGTTCAAGACGATGAAGGACAGCCTCGAGATCCG
>JBKJNH010000379.1:0-7004 GCA_046596055.1 Candidatus Eiseniibacteriota bacterium
GCACGAGATCGCGATGGACGCGCTGGGCTGCCCGCCGTCCGATGCGGACGTGACGAAGAGCTCCGGGGGCACAGCGCGACACGACGCCGCTCGCCGCCGGAGATCTTCGTCACGTCCGCATCGGGCGGCGGGCAGCGCAACGCGTCCATCGCGATCTCGAGCTTGCGGTCGAGATCCCACGCGTTCGCGGCCTCGATCTTGTCCTGCAGCTTTCCCTGGCGATCGAGCAGCTTCTCCATCTCGTCGCCGTCCATCGGCTCGGCGAACCGGGCGCTGATGGCATTGAACTCATTGAGCAGGGCCTTCGTCTCGTGGACGCCCTCCTCGACGTTCTCGAGCACGTTCTTCGTCGGATCGAGCTGCGGTTCCTGCGGCAGGTAGCCGACACGGATGTTCTTCGCCAGCTGCGCTTCGCCCAGGTGATCGTGATCGATCCCCGCCATGATCTTGAGCAGCGATGACTTGCCGGCGCCATTTAGGCCCAGGACGCCGATCTTCGCGCCATAGAAGAACGAGAGCCAGATACCCTTGAGGATGACGCGGTTCGGCGGGACGACCTTGCCCACGTCCTTCATGGTGTAGATGAAATCGGCCAAACGAACCTCCGGGCCGCCGGGGCGGCGAGTCGTGCGCGGGATGGCGCTCGGGCTGGGGATGCGGTGAGTCGGGTGGGGCCGCGCGGGGCGGCGAACGAGCCGATTGGACCAGAAACGGGGCGTGGCGGCAAGGGGCGGAGGAAGCGCCCAAATCGCGAAGGGGGCGCCCTCGGTCCGGATGGACCGTGCGCCCCCTCGTGAACAACCTTGCGGCTTCGCCGCTACACGACCTGCGGCCGCCGCGGAGCGAGCCACGATTGCAGCGCCCACCACAGCCCCCCGCCCACCACGATCGCCGGCGCCAGGAATGCCAGGAGCACGAGACCGATCGCCAGCAACCCGAGACCGACCGGAACGAGCACCGCGAAGAGGACCACCGGTCCGGCAAGGAAGAGCCCGAGCGCCGACACGACCCATCCGAAGATCACGAAAGGCAGCGCGATCAGCCAGCCGAGCAGATTGAAGGCTGCGCCAACAAGCTCACCGAAGACATGGAAGACCGCGCACAGGACTCCCAGGACGACGAGCGCGAGGGTGATCAGCGCGAGAATGCCGAACAGTTCGATCATCGCGCGCCCCGCACGTGCGCGCGGCGCAAGTGGCCGAACGCGAGATCGCGGAGCAGGTGAACTCCTCCGCCGATGAACGAGACCATGCCCGCAAGCAGGATGAACCCTCCGGCCCACCAGGTCTCGGGGGCCAGCCCGTTGGTGAGGACCATCAGCGTGAGCACGAACGGAAGCGTGACGAGGAAGCCGAGCCCGTGCAGGAACCAGTTCGCGGCGCCGAAGGGAATGCCCGCGAGCCGGGCGACGATCTGCGCCAGCCACGAAACGACGGCCATGGCCACGCAACTGACGACCAGGGCGGTGATCACGAGAGTTTCGACCACGGGCGCATCCTCCTTCCGGCGGGTATGAAGCTGACGACGACTTGCCAACTTACGCAGGCTTGGCCGGGGGGTTGCGTCGGGCTAGAGTGCCGACGTGCCCGCCCTCCGCTCCGTCCTGGGATCCGTCGCCGCCGTGGTCGTGGCGGCCACCTGCATTTCGTTGGGGTTCTGGCAGTTGGGGCGTTTTCGTACGCGCACTGCGGAGAACCAGCGGCTGGCCGTGGCGATCGCCGCGCCACCCCGGATCCTGCCGCCCCGGGCCGCGGACCTGGCCCCCGCCGAGTCGCTGCGGCTGGGTCGGTGGACGGTTCGCGGGAGATTCGACGAGGCGCGGCAGATCCTGCTCATCGGCCGCTCGCGCGATGGCGACCCCGGCGTGCATGTCGTCACGCCGCTCGTGCGCGAGGATGGCGGTGACGCGATTCTCGTCGACCGCGGGTTCGTCCGGGCCGACGATGCGGCGACCGCGATCCCGCCGGCCGAGCCGGATTCCCTGGCGCGCGCGGTGCGCGGACTCGTCGAGCCGATCGCGCCGCGCCCTGGGGATCCGTTGTGGCGCCTGACGCCGACCGCGCGGATGATGCTGTGGTCGACGCGCTGGCTCGTGGTTGACTCAGTGAACGCCGCGCTACCCTATCCCGTCGCGCCGGTGCTGCTGCGCGAACTCGAGGGCGAAGGCGTGCCGGTCTCGCCCGCACGCTCGCAGGCGCGCTACGCGAACACCGCGACGCACCTCGGTTATGCCGGACAGTGGTTCTTCTTCGCCCTCGTGGCCCTTGCCGGGCCTTTTTTCCTCGTGCGTGCGCAACGTCGCGCCGCTGCGAAGTCCTGACCCCCCGGGAGGTCGCCCATGCGGACCAAAATCGCCACCGTGCTCATGCTGCTGCTAGCCGCCGTCCTTCCCCCGGCCGGCGCCATGGCGGCCCCGCCCGCGGCCACCCCTGCCGCATCGTCGCTCGATGCCCTTGCCGAGGAGTACTGGAACGATCTCATGCGCGCCGCGCCGACGTGGGCGACGCAGCTCGGGGACCGGCGCTTCGATGCGCTGCTGTCCGACATCTCGCCCGCCGGTAAGGAGAAGTACCTGGCCGGCCTCCGTTCCCTGCGAACGCGGACCAGGGCGATTGACGCGGCGGCGCTCGACGCCGGGCGACGGACGACGCGGGGGCTCCTGCTCGAGGAGATCGACATCGCGATCGAGCAGGCGTCCTGCGCCTTCGAGGAGTGGGTCGTGGATCCGCTGAACGGGCCGCAGGTGAGCCTGCTCACGCTCGGGGAGCTGACACCGATCCGCACCGCGAAGGAGGCCGACGAATTCGTCGAGCGCTGTCGCGCCATGGGCCCCTACGTGGACCAGCACGTGGCCAACCTCGCGCGCGGCCTGGCGGCCGGCCGCACCTCGGCGAGCGACCCGGTGGAGAAGACGATGACGCAGTTGCGTGGCCTCGACTCGCTCGCCACGGCGGCGTGGCCGATGGTCGACGTCGCCCGGCGTCCCCGGCCCGAGGGCCTTCCGGCCGCCGACAGCGCGCGCTTCGAACGCGAGCTCACCGCCGCGGTGCGCGACCGCGTGAAGCCCGCATTCGCACGCTACGAGGCCTTCCTGCGCGAGCGCGTCCGCCCCGCGGCGCGGTCGCAGGAGAAGGCCGGCCTCGCCGCCCTGCCTGGCGGCCTCGACTGCTATACGAAGATGATCCGCTACCACACCTCGTTGTCGAAGACGCCCGACGAGCTGCACGCGCTCGGACTCAGCGAGGTCGCTCGCAACCGCGCCGCGCTGGCGGAGCTGGGCGCGAAGGCGCTGGGGACGTCGGACGTCGCGGCGATCCAGAAGCGGCTGCGCGCCGACCCGGCGCTGCACTTCACCAGCGGCGAGGAGATCGAGGCGAAGGCACGTGAAGCGCTGGCGCGCGCCAATGCGGCGATGGGTGACTGGTTCGGGATCCTGCCCAAGGCGCCGTGCGAGGTGAAGGCCATGAGTGCGCTCGAGGCGCCGCAGTCGACGATCGCGTACTACCAGCAGCCGTCGATGGACGGCTCACGACCGGGGCGTTGCATGATCAACACCTGGGCGCCGACGACGCGGCCGCGCTACGAGGCCGAGGCGCTCGCCTTCCACGAGGCCGTGCCGGGACATCACCTGCAGATCGCGATCGCCCAGGAGCTCACGGACCTGCCCACATTCCGCAAGCACACCGGCTCGACGGCGTTCTCCGAGGGCTGGGGCCTGTACTCCGAGCGCCTCGCCGACGAGATGGGCCTTTATACGGGCGAGACCGATCACTTCGGAATCCTGTCGTTCGACGCATGGCGAGCCTGCCGCCTCGTGGTCGACACGGGACTGCATGCGAAGGGCTGGACGCGGCAGCAGGCGATCGACTACATGGTCGAGAACACGGTGCTGGCACCGAACAACATCGTCAACGAGGTCGACCGCTACATCTCGTGGCCGGGGCAGGCCGTGGCGTACAAGGTGGGGCAGCTCGAGATCCTGGCGCTGCGCGACAAGGCGAAGAAGAAGCTGGGAGCGCGCTTCGACATCAAGGGCTTCCACGACGCGGTGCTGGGCCAGGGCGCGGTGTCGCTGCCGGTGCTGCGCGACCAGGTCGAGCAGTGGATCGCGCGGGTCGTGGCGACGCCGTAGCCTGCCGCGCTGCCCGTGCCGTTGCAAACCGGTCCCGCCCCGCCAGCGGCATCAGGCCCCCAGGTGCGCCAGCAGCTCTCGCACGCTCGCCGTGGCGACCGCGATGCAGGAGTCCGCGCCGCCGTAGTACATGCGCAGCGTGTCGCCGTCCGGCGCGAGCGTCGTCCCGCACGGGAACACGACGTAGCCGACATCGCCGAAGAGTTCGTAGTCGCGTTCGGGACCGAAGACCCACTCCTCGCTGCGCTTCAGGCACAGCTCGGGTGTCTGCAGGTCGAAGAGAGCGAGCCCGAGCCGGTACAGGCATCCGGCCGCGGTCAGGCGCACGCCGTGGTAGATCACGAGCCAGCCTGCGGGCGTCTCGATGGGCGGCGGAGACAGCCCGATCTTGCGCGCATCCCACCACCCGCCGGCGCGCGCCTCGAGGATCAACTTGCGGCTTCCCCAGTGGCGCAGGTCCGAGGAGTACGAGACCCACATGTGCGCGCCATGGCGCTCGACCGGACGGTGGATGATCGCCCACGAATCGCCGATCCGTCGCGGCAGGAGCGCGGCATCCTTGTCCTCGGGCGGCAGGATCATTCCAAAGCGCTCGAACGTCCGGAAGTCCTCGGTCAGGGCCAGCGAGACGCCGGGCCCGGTCTGCGAGTACGCCGTGTAGACGACCGCATACTTCTCCAGTTCGGGCAACCAGGTGATGCGTGGATCCTCGACGCCCCACATCTCCTCGGGATGGTTCTCGGGATCGGCAGCGATCGTGGGCTCGGAGTCGATGACCCAGCCGCTCACCCCGTCCGCCGAGCGCGCCGCGGACAGGTGCGAGATTCCGCGTCGATCCTCGACCCTGCACAGGAGCAGGGTGGTGCCGTCGGCGAGCAGGGTCGCGCCCGGATTGAAGACGCGGTGCACGGGATACGGCCAGTCCTTCGCCGTCAGGATCGGGTTCGTGTCAAGCCGGCGAAAGAGCTCCGGGTAATGCTGGCTCATGGGTCGCGGTCTCCACTGCGAGCGTGGCCGCCTCGGCCAGTCGCAGTTCAAGCAGGGACTGCACGAAGGCGAGCGTCGATTCCGCGCCCTGGTTCTCGTTCAGGCGGTCGGGATGCAGTCCGTCGCGACATCCGCCCATCGTGGGATCGTAGATGGGCAGGTTGAGATCATTGCGGCCGAGGAACCATTCGAACGCCCGGCGTGCCTCGACACGCCAGCGCTTGTCGCCGGTTTCCCGGTACGCTTCGAGGCAGGCCGACACCGTGGCCTGCGCCTCGATCGGCTGCTGGTCGAAGCGCGCGCGCACACCGCCGCGCGCGTAGAACCCGTTCGATCCGATGGGCACGAAGTGCTTGCCCTCGGGATCCCCGCGCTGGAGGTCGGACAACCAGCGCAGGGCCTCGAGCCCGGCTTCGGTCATCTCCGGATCCGGGATCGAACGGCCGCACAGGAGCAGCGCATGCGGCAGCACGGCATTGCAGTAACTGAGGCTGTTCTCGAACCAGCGCCAGTCGTCGGAACGGTTCCGTCGATACAGGGCAAGCAGCCGGCCGCCCAGCTCGTCGCGTGTCTGGCTGGCGCGGCGGTCGCCGGCGAAACGGCGCATGTATTCGTGAATCCCGATGAGCGCGAACGCCCACGCGCGCGGGCTCGTCGTGTCGTTGATCGCCGGCAAGGCCAGCTCGAAGGTGCGACCGGCCATGCTGTGGAGCGCCGGTGTGTTCGACCGCCCGAGCATCGTGCCCAGTGCCCACAACGCCCGGCCGTGGCTGTCGTCGGAGCCGATGTCCTCCAGCCAGCGTCGCTCGTAGTCCATGAAGTTGCGGAACCGGCCGTTCTCGGTGTGGAACGCGTGCCAGAGGAATGCGAGATACGTCGTGGACAGGTCCTGCGCCTCGCCGTAGCCCAGCTCCTCGAGCAATGCGCTGACCACGAGGGCCCGGGCGTTGTCGTCCGTGGTGTACCCCTCGCGGTAGTTCGGCACGGTGAACAGCGCGTGCTGCAGCATTCCGGTGGCGTCGGTCATGCGTCGCAGGTGATCGAGCTTGAGCGGCGGCAGCTCGCCCGGCCGCCGGTCGAGCGGCTTGACCGCGTACTCCGGCGTGGGCAGGTGGCGCCTCTCGGCGCGCGCCCGCTCGAACGTGCCCATGTAGCGCTGGGCCACCTGCGGCCAGATCATGTCGCGCCCGAACAGGTAGGCGCGCTTGCGCATGGCGTTCCGCGCCGGCTCGTTGTCGAGCAAATCGCTCACCGCCTCGGCCAGCGCCGCCGGCTCCTGGAACGGCACCAGGACGCCGCGTTCGTCGCCCAGCATTTCCTCGGCATACCAGTATGGCGTCGAGACCACGGCCTTTCCCGCGCCCACCGTGTAGGCCAGCGTGCCCGAGGTGATCTGCGCGGCGTTCCGGTACGGGGTGATGTACACGTCGGCGGCGCCGATGAACTCATTCAGCTCCTCGAGCGAGACGAAGCGGTTGTAGAAGATGACGTGGCTCTCGACGCCCTTGTCCTGCGCCAGCCACTCGAGCGACAGCCGGTAGGACTCCCCATCGTTCGCCAGCACGTGCGGATGCGTGGCGCCGACGATCATGTAGACCACGTTCGGGTGGCGCGCCACGATCGCGGGCAGGGCCGCGATCACGTTCTCGATCCCCTTGTTCGCCGAGAGCAGGCCGAAGCTGAGGAGCACGATCTTGCCTTCGACGCCGAACAGGTCCTTGTGGAAGCTCGGGTCGACGAACGGGACGTCGGGAATGCCGTGGGGGATCTGGTCGATCTTCTCCGGCGAGACGCCGAATTCCTCGAGGAGGTCTACGGCGTCTCGCCGGAGAAGATCGACCGGATCCCCCACGGCATTCCCGACGTCCCCTTCGTCGACCCGAGC
>JBKJNH010000044.1:0-5267 GCA_046596055.1 Candidatus Eiseniibacteriota bacterium
CGGATCTCCTGATCCGCCACAGCGGTTCGCATCACAAGCGCGAGACGATCGCGTTCTCCAAGCGCCTGCAGAGCGGGTGCGGACGGATGGCGATCTTCGCGGTGTGGCGCAACCTGATGAAGCCGTTCTCGGAGCGGGATCGAAAGGCGGACCGCGAGTCGCCGGCCATGCGCCTGGGACTGACGGATCGGCTGTGGACGGTCGAGGACGTGCTCTCAAAGCGACTCTTCCCGAGCCGGATCGCACTGTGCGAGCCATGGGCCGACTACTACTGGGGGCGGGTGCCGAGCCGGACGATCTCACGGTGGAGAGAGCATCGACGGAAGTACGCGGTGTAGGGCACGCGCGAAAAAATGAATCGGGACGGGCCCGGGAAGGGACCGCCCCGATCCACACACAATCTTGCGGGCACAACTAATTGCTTGCCCGCCAAGAACATCCCGACGCGCCCCCCAAGATTCATCGTTGACAGGTGCTTGACGTGGGTCATAGGTTTCCGGTGCCATTCCGTGGCGATCCCCCCAGGTCGTCCCGGAACGGAACACGGAAGTCACGACACCTCGCTTCGACCCCCGATCGAACAGGAGGTGGTACCAGGGAACGTCCCTGTCGAACACCCCCCCAACAGCACGAGCCTTTCCCGGCAATTGTTCCTGTCGGAGTTCGTCCGTCGGATCCGCGCGACGGGGCGTGTCCCCGCCCACGGCGAAAGGAGATCGTCTCCCATGCTTCGAGCCATCCACGTCCGGATTCTTCGAGCGATCGCGCTGACCGTCCTGGTGGCAGCCGCCGCCGGGCCGGCGCTCGCCGCCACGACCGGGAAGATCAGCGGTACCGTCCGCGAACGCGGCAAAGGAGTCCTGCCCGCCGTGACGGTGCTGGTCGAGGGAACCCGCCTCGGTGCCATCGCCGACGACGCGGGACGCTTCACGATCCTCAACGTTCCCGCCGGGACCTACACCGTCCGCGGCAAGCTGATCGGCTACGCCGACTATGTCCTCACCAATGTCGGTGTCCGCCCGGACTTCACGACCGACGTGGCGCTGGAGATGGCGACCGATGCCATCCAGCAGGAGCCCGTGATCGTCGAGTCGACGCGTCCGCTCATCCAGAAGGACGCAACCGGGACGACGCGCTTCCTCAGCGGCGAGGACATCCAGAACCTGCCGACACGCGGCTACAAGGACGCGGCCTCGCTGCAGAGCGGCGTCGTCAGCTACTCGCGCTCCTACGATCCGCGCGGAGTCGAGCGGGAGTCGCAGAACTCGGCCCAGCTCATCGTGCGCGGCGGCCGCGCCAATGAGGTCGCCTACTACGTGGACGGCTTCTCGCAGCAGGATCCGCTCACCGGCTCGAGCACGACCAACATCTCGAGCAACTCGATCGACGAGGTCGCCGTCCTGACGGGCGGGTTTAACGCCGAATACGGCAAGATCTCCTCGGGCGTCATCAACGTGGTCACGCGCGAGGGCTCCGCGAAGTACTTCGGCTCGTTCGAGGCCGTGTCGGATGTGCTGAGCGGTTCGTGGGTCGGCTCCGAGCGCTACGACTGGAACGCCTACGACGGCTCGTTCGGCGGCCCCGTGATCAAGGGCAACGACGTCGCAACGTTCTTCGTCTCGGGTGAGCGGCGCTGGCAGGCCGATCGCCAGACGCGCTTCGTGCCGTCGGCGTTGCAGGACGAGCAGGCGAACCTGTTCGGCACGCCCGCGGGGCGCCTGCAGAACAACTCGCTGGGCGGCTGGACCTGGTCGGGCAAGCTGTCCGTGCGCCCGTCGGATCGGTTGAACATGAAGTTCGGCACGACTGGCTCGTCCGACGACTGGCGCGAGTTCCTGCAGACCTACCTCTACAACCCGGCGCACATGCCGCGCTACGAGGACCGCAACAAGTCGATCTTCGGGCAGCTCAACTACACGTTCTCGCCGAGCACGTTCGGCACCTTCGCCGCGAGCTGGTTCGAGACCGAGCGCAAGCGCGGCGACGGCGTCCACTTCGACGACGTGCGCGCCTACAGCCAGTATCCCGACGGCAACCCATCGTTCGACACGGACGTTCCGTACTTCTGGCCCGAAGGGCATGTGTTCGACGACTACCTGCGGCGCAAGTCGTCCTACACTGGCTTCCGCGGCGACGTGACGAGCCAGGTGCATCGCGACCACCAGGCCAAGGTCGGCTTCGACGCCCAGTTCCACACGCTCAAGTACTACAACGCGTACTTCCCGGCAGGGATCGGCTACGACTCGACCGGGGCGCCGACGCTGGGCTCGTTCCGCGACATCGATCGCTACGGGTTCAACGAGTTCGGCGAGGAGACCAACTTCGACGATGACGACCTCGACGGGCCCAAGCACCCGAAGACGTTCGGCATGTTCGTGCAGGACAAGTACGAACGCGAAGGGCTGATCGTCAACGGCGGCCTGCGTCTCGACTACATCAACACCGCGACCGAGGCGCTGGCGAGCGAGAGCGCGCCGCTGGGCGAGGACGACGTCCTCGGCGACAGCGATCTCGAGGCCAGCAAGACCTACACGCGGGTGTCGCCGCGCCTGGGGGTGGCCTTCCCGGTCGACGAGAAGACGAAGTTGCGGGTCAACTACGGACAGTTCTTCCAGCAGGTCAACCTGCAGGACCTGTACGTGTCGTATCGCTACCTCGAGCACAAGATCCGAACCGGCGGGTACTTTGTCGGTTTCGGCAACCCGAACCTGAAGCCCGAGCGGACCACGGCCTACGAGGTGGGCGTCGAGCACCAGATCGGCGAGCGCATGCGGATCGATGCGACGGCCTACTACAAGGACGTCAAGGACCTGGTCGAGATCGTCAACATCCCGTCGAGCCCGAACGCGTTCTCGAGCTACCGGAACCGTGACTTCGCGACGATCAAGGGCGTCGACATCGGCTTCGTGATGCGGCCGGTGAACAACATCTCGGCGGGGATCAACTACTCGCTGTCGTACGCGCAGGGCACGGGATCGGTCTCGAACTCGCAGCGCAACGTTGCGTGGACGGCCTCGCAGCCGCCCAAGATGACGGCGCCGCTCGACTTCGATCAGCGCCACAAGCTGTCGATGAACGCCGACTACCGCCTGGGCAAGGGCCAGGGCCCGAAGGTCGGCGGCTCGACGATCTTCGAGAACGCCGGGATCAACCTGCTGCTCAACGTCGGCAGCGGCACGCCGTACACGCCGGTCGTGGTGTACGACGAGGTCTCGCTCGCCGCGGTCTCCACGACGCCGACGGGCTCGCTCAATTCGCGGTACGGGCCATGGACCAGCTCGGTGGACATGAAGATCAACAAGGGCTTCACCCTGGGCGGGCTGGGCATGGACGCCTATGTCTGGGTGCTCAATGTCCTCGACACCAACAACCAGTACGGCGTCTACGAATCGTCGGGCTCGGCGTTCACGACCAACTACCTGAACACCCCGGCCGGGCAGCAGTTCCTGGCTGACCAGGGCCAGGCCGGTCGCGACGCGTACGAACTCGCCGAGAGCAACCCCGACCTGTTCGGCAACCCGCGTCTTGTCCGCTTCGGACTGCGCGCCAACTTCTGAGGCCCTCGACCGTTCGAGGCAGGAGGCTTCGCATGCATCGGATTCTCGGAGGCACGGCGGCGGTCCTGGGGCTCGCTGTCGCACTCGTGGCGCCCGCCGCCGCGCACGTGCGACTCGGGACACAGGGGAGCACGCGCCCGCCGATCATCAACGACGTGGACACCGGGACGCAGGTCTCAGCGAACCGGATCTCGATGTTCGTCACGAACATCGGATCCTTTGCCTTCGACCTGGGGACGGGCAACTCGGGGCTCGAGTTCCCGAAGGGCACCGGGAACACGGCGGTCTTCGCGGCCGGGCTGTGGATCGGCGCCAAGGTGTCGGGCGTGACGAACGTCACGGTGGCCGAGTACTCGCAGGAGTTCGTTCCCGGCAACATGGTCGGCGGCACGTTCGTCGAGGATAATCCGACCTTCAAGGTCTACAAGGTGACGCGCGAACCGAGCGGATCGTCGCCGGCCGATTCGGCCGCGTGGCGGGATGCGTGGGCCGACTGGGTCACCAATGCGGCGCCCCTGGGCGCACCCATCGAGGACGTGGGCAACGGCCCGCAGCCCGCGATCCTCGGCGACGAGACGCTGTGGGCGGTCTTCAATGACGCCGATCCCGGCGCGCACTCGAACGACGCCGGCGCCTCGGCGCCGCTGGGCCTCGAGGTGCAGCTCACCTCGTTCGCCTTCAATCGCACCGGCGCGCTGGGGAACACGGTGTTCCTCAAGTACGTGATCATCAACAAGGGAGCGAACACGCTCGACTCGACGTATGCGTCGATCTGGTCCGATCCCGACCTGGGCGGCGCCAGCGACGACCTCGTCGGCGTCGACGTCGACAAGTCGCTGGGCTACACCTACAACGCGACGAACAACGACAACCTGTACGGATCGACGCCGCCAGCCGTGGGCTTCGACTTCTTCAAGGGGCCGGTCGTGGGCGGCGACACGCTGGGCCTGGCGTCGTTCAACAAGTACATCAATGGCACCGACCCCAACTCGAAGACCCAGTCGTACAACTACATGAAGGGCCTCGATGCCGAAGGCAACTCCGTCATCGACCCGACCACGAACCAGCCAACGACGTTCTTCCACAGCGGCGACCCGGTTTCGCGCACGGGCTGGCTCGACTCGAACCCGGCCGACCGCCGGCTCATGCTGTCGACCGGGCCGTTCACCATGGCCCCGGGGGACACGCAGGAAATCGTGGCTGCGGTCATCATCGGCGACGGCGCCGACCGGCTGTCGTCGGTGCGCGCGCTCCGCTTCTACGACCAGTTCGCGCAGGAGGCGTTCGACCGGAACTTCGACCTGCCGAACCCGCCGCCCACCCCGCAGCTGACGGCGAAGGGACTCGACGGGAGGATCGTCCTCACCTGGGATTCTGGGTCGCGGCAGAACGACTCGACCTCGGCCTACGAGTTCCAGGGCTACAACGTCTGGCAGGGCGAGTCGCGGGCCGGGCCGTGGAAGCGGATCCGCACGTTCGATCTCGACGACGGCACCGGAATCATCCAGGATCAGGTGTTCGACGCGAACTTCGGGGACATCGTGACGGTGCCCGTCCAGTTCGGCCAGGACACCGGTATTCTCTACTCGGTCGAGCTGGATCAGGACGAGATCCGGAGCGTACCGCTGCGCAACGGAACGCGTTACTACTACGCGGTGACCGCCTACTCGTACGACCCGAATGCCGTGCCGGGCGCGCTCACTCTCGAGA
>JBKJNH010000062.1:0-3887 GCA_046596055.1 Candidatus Eiseniibacteriota bacterium
GAAGCGGCGAATCGTCTGGTGGAGCAGCGCGCGGCGGCGGAAGGTCTCGCGCACCTCGACGTTCATGAACAGGTCGGCGTAGCGCTGGCGATACCGCGTCTCGGGGTCGGACAGGCCGTGCCACTTGTCGGGCAGCGGACGCATCGACTTGGACAGGAGCACGATCTCCGTCGCCTGCACCGTGATCTCGCCGGTGCGCGTGCGGAAGACGGGGCCCTTGACGCCGACCCAGTCGCCGACGTCGCACAGCTCCCACAGCGCGTAGCCGTCGGGGCCGAGCACGTCGGCGCGGCAGTACACTTGCACGCGGGCGCTCGAATCGAGCACGTGCCCGAAGCCCGCCTTGCCGTGGCCGCGCCGCGCCATGAGCCGGCCCGCGACCGCCACGACGGCCCCGGGCTCGGTGGTGACCGCTTCGCCGAGGTCGAGGACCTGCTGCGCGCGGTGGGTCGGGTCGTACGAGTACGGGTACGGTTCGATGCCGCGCGCGCGCACGGCATCGAGCTTCGCCTGCCGAGCCTCGCGCCAGCCGAGCGCCGCGTCGGCCGCAGCGCCGTCGGGCGGATCCACGCGCGTCTCGTCCGGGCCGCTCATCGCGCCCCCGCCAGCGGCGCGCCGGGGCGCGGGCCCTCGAGGGCGAGCCGCGCGGGATCCTCGTCGCCGAGGATGGGGTACTTTCCGGTGAAGCACGCGTCGCACCAGCCCGCCGGATCGGTTTCGCACGACTTCATTCCGGCTTCCGACAGGTAGCCGATGGAATCGACGCCGAGGAACTCCGCGATCTCCTCGTGCGACAGGCGTGCGCCGATCAGCTCGCTGCGGCTCGGCGTGTCGATTCCATAGAAGCACGGCGACGCGACCGGCGGCGAGCCGACGCGGAAGTGCACCTCGCGCGCGCCGGCCTTGCGCACCAGCGCGACCAGCTTGCGCGAAGTGGTGCCGCGCACGATCGAGTCGTCGACCATGATGACGCGCTGGTCGCGCAGGATCGCCTCGACGGCGTTGAACTTGACGCGCACGGAGTGGTCGCGCACCGCCTGCGTCGGGTGAATGAACGTGCGCCCGACGTAGTGATTGCGGATCAGGCCCAACTCGTACGGAATGCCCGAGCGCTCCGCATAGCCCAGAGCGATCGAGTTCGACGAGTCGGGCACGGACATGACGAGGTCGGCGGCGACCGGGTGCTCCTCGGCGAGCTTGCGTCCCAGGCGCCGGCGCACGCGGTCGACGGTCTCGCCGAACACGACCGAATCGGGTCGCGAGAAGTAGACGTGCTCGAAGATGCAGCGCCGCGGCTCGCGCGCCGGCAGGAGCGCACGCGTGGACAGTCCATCGGCGTCGAGGCGAACGAGCTCGCCCGGCGCGATCTCCCGGAGCATCGTCGCGCCCAGGAGGTCGAGCGCGCAGCTCTCGGAGGCGAGCACGTGCGCTCCCGACTCGAGGCGCCCGAGCACCAGGGGGCGCCAGCCGTGCGGGTCGCGCAGGCCGTACACGGCCGACGTGGTCATGAGCACCAGGGAGTACGCGCCCTCGACCTGGCGGCACGCCGCGGCGAGGCGATCCTCGAACGAACCGTCGGCCTGGGCCATCAGGTGCAGGAACACCTCGGTGTCGAGCGTGGTCTGGAACAGCGAGCCCGACTCCTCGAGCCGACGTCGCAGCGAGCGCGCGTTCACCAGGTTGCCGTTGTGCGCGATCGCCACCTCGACGCCACGGAAACGCACCGTGAGCGGCTGCGCGTTCGTCAGGTTGAGTCCGCCCGTCGTCGAGTAGCGATTGTGGCCGATCGCCTGGCGACCGGGCAGGCGGGCCAGCCGATCGGGCGTCATCACGTCGGCCACGAGGCCCAGCCCCTTCTCGATGAAGAAGCGATCGTCATGAGCGGTCACGATCCCGGTCGACTCCTGGCCGCGGTGCTGCAGCGCGTACAGGCCCAGCTGCGCCAGTTCGCTTGCGCGATCTGCGTCGTGGATCCCGAACACCGCGCACTCTTCACGCCACTCCGCCATCGCTCCCTCCCGCGGGCGCCGGCGCGCCGATCGAGTCCGCCGCCGGCAGCGCCGGACGGTCCCATGCATGAACGAACAACCGTGCTTCCTGCGACTGGGGCTGGACGAGCAGGCCGGTGTGTCGCCGCCTGGCGAAGGCCGCGGTCTCCAGCAGCGTCGGCACGTCGGCGGCGCGTTCGCCCGGCCAGGCAAGCGTCCACACCGTGCCGCGGCGCACCTTCCAGCGGCCGCCCAGGGCGTGTCCGAGCGTCAGGGCGTGGGCCCGGCTCTCGCTCGCGCCCCGATCGACCGAGACGACATGGCCGATCGACGGTCCGCTCTCGGGCGCGACCTCGTCGAGCAGCTTGCCCCGGTCGCGACTCGGGTTCATGAACAGGTTCGAGGTACGCATCCATGCTTCGAAGCGCGCGCGTCGCTCGCCGCTTGCGGCTGCCTCCTCGGTGTCGTCACCGGACTCGATCTCCCACAGGTCGGCGCGGCCCACGCGCGCGGGCGCGTTCTGCCCCATGAGGAGCTGGAGCGTGTGGCCCGCGGTCCACGCGGCAGGATCGAGTTCGAGCCGCTCGACCCACAACTGCAGGATGCGTCCGTTCACCGCACCTCCATGCGTTCGCGCGTCGACACCCCGAGGTGCCATGCCAATCCGAGAAACAAGCCGTGACCGGGGCCCGCCGCGGTCAGGCCGGCGGCATCGCCGCGGGCGCGCCGCCGGCGCTCGCCCCACGGCCCGGGCAGGTCGAGTGGAACGTGCAGCAGTCGATCGGCGCGTTCCGGGTGCGGCATCAATGCCAGAACGTTGCCCGCGGCGTTGGTCACGCCGGCGGCGTCGGCGTCGGATCCGTTCGGGTTGTCGGGCCAGGCGACCGCATCCCCGACCCTGGCCGCAGCGTACGCGAACGGCACGCTTCCGCGGGCGGAAAGCTCGGCGACGCGGCCGGGATCGCGCGCGGTGAAGCGACCCTCGCCGTGGGCGATGGGCATCGGCACGCGCTCGCCGGGCGCGTAGGCCTCGGTCCACAGCGAGCCGGTGCGCGCCTCGAGCGTGACCCACCGCGAGAGGTAGCCGTCGCGGTCGGGCAGGCGATTCACGGCCAGCGCGAGGGCGACGCGGTCCTCGCCGGGCACGCCGCCGGGGACGAGCCCCGCTTCGACGAGGATCTGGGCGCCATTACAGATGCCGAGGATCGGGACGCCGCGATCGGCCGCGGTCGCGAGTACGTCGAGTCGCGGGTCCTTTGCGGCAACGGCACCGGCCCGGATGCGGTCCTGGTACGAAAATCCCCCGGGCAGCACGTACGCCGCGAACCCCGCGAGCGCGGACGGTTCGGAATCCCATCCGACGAGCGCGGCCGACAGGCCCGCGGCGACCAGCGCACGCACGGTCTCGTCCTCGCAGTTCATGCCGGGGAGTCGCACGACGGCTACCGTCGGGGTGACGTTGCGGATCACGCGATGACCTCCGTCGCGACGGTGAAGGCGGCCGCGAGCGCGGTCGACCAGGTGGCGTGCAAGGGCGCACGCTCGAGTTCGCTGCCTCCGAGACCGGGCGTCTGCAGGCGCCACCGGGGCGCCGCGTCGACCGTTCCCAGGCGCGCCAGCGGGATGGCGAGCGCGCGAGCCCAGGTCTCGATCTCGGCGATGTGACCGGGGTCGACCTCGAGCACGAAGCCGGGCTCCTCGGAGAACCAGGCGGCGACTCCGTTGCCGCCGTCTCCGGCGGCCGTCCACGGCGCGATGTCCGCCGTGAAGCCAAGTTCGCCTCCGGACGCGAACGACATTTCCGCCAGGGCCTGCACGACGCCGCCCTCCGACACGTCATGGGCCGCGAGCACCCGCCCCCGTGCGTGGGCGGCGACGACGAGCGCGATCTCGCCGCGC
>JBKJNH010000092.1:0-16990 GCA_046596055.1 Candidatus Eiseniibacteriota bacterium
CTGACCATGGGGTTCTACGCACTGCGGAAGACCGGCACCGTGCTGGCCATCGCGGTCGCGAAGTTCCTGACCGAGATGGGCAGCTACATCCTCCTGATCCCCGTGCTGGGCCTCGCCGGGGCGGCGTGGGCGAACCTCGCCGGCGCCGTGGTCGCCTTTGCCGGCGCACATGCGGCGATGAGCGGGCACCTCGCCGACGGGGGGCGTCACCGCCGTGTCGTGATGCTCAAGTCCGGACTCCTCGTCGCGCTCGGTGCCGCCGCCGCCCTGGCACTGCACGACGCGGGCTGGGACTGGCGGGTGATCTTCGCGGTCAAGCTCGTCCTGCTCGTCCCGGCGCTCGCACTCGGGGTCGTGCTGCTCGACCTGGTCACCCGCGACGACCTGGCGCGCGCCCAGGCCGTCGAGCTGCGCGTGCCGTGGATGTCGGCGGTGCGTGACCGCGTCGTCGGGCTGGCCCTGGCCGCCGACCGCGCCATCGGCCGCCGCCGACCCGACGCGCTCGCCACGACCGAGGGTCACTGACATGCGCGTGCTCGTGGTCGTCCCGGCGTTCAACGAGGAGGAGAGCCTCCCCGCGATCCTGGCCGAGATCCGCGCCAGGGCGCCCGGCGTGGATGTCGTTGTCGTCGACGACGGTTCGCACGACGGGACGCAGGCGGCGGCGCGCGCGGCCCGCGTGCCGGTGCTGGCCCTGCCCGTCAACCTGGGCGTGGGGGCGGCACTGCAGACCGGATTCCTCTATGCGCTCGAAGAGGGGTACGACGTGGCGGTCCAGCTCGACGCCGACGGGCAACACGATCCCGCCGACCTTCCGGCATTGTTGGCGCCGATCGCGGCCGGCCGGGCGAACCTGTCGATCGGATCGCGTTACGTCGCGGGCGCGAGCGGGTATCATGCGCCCTTGCTGCGCCGCCTCGGCATGGTGCTGTTCTCGGCGCTGGCGACGGCCGTCACCGGACGGCCGCTCAAGGACACGACGTCGGGCTATCGGGCCTACGATCGGAGCGTGATGGCGCTGTGTCGGATCGAGTTCCCGCAGGACTTCCCCGATGCGCCACTGCTCATCCAGGTGGCGCGGGCCGGTTTCATTCTCGAGGAGGTCCCGGTCGCCATGCGTCCGCGCACGCGCGGGACGTCGTTCTACACCTGGACACGTTCGCTCTACTACCCTTACAAGACGCTGCTCGCATCGCTCGTGCTGTTGCTGCGCCGGCCGCCGCATCGGGCCGGAGGTGAATCGTGACCCGCCCGCAGTTCCTGGCCGCCCTGCTCACCGTGGTGCTGGCCGTCGGCGTGGTCGACCTGGTGCGCCGCCGTCGCCTGTCTGAGGAGTACTCGCTGCTGGCGCTGGTGGCCATGGCCGGCGTGCTCGTCGTCGCGTTCTGGACGCGCGGCGTGACGACGTTTACGCACTGGTTCGGCGCGCTCTACGAGACCTCGGTCATCTTCTTCTTCGGGCTCGTCTTCGTCATGGTCGCTCTGGTCTATTACGCGGTGAAGCTCACCCGCCTGACGCAGGAGGTGCGACGCCTGGCACAGGAGAGCGCTTTGCTCCGGCTCAAGCTGGAGCGAGCCGAACGCCGCGACGGGGAGGTGGGGCGATGAGCGGCGGGAAGCTCAAGCTCCAGCTCGCGATCGGGCTCCTGCTTTCGGCGGCGCTCCTGTGGCTGTCGTTGCGCTCGCTCGACCTGAACGAGGTGGTGTCCGCGCTCGCCGGGGCGAACTGGCTGTGGTTCCTGCCGATCTGCCTGCTGACGCTGCTCTCGTTCTGGGTGCGCGCCGTGCGCTGGGGCTGGATCCTGCACGGGATCAAGCCGATCCCGGCGCCGCGCCTCTTTGCCGCGACCATGATCGGCTTCGCCGCGAACAACCTGCTGCCCGCACGCCTGGGCGAGCTGGTCCGCCCGTGGGCGCTGGGCACCAGCGAGCGGATCTCCCGGTCCTCGGCGTTCGCCACGATCATCGTCGAGCGCGTCGTCGACATGTTCTGCATCCTGCTGCTGTTTGCCGTGGCGCTGGTCCTGCATCCGTTCCCGAAGATGGTGCAGGATGCCGGACTCGCCGCCCTGGCGGTGAACGTCGTGCTGCTGGCGATCCTCGTCTCGATCGAGCGCAGCCCGGCGCAGGCGGAGCGCGCGGCCGCGTGGGTCGAGCGGCGCGCTCCGGCGCGCATCGCGCCGATGGCGGCCTCGCTGCTGCGCAACTTCTCGGGCGGTCTGGGCGTGTTCCGCAGCGGTCCCGGGCTGCTCCGGGTCACGGCCTATTCGGCGATCATGTACGCGGTGACGGCGCTGGGGATGCAGGGCTGCATGTGGGCGTTCGACATGGTCGTGCCGTGGTACGCCGGCATCGTGCTGCTGGTCATCACCGCCTTCGGCATGATGATCGCGCCGACGCCGGGCTACCTGGGCGCGATCCAGTACGCGTGCGTGCTGGGGCTGTCGCTGTTCGGGATCGACCGCGCGATCGGCTTCTCGTTCTCGCTGTACTACCACCTGACGCAGTTCCTGCCCATCACGGTGGTGGGACTGATCTACCTGGGTCGCGCGGGGATGTCCCTCGGGCAGGTCGCGACCGCGAGCCGGGAGGGGGTGGGGGCGAACGGCTGACGGCGAACGAGGCGGGTCGGATCCGGGTTCACGCGCCTGAGTGTCGAGGGCCACTCGACGCGGGGACACCGTCGAAGGACGGAGTGAACCGGCCCGCCGAAGAACACCGCGTGCCCGCTACGGGCGACGCACGTGCGCTAGGACCTTCTTCACCGCGAACACCGCATCGTCGACGTCGGCGTCGGTCATGCGCGGGTAGATGGGCATGGTGAAGATGCGCGGGTAGATGCGCTCGGCGACCGGAAAGTCGACGGCGGCGAACCCCAGCGTGTCGCGGTAGTACGGATGCTTGTGCACCGGGATGAAGTTGACCGTGGTGCCGATGTTCTCGGCCTTGAGCAGCTCGAGGAAGCGGGCGCGGTCGACGGTGAGACGTTCGAGGTCGAGCTCGATCGTGTACAGGTGCCGCGCGTGGTAGGCGTCGGGATGCACCCAGGGCACGGTGACCTCGGGCACGTCCGCGAACGCCGCGTCGTAGCGCGCGGCAATCGCCTGGCGGCGGGCGTCGAAGACCGGATGGCGATCGAGCTGGGTCAGCCCCAGCGCGGCCGCGAGATCGGTCAGGTTGTACTTGAAGCCCGGCGCGGTCACCTCGTAGTACCACGAGCCCGCGCTCGAGTAGCGCTTCCAGGCGTCCTTCGAGATGCCGGGCAGCGACAACGCCTGGGCCTTCGCCATGAAGTCGGCGTCGGCCGAGACGAGGCAGCCACCCTCGCCCGTCGTGATGTTCTTGATGGCGTAGAACGAGAAGCACGTCGCGTCGGCCAGCGTGCCGACGGGGCGATCGTGCCAGCGGGCGCCGAACGAATGCGCCGCGTCGGCGAGCAGGTGCAGCCCGTGGCGTTTGCACAGTTCGACCAGCGCGTCGTAGTCGGCGGGTTGGCCGGCGAAGTCGACGGCGATGATCGCCCTGGTGCGCGGCGTGATCGCGGCGGCCACGCGCGCCGGATCGAGGTTCTTGGTGCGCGGGTCGATGTCGACCAGCACGAGCTTCGCGCCGCAGTGCAGGACGACGTTCGCGGTCGAGACGAAGGTCCAGGTCGACGTGATCACCTCGTCGCCCGGGCCAATGCCCCACGCCGCGAGCGCCAGGTGCAGCGCGCCGGTGCACGAGTTGACGGCGAGGCCCTGCGGCGCGCCGGACAGTTCGGCGATGCGGCGGCCGAGTTCGATCGCCTTGGGACCGGTCGTCACCCAGCCGGACTCGAGGGTCTCGAGCACGGCGGCCTTCTCGGCCTCGCCGACCGAGGGGAGCGCGACCGGCAGGAAGGTCTCGCGAACGGGGGCACCGCCGTCGGCGGCGAGCCGGGCGGACAGGTCGCAGGGGTCGCTCATGCGCGAAGCGTCTCCGAGAGGGTGAGGACGTTCGAGAAACGGGCCGCTCGGAAGTCGGTCTCCGGGTGGTCGCCCAGCCAGTCGGCGATCTCGTCGACGCCGGATTCGATGGTGTGCGTCGTGTCGAAGCCGAGTTCTCGCCGGATGCGGGCGAATGACACGCGGTACGAACGCGGGTCGCGCGTCTCCTGCACCGTGAGGCGCGCGGACGGGAAGCGCGCGGCGATGCGCTCGGCGAGGTCGGCGATGCGCAGGTTGAGCGCGTCCGAGCCGACGTTGAACGTCGCGCCAGCCGCGGCCGGATGATCGAGTGCCAGGACGACGGCGCGGGCCGCGTCGTCGACGTGCACCTGGGGGCGCCACTGGTCGCCGCCGTGCACTTCGACGACGCCTTCGCGTAGGGCGCGGGCGGTGAGCAGGTTGACGACCAGGTCGAAGCGCATGCGCGGCGCGGCCCCGAACACGGTCGCGAAGCGCAGGATGCAGGGTGCCTCGGCGCCCGAAGGGTGGGCGGCCAGCAGGGCTTCGGCCTCGAGATGCGTCTCGGCATAGAGCGACACCGGCGCGGTGGCCGACGACTCGTCGAGCCATGCCTCACCCGCGGCGCCGTAGACCGAGCAGGTCGAGGCGAACACCAGCCGGCGAACACCGGCCGCCGCGCCCGCGTCGATCACGTGGCGCGTGCCCTCGAGGTTGACCGCGCGCGTGAGCGCGGGGTCGAGCGCGCAAGCGGGGTCGCCGACCAGGCGCGCGAGGTGGACGACCGCGGCGCAGCCTTCGGTCGCACGACCGACGGCGACGGGGTCCCGCACGTCGCCGTGCACGAGGGTGAACCCGGGCAGGTCGCGCAACGCGGCGACCGAGTCGTCGGGGAAGAGCAGCGAGTCGAACCCGCGGACGGCGTGGCCGTCGGCGAGCAGCAGGGCCGCGACCCTCGTCCCGACGTAGCCGGCGACGCCGGTGACGAGCACGGGACGAGCGGAGAGGGGAGCGGGCAAGGACGTCCTCGCAGGTGGAGGGGCGCGAGCGCAGCGCGTTCGCGCCGACACGAAAACGCCGCGCCGAAGGGCGCAGCGACCAAATGATGGTAATCGGCGGGATGCTTGCGCGACAAGGGCCATGGCACGGGCCCTGCCCCGCGCGGCGATCACGCGCCTGACCCCCCACGGTCGTCGCCCCAGCGGCGCCCGCGAAGGCGCGAGGTAAACGGTGAGTCAGAAGAAGCAATTCGTGCGCGATACGGCGGGGTTCGCCCTCAGCCAGTACCTGTCGCGCTTCGTGCAACTGTTCCGCGGCCTGATCGCGGCTCGCCTCCTGGGGCCCGCGGCGTACGGGTCGTGGAACGCGTTGTTGCTCGTCCTCGACTACGGGATCCTGGCGCAGCTCGGGCTGCAGCAGGGGCTCGATCAGTGCGTTCCCGGCGCGCTGGCCAAGGAGACGCCCGCGCAGTCGACGCGCCTCAAGCGGGGCGGCATTGCCGGAATGGTCGTGCTGTGGACCCTCTTCGCGGCGGGGATCGCGGTCTACCTCGTCCTGCGACCTCGGCGGCTGGCCGAGAGCTGGGGCGCCTGGGGCGTCATGCTCATGGTGCTCGCTGTCCTCCTGCAGATGCTCATCTACTACCACGGAACGCTGCTGCGCTCGCACGGCCGGATCGGCGTGGTCAGCAAGGCGATGACCATCCAGGCGATCGTGGGCGGGCTGGCCGGGCTCGGCCTGCTGTTCTCGTTCGGCGTGTGGGGACTGCTGTTCGGCTGGCTCGTGGGACAGGTCGTCGCGCTGGCCTACATTCGCCACCTCGGCGCCGAGTTCGCCCCGCTGGCCTTCGTGCCCAACGAGCGCACGCGCGAGCTGCTGGCCCAAGGCTTTCCCATCTTCCTGTTCATGGCCTCGACCACGGTCCTCAAGTCGATCGATCGCGTCATGATCCTCAAGTTTCTCTCGGTCGAGGCACTCGGTTACTACTCGATCGGCCTCATGGGCGTCTCCATGCTGCTGTACCTGCCCGAGTCGATCGCCTACGTGCTCTATCCCCGCCTGCTCGCGAAGTTCGCCGAGACCGGCGATGCCGATGCGACCGCCCGCGAGATGGTGCGGCCGCTCGCGGTCGTGGCATGGGTCATGCCTCTGGTGGTGGGCATCGCGGTGTTCTGGGTGCGCGAACTGGTGCTCCTGTTCCTGCCGCAGTATCTGCCGGCCGTGCGCTCGTTGTCGGTGCTGCTGTTCGGCGCGCTGGGCCTGGCCCTCTCGAGCATTCCCGCGTTCTACATCATGTCGATCCGGCGCCAGGCGCAACTGATTCCGCTGGCCCTCCTGACGGTCCTCGTCGAGATCGGGCTGATCCTGCTGTTCCTGCAGGCCGGAGCGAAGATCGAGGGCGTGGCGCTGGCGGTGAGCCTGGGCTCGGCGATCTACGGGCTCGGCCTGCTGGGCTTTGCCGCGATGCACGCCGCGGCGACGACCAGCGCCCGCATCGGGTTCGTGCTCAAGAGCGCGCTGCCGTCGATCCTCACGGTCCTGCTGTGCGTCGCGCTCTACCTCGGCCTGCGGCCGCGGCTCGAGCCGTTTGCCTCGGAACTCGTGATCTCGCTCGTGCTGAGTCTTCTCTTCGTGCTGTTCTACCTGCTGCTCGCGCGGCGCCTCAAGCCGCGAACAGGTGTGGTGGCGATGCTGCGCGAGTCGAGCTGGCCGTTCGCGCGCATGCTGGCCGGGGTGTGGTCACGTGATTAGGCAACTGTTCACGCCGGATACGTGGTGGCTGGACGATCACCTGCCGCAGGTCGAACAGGCCACGATGTGGGGCAAGGTCGTGCTCTACGCGCTGCTCGGGTCCCTCGCGGTGAGCGGCTCGCCGAGCGGAATCCTGGTGTACGGACCGCCCGAGTCCGGCGTGGGCTCGCTCGCGCGCACCGTTCCGGCGCTCCTGGTGTGCGGCTTCGTACCGGGCTGGGTGCTGGCGCGTGCGCTGCGCGTCGACGGCTTCTGGCTGTCGGTCGCCTGTGCGGTCTTGTTCTCGGCGTTCCTCGCGGCGGTGACGGCGGTTCCGGGCCTGGCCGGGGGCGGGAGCTTCGCCACGTCCGGGATCTTCCTCGGAGTCGCGCTGTGGACCCTTGCGATCGTGACGCTGGCCCGCGGCCTGCGCCGCATGCCCGGCGCTCCCCGCAGTGGCGTCGACGTGCCGAGCTTCGAGCGGCCATGGTCGACCTTCGCGGTGGTGGCGTTCGTGTCACTGATCGCCGCGGTGCATGCGCAGAACCAGGGACTGGCGTGGCGCAGCGACGGCTGGTTCCACGGGGTGGTGACGGCGCGCCTGGCCGACGCGGGGCTGCCGCTCGGGGATCCGTATTTCGCGGGCCAGGCGCTGCACTATCCATACTTCTGGCACGTGCTCGTGGGCACGACGGCGTCGGTGGGCGCGCGGCTCGGCGTGAGTGTCTTCGACGCGCTGGCCGGCTGGTCGGTGATGTCCGCGCTGGGCATGGCCGCCGCGCTGGTGGCCCTCGCGCAGGCGTGGGGCCGGCGCGCCGGGCTCGACGCCGTCGCGCGCGACCGCGCCGGAGCGTTCGCGGTGGCCGCGGCCGTCGTGGTGGTCAATCCGTTCGGCTGGATCCTGTGGCTCGGGCGCGGGCTCCTCGGCTCCGACGGCGGCGTGGCGGTGCTCCTGCGCCCCCTCACGCTGGGCGCGGCCGAGACGCTGGGTGCGCTGTCGTTCATGGCGCCGCACGTGAGCCTCGCCTCGACGCTCGACAAGTTTCTCACGCCGACCGCGTTCGGCCTCGCCCAGGCGGCGTTCCTCGTGGTGGCGGCGTTCCTCGTCGGGCCGCGCCCGGTGCGCTTCGTCCTCGGCGCCTTCGTCGTCGCGATCGGTTCGCTGATCCACACGATCCTGCCCGTGGTCTTCGTGATCGGGGTGGGCGCGGCCTCGCTGGCGCGGGCGGGAGCCCGCGAGGGTGGCCGTGCGTTCGGGCGCGGCGCGGGACCGGTGTTCGCCGCGATCGCCCTCGGCATCGCCGTCTGTTGGCCGTACCTGCTGCAGGCGACCGCGCGGGGCGCGGGTGGCATGCGCTTCGGCGGCCACGCCGACATGGTGCTCGCAGTCGTGCTCCTGGGGGCCCTCGTGGCGCCGCTCGCGTGGAGCGAGGCCCGGCCGCGGACGCGGCGCCCCGGCGTCCTCGCGTTCACGGCCGGGTGGTTCGCGCTCGCGGCGACGCTGCTGTTCCTCGCGCTGGCAGTCACGCTTGTGCAGCGCAACGAGACGAAGTTCCTGAACCTGGCACTCCTCGTCCTCGCCGTGCCGGCGGGAGTGGCGCTGGCGCGGCTTCGCGTCGTCCCCGCGCTCGGGCTCTGCCTGCTTGCCGCGCCGACGACGCTGGTCGCGATTGCCGGCTTCGCACTCGATCCGGGTCTCGAGACCATGGGTCGACGCGTGCCGACGCCGGAGCTGGCGGCCGCCTACGCCGCGGTGGGACGCCGCACGACACAACGCGACGTGCTGCTCGAGGCGCAGGCGGCGGACGCTCACGACCCGGACCGCGACCTCCTGCTGCATGGCCCACGGATGCTCGTCTGGGGCGGCGACGGATACGCGTCCAACTGGGGCTACCCCGCGACGGACCTCGCGCTGCGCCGGCGCGCCGCTCTCGAACTCGCCGCCGGCGCGCTCGAGCCGACGACCGTCGACGATCTGCGACGTCGGGCCGCCGCAATTGGGGGACAGGTCTTCGCGGTGCGCCGCGATCCCGATGCGGCCGCGCTGGGAGCGCCGTGGACCCGCGTCTTCGCCAATCGTGCCCTCGCGCTCGAGGAGCTCGACGCCCCGATGGCGACCCCGCGGGCCCGTCCCGTCTCCGTCCCCGCGGTCGTCGCCGCCCAACCACCGCGCGTGGTGCGCGTCGGCGCGCCCGATGGGGAGCCACGATGAAGCGCATCCTCGAGCGCTTCGAGTTTCCGCCGGCGCGGCTCGCGCCGGGGGCCGTCTTGCTCGCGCTTTACGGCGCGGTCGTGGCGGGGGCGCCGCTACCCGCCTTCGTGCGGCTCGCCGTGGCGGTGCTGATGCTCTCGTTCTGGCCCGGGGCGATGCTGTGGCGATTCTTCCTGGTCGAGCACGAGGTCGAGTGGCCGGGCCGGGTGGCGATCGCCTTCGCGCTGGGCCTCGGGATGGCGTGCCTGATCAACCTCGCGGCGGCGTGGTTCGGGTTCGATCCCGGCGTGACACTGTGGGCGCTGCCCGCGATCGGGCTCGGGCTCGCCTGCGTGCGACCGGCGCGCCCGGTCGAGCCGGCGGCGCCGCGCGGAATGCTGCCGTGGTCGCTGCTCGCGCTCGTCGCCGTCCTGACGGCGCTCGTCGTCGGCACGCTGGGCGCGCCGCTGATGACCGACACGGACTCGCCCGATCACATCGCGACCGTGCGACGGATCGCCGAGACGCGCGTCGTCCTGCCCGACGACGCGTTCTTCGCCGACGCGGGCGTGCACGGCGCCGATCCGCGCAAGGGCGTGTACCACGCGTGGATCGCCTCGGTGGTGCGCGCCTCGCACCTCGACCCGGTCGACGCGTGGCGCTGGCTGCCGATCCTGTTCATCCCCACGTTCCTGCTCGCCATGGCGGCGTTCACCTACAAGCTGACGGGCTCGCGCATGTCGGCGCTGCTGGCCGCGGTGCTGTTTCCGCTGATCTACGGCGGCGGTGTGGGCGGCACCGAGCTGCGCGAAACCGTCTACTCGACGCGCATCGGCGAGATGGTCGCCATCCTCGCCGCCGCCTGCCTCGTGCGCTTCATCGAGCGCGGCGGGCGACGGCGGTTGGCGCTGTTCGTGGCCGTGGGCTGGACCGCGATCGCGGTCCACCTGTGGATCGTCCTCTACTTCGCCGTCGCCTTCGGGGTGTACGCGCTGGGGACGCTGGCGGTCCAGCGCTCGGCGCGGACGCTCGGGCGCTTCGCGGCGGCGGCCGCGGCGCTCGCGGTCCCCGCGCTGCCCTACCTCGTGTGGCGCAAGGGCCAGGCCTACGGGCCGCAAAACGAGATCCACACCGAGCCGCAGGGACTGTTCTACCTCGACGCCCGGCTCTTCACGGTCGACCCGCAGGCGATCTGGACATGGTCAGGCGTGTGGCTGCTGGTGGCACTCGCGGCGGCGCCGTGGTTCTGGTCCCGCCGGCGCGAATCGACCGGCGCGATCTACCTGGCGCTGGTGCCGTGGGCGGTCGTCCTCGTGGTGCTCAACCCGTTTGTTCTGCCGCTGGCGCACGGCACGCTCGGCTACCTCGTGATGCGGCTCATCTGGATCGTGCCCGTCATTCCGGCGGTCGCCACCGTCCTGACCGCCGTCGGCGAGGTCGCGCTGCGCGGCGCCGGGCGGGCGCGTGCGTGGGCGCTCGTCGGAGCCGCCGCGGCGCTGTTGGCGCTCGCGCCGTCCCTTGGCCAGGCGGTGTCGAACCTGACCGACCGGGCGCTGCTGCGCTCGCTCGAAGCCGAGCGCAGCCCGGAGCCATGGATGGACCTGCTCACCTGGCTGCGCGACGAGTACCCGCGGCCGCGCGTGCTGCTGGCCGACCCGGCGACGTCGTACTCGATCCCGGCGTACACCGGACACCATGTGACCGCGTACCTCGATCAGCACAGTTCGCCGAACGATCCGCGCGGGCTGACGCGGATCCTCGACGCGCGCGACGTGCTGTCGCCCTCGGTCGACCTGCGGACGACGTTGACGCTGTTGCGCTCGTACGGGGCGGACGCGGTCGTGGTCAACCAGCGCTTCACCCGGCCGATCGCGTTCGACTACTGGTCGGTCGAGCCTCGCCTCTACGCCGCGACGCGCGCCAAGTTCGCGCTCCACCCCGAGTGGTTCCGACCCGTGTTCGCCAGGGGCGGTGCGTGGGTGTTCGAGCTCACCGACTCGGCGCGCACCGGCGCGTTGCCGCCGCCGGCGGAGATGCCACGGCCGGTGCTGACGGCCGCGGAACGCGAGAGCACGCTGGCGACGGTGACCCCGCTCGAGGACGGCCTGTTCCTGCAGTACGGCACGACGAGCGATCGTGCGTCGTATGCGCCGGGGGACACGATCCGGTTCGTCACGCGCTGGGCGTTGACGCCGGGCGTGGTGGCGCGACCGGGCAGCTACACGGTATACGTGCGCCTCGACGGCGACGAGCCGCGCGGGCCGCTCTATTCGGACCTGTGGCAAAAGCCGTATCGCAAGGCGCTCGAGCGCACGAGCGGACGCAAGTGGCGGGCGCGCGAGTCGCACCGCCCGCTCAACGGGGTCTTCGCGCCCGATCGCTGGCAGGCCGGCGAGATCGTCGCCGACTCGTCGACGTTCGGCGTGCCGCGCGAACTCGCCCCCGGCGACTACGAGGTTCGCGTGCGCATGGTGCGGATGCCGCACTACCCGAACACCCGCCTGCGCGACTACCTGAGCGACGACGACCTGTTCAACGGCCCCGTCGTGGGGCGAGTCACGATCGCGGGGCGGCCATGAGCGGACGCCTGGTGTTCGTCACGCCGTACGGCTACCCCGCGCTCGCCGCGCATGGCGGCACGGACACGTTCGACTACGTGGGCGGGGCCGAGATCCAGCAGGCCCGGCTGGCGCGCGCGCTGGTCGCTCGCGGCCACGACGTGGGGATGGTGAGCGCCGACTTCGGGCAGCCGCGGCGCACCATGATCGACGGCGTTCGCGTCGAGGCCGCCTATCGTCCGTTCGCCGGGCTGCCGGGACTCCGCTTCGTCCACCCGCGCTGGACGGGCCTGTGGTCGGCGCTCGATCGCTCCGACGCGGACATCGTGTACCAGCGCACCGCGGGGGCGATCACCGGCCAGTGCGCGCTGTGGGCACGCCTGCGGGGCCGCCGTTTCGTGTTCGCCTGCGCCCACGACTTCGACGTGCTGCCGCGCAGCCCGGCCCTGGGCAGCGCGCGCGATCGCGCGTTCTATCGCTACGGGCTGCACCATGCCGACCGCGTGCTGGCGCAGAGCGCGCTCCAGCGCGACGAACTGGCGCGCTACCACGGCCTGACGGCGATGATCGTCCGCAACCTGATCGACCTGCCCTCCGCGGCACGGGACGAAGCGGCGGCCGACGCGGTGGTGTGGGTTGGCACGATCAAGCCTGCGAAGCGACCCGAATGGATCCTCGATGCCGCGGAGCGCCTGCCACACGTGCGCTTCGTGGTGGCCGGGGGAGCACCCCCGGCGCCGATGTCGGACGCCCCGTTCCGCGGCTTCGCGGCAGCAGCGGCCGCGCTCGACAATGTCGAGGTGCTCGGATTCGTGGCGCCCGCCGGCGTGCCTGCCGTGCTGGCGCGGGCGCGGGTCTTCGCGCACACGTCGGAGGCCGAGGGATTTCCCAACACGCTGCTCGAGGCGTGGGCGCATGGCGTGCCGTCGGTGAGCGCGGTCGATCCCGACGGCGCGGTCGCCTCCGGGGGCGTCGGGGTCCTGGCCACGGATGCCGAGGCGTTCGTGACCCGGGTGGACGAGTTGTGGAAGGATGCGGCGGCACGCCGGACGATGGGCGCGCGCGCCCGCGCCTACGTGGCCGAGCGGCACGCGCCGGGAGTCGTGGCCCGGGACCTGGAACACGCCGTCGGCCTGACCGACGAGGGGGAGTGACGGACATGTGCGGCATCGCGGGCTTCTATCACTACGGGAACGGGCGCGTCGCCGATCGCGACCTGTTGGTGGCCATGCGGGACCGCCTCACGCATCGCGGGCCGGATGACGCGGGTCTCTATGCCGAGGGGCCGGTCGGCCTGTCCCAGCGCCGCCTGTCGATCGTCGACCTGTCGGAAGCGGGACGCAACCCGATGGCCAACGAGGATCACACGCGCTGGATCACGTTCAACGGTGAGGTCTACAACGTGCTCGGCCGACGCGACGAACTGGAGGCGAAGGGGCACCGCTTCCGCAGCCGCACCGACACCGAGATGGTGTTGCACCTCTACGAGGAGTACGGCGACGACTTCGTCCTCCAGTTGACCGGCATGTTCGCGTTCGCGCTGTGGGACGGTCCGCGTCGGCGCCTGCTCGTCGTGCGCGACCGCATGGGCAAGAAGCCGATGTACTGGCGCGCCGACGGCGGAACGTTCGCATTCGGCTCGGAATTGAAGGCCCTGCTGGCCGATCCGACGATGCCGCGCGAGGTCGATCCGCGCGCGCTTCATGCCTACCTCACGCTCCAGTACGTGCCGTCGCCGGACTCGATCCTGAAGGGCGTTCGCAAGCTGCCGCCGGGGCACCTGCTGGTCGTCACTCCCGACGGCGTCGAGGAGCGACGCTGGTGGGCGCCGCCGACCGGCGAAACCGTCGTGCAGGATGATGCGGCCGCGGCGGACGAACTTCGTGCGTTGCTCACCACGGCGGTCGAGCGGCGCTTCATGAGCGACGTGCCGCTGGGGGCCTTTCTCTCGGGGGGCATCGACTCGTCGGTCGTCTGCGCGCTGATGGCGAAGCGGATGGATCGCCCCGTGAAGACGTTCACCATCGGCTTCGAGGGAGCGCCGGAGGACGAGCGGGCCCACGCGCACGCCGTCGCCCGGCACCTGGGAGCCGAGCACCACGAGTTCATGGTCAAGCCCGACGCCCTGTCGATCCTGCCGTGGCTCGTGTGGCACATGGACGAGCCGTTGGCGGACTCGTCGACCCTGCCGACGTGGGCGGTCAGCGAGATGGCGCGGCAGCACGTGACGGTCGTGCTCTCCGGCGACGGCGGCGACGAGACATTCGCCGGCTACGAGACGTACCGCTCGGCGGCGGCGTACACGCGCAGCGACCGTGTTCCCGCGCCGCTGCGTCGGGTCGCCGCCGGGGCGGTGAGCGCCCTGGGCGCGGCCGTCGATCCGGCCTGGTCGCGACGCTTCGCGCGCCTGGCGCAGGATCCGCTCGAGCGCCACCTGGGGTTCATGTCGATCGCGGGAGAGCCTGAGGTGTCCGGCGTCCTGGCGCCGGCGCTGCGCGCGTCGCTCGCGGGGGACGATCCGTACGCTCGCCTGCGCCCGCACGTGGCGGGGCTCGACCCGCGCGATCCGCAGACGCTCCTGCATCTCGACCTCACCACGTACATGACCGACGACGTGCTGGCCAAGGTCGACCGCATGAGCATGGCGCACGCGCTCGAGGTTCGCGTGCCGCTGCTTGACACCGACGTCGTCGAGTTCGCATCGCGGTTGCCCTACCGACAGAAGTTTCGCGACGGGACGTCGAAGTGGCTGCTCAAGAAGGTCGCCGCCGACCTGCTGCCGCCGTCGATCCTGGCGCGGGGCAAGCAGGGGTTCGCCGTGCCGCTCGAGCGCTGGTTCGGCGGGAGATTCGACTCGTTCGTCGCCCAGACCCTGTCGCGCGAGGCGATCGTCCGGCGCGGGCTGTTCGACCCCGACGGCGTGGCGCGGCTGGCGGACCGGGCCCGGGGCCGGGCCCCCGGCGGGATCGCGGGCCGGCCGGACGTGGCCGCGGGGCGGCTCCTGTGGGCGGTCCTCGTGTTCGAGCTTTGGGCCTGCGCGTTCCTCGACGGGGCGGGGGATGTGCCCGCGGGGACGCGGCCGCACCTCTCCGGGTCCGAGGTGACGACCACGGCAGGCGTCGCATGAAACCGGTCGAATTGACCTATCTGCAAGTGGGAACGGAAGTTGCGTGTGTCGTCCGCCTCCGCTAGAATGGACGCGCCATGACCGACCCCCGCTTCGTGGCCCTCCCGACCCGGGCGTGGCCCGCATGAATATCGCGATCCTGATCGGACGCTTCCCACCGCACGACGTCGGGGGCGCCGAGCGCCAGGCCGACCGGCTTGCGGCCGCACTCGCGGGCCGTGGCCACTGCGTCACCGTGCTCACGCGGCGCTGGCCGGGCCGGGCGGCACGCGAGGAGCGCGATGGCTTCCGCATCGTCCGCACGCCCGTGGCGCTCGCGGGCCCGGTGCGCAGCGCGCTCGATGCGGCGGCGACGATCGCTGCCTTGCGCGACCTGTCTCCCCGCCCCGATGTCGTGCTCGCCTTCCAGACCTACGTGAGCGGCGCGATCGCGGGGCTCGCCGACATCGCCCTCGGCCTGCCCTCCGTCGTCTGGGTGCGCGGCGAGAACGAGTACCGCTTCGACCGCCTGCCGCACCTCTACGCGCCGGCGAAGTTCGCTTGGAACCAGGCGCGGCGGGTGCTTGTGCAGAGTGGCGCTCATCGCGAGCGCATGCTCGCGCAGTTCGCACTCCGCAATCCGCTCCTGGCGGAGCGCATCGCGACGCGCGTCGACGTGCTCGGCAACGGCGTCGATGTTCCAGTCGAGCCGGTGACCGGCGGAACCGACTGGCTCTATGTCGGGCGCCTCATCGAGCACAAGGGCGTCGACGTCCTCCTGCATGCGCTCGCCCGCGCCCACGGCACGGCTGCCGACCGACCCCTGTGGGTCGTCGGGGACGGCCCGGCGCGCGCCGGGCTCGAGGCGCAGTCGAGACAGATGGGGCTCGACGCGCGCTTTGTCGGCTTCGCCTCGCGGGCGGAACTCCCCGGGTACTGGGAAAAGGCGGCGGCGATCGTGTTGCCCTCGACGCAGGGCGAAGGACTGCCCAACGCGTTGCTCGAGGCGATGGCGGCCGGCGTCCCGCCGGTGGCCACCGCGCTTCCCGGTGTCGAGGAACTGGTCGAGGGCGTCGGCCGGATCGTCCCGGTCGGGGACGCGGCGAGCCTGGCCGGGGCGCTCGGCGAACTCACCGAGCCCGCGGAGCGAAGACGCCTGGCGTTCGGCGCGCGGGCCCGCGCGGCCACGATGTCGTTCGATGCGATCGCAGGACGGCTCGAGGGCGTGCTGCAGGAGGCGGCGCGCCCGGCGCCCCGCGTCTGGCTGGTCTCGCCGGATCCGGGCTCGCGCGGCGGCGTGGCGGCGGTGGCGCGGCAGATGGTCGTCTCGCCGCTCTCGCGTCGGTTCCGGCTGTCGATGTTTCCGACCTACCGCGCCGGTTCGCTGTTCGAGCGCCTGTATCGCGGAGCCCTGGGCATCGGCGCGATCGCAATCGGGCTGGTCGTGCGCAAGCCCGACCTCATCCACATCAAGGTCGCCTCGCGCGGCTCGTTCGGCCGCAAGCTGATCGTCGCCTCCATGGCGCGCCTGCGCGGCGTGCCCGTGCTGGTCCACGTGCATGGCGGCGGCTTCGACCAGTTCGTCGCCGAGTCGCCGGCGGTGGTTCGCGCCCTCGCCCGCTGGCTGCTCGAGTCGACACCGCAGGTGCTCTCGCTGTCGGAGCGCTGGGCCGAGAAGCTGCGGCCGTTGTTCCCCCATGCCCACATCGCGGTCCTCGCCAACCCGGTCGAGGTGGCGCGGTTCGCCGGCGTCGCGCGGCAGCGGTTCGACGCCCTCGACCGCGGCGCCGTGCCCCCGCAGCCCCTGACGGCGCTCTTCCTTGGCGAGGTGCTCGAGCGCAAGGGCAGCTACGACCTGATCGCGGCGTGGCCCGCGGTCGTGCGCGAGGTGCCCGGCGCGCGCCTGATCCTCGCCGGCACCGGTGAGCTCGAGCGCGCGCGCGCGGCGGCCGAGGCCGCGGGCGTGTCGGAGCAGATCGACATTCCGGGTTGGATCGGTTTTCCGGACAAGCTGAAGGCCATGGCGCACTCCAGCCTGTTCGTGCTGCCGTCGTATACCGAGGGCGTTCCCATCAGCCTGCTCGAGGCGATGGCGGCGGGCCTGCCCTCGGTCGTCACGCCCGTCGGCGGCGTCCTCGACGCGGTGACCGACGGTCGCGAGGCCCTGGTCGTGGCCCCGGGCGATCGCCTCGCGCTGGCGAGCGCGATCATCCAGGTCTTCCGCACGCCCGACCTGGGTCGCGCGCTCGCGGCGACCGCGCGTCAGCGGGCCAACGACTTCGACGTCGTCGTCTACGCCGATCGCCTGGAGAAGATCTATCGCGGGATTCTCACGGGCGGGGGCGCTTCGACCCGGGGCGAGCCGGGCGTCGGCAGCGGCGTCGCGGGCGGCATGCACGCGAAGGCGGCCCGATGAGCCTGGCCACCGAGGCGCGCCGCATCCTCGAGCGTGTGCCGCCCGGCGCGCGCGAGGCGATCG
>JBKJNH010000097.1:0-4396 GCA_046596055.1 Candidatus Eiseniibacteriota bacterium
GAACTCGTCGGCCTGGTGCGCCTGCTCCGGGACGCCAGGGCCGAAGTTGATGGCGGCCACGCCGCGCTCCGAGAACTGGGCGACGTCGGTCCATGCCTGCTTGCCGCGGCGCGCGAGGGCGAAGCGGCCGAGCAGGTCCTCGATCAGCGGGTGATCGCTGCGCACGACCCCGGGTGGAGCGGCATCGACGAGGTCGAAGTCGAACCCCTCGGGCACCATGCCGCGCAGCTCGGCGACGGCCTCGGCCGGCGTGCGCGTGGGCGCATAGCGGAAGTTCACGTTCATGGCGAACGCATCCGGGATGACGTTGCGCGCGCGGCCGCCTTCGGCGGTCGTGATCTGGAAGGTCTCGAGGAACTCGACGCCGCCGACGGTCACGGGCCGGGGCACCAGGGCGGCGAAGCGGGCGAGGAACGGCACGGCCTTCAGGATCGCGTTCTCGCCGAGCCAGGGGCGCGCCGAGTGCGCGGCCCGGCCCCGCGCGGTCACGCGGGCGTTCAGCGTGCCGAGGCAGCCCAGCTCGACCGTCGCATCGGTGGGCTCGAGCAGGATGGCGAGGTCGGCGGTCGCGAGCGCGGGCATCTCGGGGAACAGCTTGCGCAGGCCGTTGCGCTCGAGCGAGACCTCCTCGCACTCGTAGAACACGAACGTGAGGTTGGCGCGCGCGCGTAGCCAGTCGACGGTCTTTGCGAGCGCGATCATGACGGCGAGGCCCGACTTCATGTCGGAGGTGCCGAGCCCGTAGAGCCGATCGTCGCGCAGGCGGGCCTTCTCGTTCCCGGCCGGCGGAACGGTGTCGAGGTGGCCGGCAAGGACGATCGATGGCCGATCGGGGCGCTGCGGGCCACGCAGGACGACGTTGTGCCCGCTGCGCGAGATCTCGCACGGCGGGCACTGGGTCCGCAGCTCGTTGGTGATGTAGTCCGCGAGCGCACCCTCGTCGCCCGAGACGCTGGGGATGTCGACGAGGCGTGTGGTGAGTGCGACGAGATCGGGTGACCGTAGCGTATTCACGACCGCTCGGGTCGGATCAGGCCGGCTTCGTGGCTGGCGGTGCGGCCGGCGGTGCGGCGGGCCCTGCGCCCTTCTTGCGCGACTGCATCGCGCGCAACCCGCTGAGCAGCAGGTACCCGAGGAAGATCGCGACCAGGATCACGGACACGATCGCCACCCACTGGATCTGCTGGTAGCTCACCGAGGCCTCGAGCTCCTGCCCGTATGCCAGCGGCCACGTCAGGGTGTTGCCATTCTTGGTGGGCGCGTTGGTCTCGAGAATGGTGCCCGGCACCGTGAGCACCAGCTCGCCCTTGGCCATCGGCATCATCGCCAGCTGCGTCGAATCGACGCTGGCGCCCGAGGGCTCGGTCAGCTCGAGCTTGTAGTTGAGCGTCGTCTGCGTGAAGAAGTACTGGTCCTTGACCTCGGACTGGACGTTCGCGGGGCGCGAGCGCCGCTCGATCTCATCATAGCCCTTGAACGCCTGGCCGCGAACGCCGAGCTCCGACCATTCGTCCAGCGGGTAGTCGGCGGTCGCGCCCTTCATGGAGTCCGGACGGTCCTTGGTAAACTTTCCACCGCGGGCCTGCGTCGTGGCCTCGAAGGCAGTCCAGGCGAGCTTGGGTTCGAGCTGGACGGAATCGGCGACACCCGGGAGGAGCTCGGCCCGTTCCTCGACATGAATCTCGCCGTTGGGGAACACGTTGACGTGGGCACGGTAGGACACACACCCGGTCGTGGCGAGGACGAGGACGCCACCGAAGAGGGCGGCGAGACGACGGACCGACGGACGAAGCTCGATCTTCCGATTCATGAGCGAGACCCTGGGTTCCCGGAGAGAACGACGCGGATGGGGTGGCCGCCCGGTCGTGGGGGCGCGAGCGGGTACCCTAACGAATCCGTCCGGGTTTGGGAAGCGTCGATTCTGAGCGGACTTGGCGGCGTCAGTCGTCCACGACCAGCGCGTCGGCGGTGAGCAGGAGGCCCGCCACGGATGCGGCGTTCTGGAGGGCCACGCGCAGGACGCGGACCGGGTCGACGATCCCCGATCGCGCCAGGTCACCGTGCCTGCCGAGAGCCGCGTCGTAGCCCAACGACCCGCTTCCGGCCCGGACGTGCTCGACGACAACCCCTCCGGCAGCGCCGGAGTTCTCGGCGATCCGGCGGGTCGGCTCGACCAGCGCCTCCATCACCGCGCGCACGCCCGAGCGCGCGTCGCCCGTCACGCCTGTGAGCGCGTGCTCCTCGACCGCCGCGACGGCGCGCACGTAAGCGGTGCCGCCGCCGGGCACGATGCCCTCGGCCAGCGCGGCACGAAGTGCGCACACGGCATCCTCGGCGCGACCACTCTTCATGTGCAGCTCGAGTTCGCTCGCGGCGCCGATCTCGATCGCGGCAAGGCCGCCGTCGAGGCGCGCGACGCGCTCGGCCAGCCGCTCGCGGTCGAAGCGCCCGTGGGCCGTCGCTTCCGCGCGCCGCAGCGCGGCGACGTGGTCGAGGACGGCGGCGCGACGACCCGGCGCCTCGAACAGGGTCGTCATCGCCCGTTCGACGTGCACGCGGCGCGCCTCGCCCAGCGCGTCGGCGGGCAGGTGCGCGGGGTCGAGCCCGACCTCGTCGCCGAGAATGCGCGCGCCGGTGATCGTGGCGAGGTCGGCAAGCCAGGCGTCGCGGCGATCGCCGCTGTCGGGCGCGGGAACGGCGCAGGCACGCACGCCGCCGCGCAGCTGGTTGACGACGAGCAGCGCGAGCGCCTCGCCTTCGATCGCATCGGCGATGACCAGCAGCGGGCGGTGCGCAGCGACGGCGCGCTCGACGGCGGGCAGCAACTGCGCCGCCGCGGTCAGGCGCGCACGCGCGAGCAGGACCAGCGGTCGCTCGAGGTCGACGCGCATCTCCTCGGCCGTGGTGATGAAGTACGCGGACACCCAGCCGCGCTCGAATCGCAGTCCCTCGGTGAAGCGCACGCGGGACACGGTCCCGTGGCCTTCCTCGACCAGGACGGTTCCGCCGTGGCCCACCCGGGCAAAGGCCTCGGCCACGAGGTGGCCGAGAGTCGCATCGCCCCCCGCCGCAACGGCGGCAACGGCGGCGCGATCGGCTTCCTCGACGAGCGGACGGGACTGCGCGCGCAGGGAGTCGACGGCGGCGAGCACCGCGCGGTCGAGCCCGCGGCGCACGGCGTTGGGGACGCAGCCCGCATTGACGGCGGCGGCAAGCCGACGGAAGAGCGCGTGGGCAAGAACCACCGACGTCGTCGTGCCGTCGCCGACATCCTGGCCGGTCTTCTCGGCGGCCTCGCGCACGAGGCGCGCGCCGAGGTTCTCGAAGCGATCGGGCAGCTCGATCTCGCGTGCAACTGTCGCGCCGTCGTTGGTGATGGTGACCGAGCCGTCGGCCCGGGCGAGCACGACATTGCGCCCCGAGGGGCCCAGCGTCAACGCGACGGCGGTGGCGAGTTGCTCGACGCCACGGGCCAGCGCGGCGCGCGCGGCGTCATCAAACAGGACCCGGCGCGGCATGCCCTGCTAGCGGCGGGAGCGGCGGCCGCCGCGACGACCGCGACGGCGCTTGCGGCCGGCGTCCGCTGCCGGCGCGGCCGGGGATTCCGCGTCCGGGGCCGGCGCAGGAGGAGGCGCGGGGCGAACGGCAACCGGGGCGACCGCCGCGGCTTGGGCCGTCCCGCTCGGCGCAGGCTTGCGGCCCCGCACAGGGCGCGCCGCACGCTCCGGACGCGCCGCGGGCTCGGGTCGCGGTTCTCGTTCCGGTCGCAGCTCGCGTTCGGGTCGTGCCGCACGCTCGGGACGAGCAGCGCGTTCCGGTCGCGCAGTGCGCTCGGGCCGTTCCGCGGACTCGGTGGCCGCGCCACGCCGTCCCCGGGGCTTGCGCTGCGCCGGGACACTGCGCTCGCTTCGCTCGCGCGACATCTCCGAGCGTTCGCCTCGCTCGCGCGGCGTCGGCCCGTGCACGATGATCACCTCTTCCTCGTCGATCTCCTCCGCCGCGGCGTTGCGCTCGGCCTCGGCGTCGCGTTCGCGATCGAGCAGCGCGACGGTGCGCTCCCGAGCGCTACGGCGGGACTCCTGCTTCTTGACCCAGGCGGCAAGAGTCTCGGGCCGCGCAACGGACTCGTGAATCAGCCGTAGCCCCTTCAGCGTCAGCGCGGCGTCAACATGCTCGAGCGTGCCCACTTCGTCCTGGATGAGGTACGCGAGGCCGCCGGTGGCAACGACCGCCGCGCGCCCACCGAGTTCGGCGAGCAGGCGGCTGACCATGCCATCGACCATGGCGGCATGGCCGAGCACGATGCCCGAGAGCAGGCTCTCCTCGGTCGTGGTGCCGATCGCGTGGTCGGGACGCTTGGGCTCGATGCGCCCGAGACGTGCGGCGCGGCGGAACA
>JBKJNH010000135.1:0-3789 GCA_046596055.1 Candidatus Eiseniibacteriota bacterium
TTGCGCGGCACGAGGAAGTTGCGCGCGTAGCCGTTCTTCACCTTGACGGTCGAGCCCTTCTTGCCGAGCCCGTCCACGTCGTCGATCAGGATCACTTCCACGGTCTGCCTCCTTCCGGCTCACTGTCGGAGCGCGGCTCGAGATGCCGGAAATCGAGCCACAGGTCCATCAATCCCACGCCCGTCGCGGCCACCAGCAGGACCGGCCCGAGCATGAACCACGCGAAGACGAACAGCATGAGGACGAGCCCGGGCGCCATCCCCTGGGCCGACATCATGGTCTTGAACACCGCGAGGCCCTGCACGCTGAACGCGAGTCCGGCGGAGGCCGCGAGGTTGAGGCCCGACGGCATCACCCGCGCGTCCTGGAGGGCGACGAGGGCGAGGCCGGCGATGAACATCCAGACCGCCGCGGCGGGCATCCGCCAGGCGGGGAACGGCACGAGCGCGTTGAGCGGCCGGCGCACCAGTTCGGCGAGCCGGTGCGCGACCCGCTCGGCGAGATGGACCAGCAGCGCCACCCAGGCGAACAGCAGCGTGGGCACCGCGGCCTCGGCCACCGCCACCTGCCGCGCCGTCACCGCGCCGACGAACTGCTGCAGCGCCAGGCGCTGGTCGGCCGTGAACGACGCATCCTCGAGCGCCACGAGCTGGCGCGCTTCCTGGCCGCGGATCGCAGCCACCACGCGTTCGATGAACTCGCGGTAGCCCGGCGCCAGCGGCAACGCCGCCGCGATCGCGATGACCGGTAGGTACGCCCACAGCCGCGTCGAGCCGTTGGCACCGCGCCGCTCGGCAAGGCCGAGCAACGAGGCCGCCAGCACGCCGGCGAACAGGCACCACCCCCACGGTCGATCGAAGCCGCCGACCGCGACCATCGCCAGAAGAGCAAACAGCGACGGCAGCGCCGCGGTGATCGCCACCGTCGTCTGCGCCAGCAGCATCGCTGCGGCGCCGGCGACGGGAATGACCGGCCACAGGTACGTCCACGGCTCGGGCGTGATCAGCTGCCCGAGCAGGATCAGGGCGAGGATTCCGAGCAGCCCGGCGCCGGTGCGGCGCCGGGTGACGGCCTCGAAGCCCGGATCAGCGGTAGAAGTCACTCGAGAACGGAAGCAGCGCCAGCACGCGCGCGCGCTTCACCGCCAGGGTGACCTGCTTCTGGTGCCGGGCGCACGTGCCGCTGATGCGCCGGGGCACGATCTTGCCGCGGTCGGTGACGAAGCGCGTAAGGCGCTTGTCGTCCTTGTAGTCGACGTGCGGCACCTTCTCCAGACACAGCTTGCAGAACTTCTTCTTGGGTGCGCGAGGTTCGCGATCCCGGGCCACGTCTACCTCCTCGTGAATGGTCCCCGATCCTGCGATCGGAGAGGGCGCGCGCCCGATGGCGCGGCCCGCGGTCCATGCTTCAGAACGGCAGGTCGCCTTCGACCGGCCGCGGCGGCTGCGGTGCGGCTTCCCCGTCGGCGTCGATGTCGTCGCGCCGGTCGAGGAACTGCACCGTCTCCGCCTTGATCTCGAGACTCGGCCGCATGCGGCCGTCCTCGCCCTCGGTCCTGCGCATCTGCAGCCGGCCCTCGAGGTAGACCGGGCTGCCTTTTCTCAGACGCTCGGCGCACTGCTCGGCGAGTCGGTGCGAGACGAGCACGTTGACGAACCCGGCCACTTCGCTCCAACTTCCGTCGGGCTGCTTCACCATGCGATTGAACGCCATCGTGAACGTCGCCACCGGGATCCGGTCCGTCGTGTAGCGGAGAGCGAAGTCCCGCACGACGCGACCGGAGAGCAGCATCCGGTTGATCCGCGGCAGCTTGAGGTCCGCCACGGCACCGCGGGCGTCAGGCGCCCGCATCCTCCGTCACGACCGCCACCGGAGCCTGAGCCGCCTGCGGCGTGATGCCGTCGCCGGTTCCTTCGGGATCGGCCGGAACTTCCCACTCGGGGCCGGCAATCACGGTGAGCACGCGCATCACGGAGTCGTTGAGACGGAGACGGCGCTCGAGTTCCTTCACCGTGTCGCCCGTCGACTCGTGCTTGATCAGCGTGTACACGCCGTCGCGCTTCTTGTTGATCTCGTAGGCCAGGCGCTTGCGACCCCAGCGCTGCACCTCGAGGATCGTTCCGCCGTTGGCGGAGATCAGGTTCGAGGTCTTCTCGACCTCGTCGTTGACCTGGTTCTCGTCGAGACCCGGGTCGAGGATGAAGACGGTCTCGTATTCGTGCACTGCGTCACCTCTCCCCTTGCGGGGCCGGTTCGTCCCGCGCATCGCGCGCGGGAACGTTGTAGCGGTTCATCGCCGCCGTGATCCCTTCGGAGGCCCACAGGAGCGCGGCCTCCGCCGATCGATCCAGCACTTCCGACAACTTCTCCTGCTCGTCGTCCGCGAACTCCGCCAGCACGTGCGCGGCCAGGTCCACGTTCGAGTCGCCGCGCCCCACGCCGATCCTCAGGCGCGGAAAGTCGAGCGACCCGAAGGCCCCGGCCACCGAGGCGAGCCCGTTGTGGCCGCCGGCGCTGCCTCCCGCGCGAAGCCGGATCCGGCCCAGCGGCAAGTACACGTCGTCGACGATCACCAGGCAATCCCCGGGTGCGAACGGATGTCGTCCGCCGAACGCCGCCAGCGCGTCCCCGCTCCGGTTCATGAACAGGAGCGGTTGCACGACGGCGAGTTCACGCTCGGGCGGAGCGAGCCAGGCCGCATAACCGCGGTCCGATTCCTCCGCCGTCGCGCCGAGTGCGGCGACCACGCGCGACCCCACGTCGAAGCCGACGTTGTGTCGCGTCGCGGCGTAACGCGGCCCCGGATTGCCGAGTCCCGCGATCACGCGCAGCCCCACGACGGACTACTTCTTGTCCTTGTCCGCCGCGGCGTCGACCGGCTTGCCCTTGGCGATCACTTCGGGCTCAGGCTTCGCACCGCCCTCACCCGCGACCACCTCGACCGCCTTGGTCGGCGGCACCACGGTCGCGATCGTCACGTCCGCATCGGACAGCACGGTCGCCTTCGGGATGACCAGGTCGCGCACGTGGATCGAGTCGCCGATCCCGAGTGCGGTGACGTCGGCCTCGAGGTGCCCCGGAATCTCGGTCGGCAGGCACTCGATCTCGACGGTGCGCGAGATGTGCTCGAGCACGCCGCCGCCGTTCTTCACGCCGTCGGGAATGCCGACGAGGTGGACGACGACTTCGACCTTGACCCTCTCGGTGAGCGAGATGTGATGGAAGTCGAGGTGCAGGATGTCGTAGTTGATCGGGTCGCGCTGGACCTCGCGGATGATCGCGGTCCGGGCCGCCGCGCCGTCGAGCGCGAGCCCGACGATGACGTTGCTGCCCTTGGCGGTCTTCATCGCGAGTTCGAAGTCGCGACGGGGAACCGCCAGTGCGACCGGCTCCTCCCCGTGTCCGTACATCACACCGGGAATCTCGCCGTCACGACGTGCCTGCCGGGCCGGGCCCTTGCCCCGTGCGGGGCGCACCCGTCCCTGGAGGGGAACGATGGCCATGGAATGCCTCCTTACGACAGCCCGGGTCGGTCAAGCCGCCCGGGGGCCATTGAATGTTCAGTTGTCAGACGAAGAGCGAACTGAGTGACCGCTCCTCGTGGATTCGGCGGATCGCCTCTCCCAGCAACCCCCCGACCGAAAGGACCATGAACTTGTCGTTCAGGTCCGACGCCGGGTGGGGAATGGTGTCGGTGATCACCACCTCGCGGATGGGCGAAGCCGCCAGTCGGTCGGCCGCTCCTTCCGCGAGGCACGCGTGCGTCGCGCCGGCGTAGATCTCTCGTGC
>JBKJNH010000365.1:0-4133 GCA_046596055.1 Candidatus Eiseniibacteriota bacterium
GGTCGGGGGACGAGCGTCCCCGACCCGTTCCAACACCCCGGAGGCCTCATGCCGTCCGCCCGTGCCGTCAAGAGCATCGTCGAGTCCGTTCCCACCATGGAGGGCGCCGGTGTGCGCCTGCGCCGCGCGTTCGGCTTCGGCAAGACGTCGGACTTCGACCCGTTCCTGCTGCTCGACGATTTCCGCAACGATCGGCCCAACGATTATATCGCCGGCTTCCCGTGGCATCCGCACCGCGGCATCGAGACGATCACGTACGTGCTCGCCGGCGACGTCGAGCACGGCGACAGCATGGGCAATACCGGCGTGATCGGCGCGGGCGACGTGCAGTGGATGACGGCCGGTAGCGGCATCGTGCACCAGGAGATGCCAAGGGGCGATGCCGAGGGCCGCATGCACGGCTTCCAGCTCTGGGCGAACCTGCCGTCGTCGCTCAAGATGACGAAGCCGCGCTACCAGGAAGTGCAGGCCGGGCAGATCCCGATCGTCACCGAGGACGACGGCACGCAGGTGCGCGTCGTGTGCGGGACGTACGGCGGCACGCGCGGTCCGATCGACGAGATCGCGGCGCGTCCCACGTACCTCGACGTGACCGTGCCCGCGGGGCGACGCGTCGTCCTGCCGGTCGAGACGAACCGCAACGCGTTCGCCTACGTGTTCGACGGCGAGGCACGCTTCCGCGACGCGTCAGGCCCGCAGCCGGTCCCGACCGAGGACGGCCCGGCGCACGTGCCCACCGTCGCCGACAATCGCTCGCTGGTGCTGTTCGATCGCGGCGACGAGGTCGTCGTCCAGGCCGGCGAGCAGGGTGTGCGCTTCCTGTTGGTCTCGGGCGAGCCACTCGAGGAGCCGGTCGCGTGGCGCGGCCCGATCGTCATGAACACGCAGGCCGAACTCCGGCAGGCGTTCGAGGAACTGCAGAACGGGACGTTCCTCAAGGCTTGAGTCGAGGCCGGGGGCAGGTCACTCTGTCCCGTGGACACGGTTCGGCCGTAAGCAGGTCGGGCACGCGAGTCCCGCGCGCCCGACCTGTTCGTCCACGAGGCGGAGGCTCTCCTGAATCCGTTCACCCGCTACGCCCGCTGGCTCCACACCGCCTGGCCTGCCGGCCGGGTCGAGAAGCTCCCAACCATCGATGAGCACGGCCGGACGTCGGTGCCGGGGGTCTACGTCGTCGGCGACCTCTCCGGCATTCCGCTGCTCAAGTTCGCGGTCGACACGGGCGCGCGCGCGGTGCGTCACCTGGCGGCGGATCCATCCTTCGCCGCGTCACGGGGTGAGGCGGGGGGAGACGTCGTCGACGTGCTCATTCTGGGCGCGGGTGTTGCGGGCGTCGCGGCCGCACTCGAAGCCCGCAAGCTCGGCCTGTCGTGCACGGTCCTCGAGGCGAGCGAGCCGTTCTCGACCATCGTCAACTTCCCGAAGGCCAAACCGATCTTTACATACCCGCGCGAGTTCACCCCCGCGGGGTCGCTTGCCGTCACGGCCGGGGTGAAGGAGGCGCTGGTCGACGAGCTCGTCGACCAGGCGCACGCGGGCGGCGTCGTTCCGATCGCGGCGCGCGCGATCGCCGTGCGGCCACGCGGCCGGCGGCTCGAGGTCGAGCTCGCTCCTGGCGGCGCGGTCGCAGGTCCGCTCGTCGCCCGTCGTGTGATCGTCGCCATCGGACGCAGCGGCGATTTCCGCCGGCTCGGCGTGCCCGGCGAGGAGCGCGCCGACAAGGTCTTCAATCGGCTGCACGATCCCGCCGAGCATGCCGGCCGCGATGCGCTCGTCGTCGGCGGCGGCGACAGCGCACTGGAAACGGCAATCGCGCTGGTGGGGGCCGGTGCGCGGGTGACGCTGTCCCATCGCGGCGATGCCTTTGATCGGGCCCGAGCCGAGAACGTCGAGGCCGTCGGGCGCCTCACCACGGCGGGGCGCCTCGCCCTGCGCCACAAATCGAGCGTGGCACGCATCGGTGAACACGACGTCGAGCTGGTGGGTGGGGAGGGCCTGCCCAACGACGTCGTCTTCACCATGATCGGTCGCGAGGCGCCGCTGGGCTTCTTCCGCCGGTCGGCGCTGGCGCTCCGCGGCGAGATGCGTGCCGCGCAGTGGGCTGCGCTTGCGGCCTTCCTCGTGTTCTGCACGGCGCTCTACAATTGGAAGTCGGGTGGCCGGCTCGATCAACTCACCCGCGAAGCGGGCGCCTTTCCTTACGCGATCGGACCCTGGATCGCAGGCCTCGCGATCGATCCCCACTCGCTCGTCGGCATCACGCTGAAGTCGGCGCAGGGCCCGTCGTTCTGGTACACGATTGCGTACTCGACGCTGGTGATCATCTTCGGGTTCAAGCGCATCCGCCGCCGGAAGTCGCCCTACATCACCGTGCAGACCGCATGCCTGATGGCGATCCAGGTCGGACCCTTGTTCCTGCTGCCCGAGATCCTCCTGCCGTGGCTGAACTTCCACGGGTACCTGCCGACGGGATTCGCCGACGCCCTGTTTCCCGTCGTGACGTACGGCCACGGGCGCGAGTTCTGGCGTGCCTACGGTCTCATTCTCGCGTGGCCGCTCAACGTCTACAACGTGTTCACCGCGCAACCGCTGTGGGCGTGGCTCGGGATCGCCGTCGTCCAGACGCTGGTGCTCATCCCGTTGCTCGTGTGGCGCTTCGGCAAGGGAGCGTACTGCGGGTGGATCTGCTCGTGCGGCGCGCTCGCGGAGACGCTGGGCGACACGCATCGCGAGAAGATGCCGCACGGCCCGGGCTGGAACCGGTTGAACCTGCTCGGGCAGGTGATCCTGGGGATCGCGGTGGCGCTGCTGGCGGTGCGCATTTTCGGCTGGACGCAGCCCGCGGATGCCGCGGTCAATCGCTGGTTCTCGGACGTCGCCCTGCAGAACTACAAGTGGACCGTGGATGTGTTCCTCGCCGGCGTGATCGGCTACGGTGCGTACTTCTGGTTCAGCGGCCGCACGTGGTGCCGCTTCGCCTGCCCGCTCGCGGCGTGGATGAACATCCTGGCGCGATTCAGTCGCTTCCGGATCTTCGCCGACAAGCCGAAGTGCATCTCGTGCAACGTGTGCACCTCGGTCTGCCACCAGGGGATCGACGTCATGAGCTTCGCCAACAAGGGGCTGCCGATGAACGATCCGCAATGCGTGCGCTGCGGCGCCTGCGTCCAGTCGTGCCCGACCGGCGTGCTCGCGTTCGGAGCGCTCGATGGGCGCACCGGCGCCGTACGGCTTGATCGCCTCGAGGCGTCCCCCGTGCGCATCCGCCTGCGCGCTGCGGGGAAGGACTCGTGAGCCCGCTCGATCGCACCGGTCACGTCGCGGTCGTCACCGGCGCCAGTCGCGGGATCGGGCGGGCGATCGCGCTGCGGTTGGCCGCGGCCGGAATGGACGTCGCGATCGGCGCCAAAACCGAGGTCGCCTCGGCGGCGCGCCCGGGCACCATTCACGACGTCGCGCGGGAGGTCGAGGCGCTCGGTCGCCGCGCGCTCGCCGTCGCCACCGACGTGCGCGACGAGGCCCAGGTCGAGCGGCTCGTGGCGCGCACGGTCGACACGTTCGGGCGCATCGACGTGGTGGTGAACAATGCCGGCGCCATTCGCTGGGAGCCGGTCGAGACGATCGCAGTGCGGCTGCTCGATCGCATGATCGCCATCAACCAGCGGGCGCCGTTGCTCCTCGCGCGCGCAGCGATCCCGCACCTGCGCGCCTCCGGCCAGGGGCATGTCGTCAACCTGTGTCCGCCGCTCGAGCGCGATGCGGCGGTGCTCGGCGGCTGGAACGGGCGCACCGCGTACCTGATGACCAAATACGCGATGTCGCACCTGACGCTCGGTCTCGCCGCCGAGCTCGCCGCCGACCGGATCGCCGTCGACGGGCTGTGGCCGCGCACGCTGATCGACACGCAGGCGACGCGCGTCTTCGCGGAGTGGTTCGACACGGGCGGCACCTGGCGCTCGCCGGCGATCGTGGCCGATGCCTGCCATGCCCTCGTGAGCAGCCCGTGGTCGCCCACCGCGACCGGCCGGCTCCTGCTGGACGAGGCCGTCCTGGCGGCGGTTGGGGTGACCGACCTCGCCGGGTACAGGGTTGCCTCGCCGGTGCCGACCCCGGGCCCGAAAGGCTGAGCGGGC
>JBKJNH010000005.1:0-3935 GCA_046596055.1 Candidatus Eiseniibacteriota bacterium
TGGCCGCATCGGCCACACCGTCACTGGACTTCCTGGTGGCGGACGGGCATTACCGGCCGGCGGGAGCGGACTACATCGTCGTCTCGACCCCCGATGGAAACGAGCCGGCAGCCCGGGTGGAGTTCGAGGAGGGCGACTACGTGCAGACGAACATGGCCTTCCTGGGCTTCACCATGGCCAACCAGGAGGTCCTGAGACCGATCGAGTGCGCCATGCTGGCGACGGTTTCCTATTCCATCGAGATCGTCGTGCCGGAGGGGTCGACGGGCTTCAAGTTGTTCGTGTTCCAGCCGGTGACCTCGGGATCGGGATGGCTGGCGAGAAGCGATGCGCAGATCGAGCTGGGCCTGGCCGGGGGGAGCAACGGCCTCAACTACACTCCGACGGTGAATGGCGCGCACGCCTTCGTGCTGGTGAATGAGAACGCCGAATCGGGGACCTGCTACTTCAAGATCGGTCAGTGCCCGATCTCGAGCTCGATCCTGACCTCGAATGCGCCCTTCTTCATTCCGGGCCTCCTGGAGTTTCCCAACTTCACGCCGGATGTTCATTCCTGGGGTGTCGTCGCCGTGCGGGGCGAGCCCGGCTACACCTATCTCGTCAATGTATCCCCGGGGCTGCGCCGACATGACGCGCTGTACAATGCCTCGTGCACGGACAGCATCCTCGCGTACCAGTACGACGGGATCGTCGCGCACCTGGTGACGGGGGACTTCCGCACGCTGCCGCTGCGTACCTACACGTCCCAGGCCGGCATGAAGTATCCGTTCTATCCGACCACCTCGGGCGGATACATGGAGTGGGAAAACGGCGAGGACTCGCTCACCGTCGACGCAGCGCCGATTGCCGTGACTCCTCCCGCCCACAACGTCATCGATGCCTGGCGGATTCGCCTCTCCCCGGCCGCGAGCTACGACTTCCACCTCACGCCCGCCACCGGCAGCACCGCGATTTATCGGCTGGCCCTGGTCGGGAATCCGAACCCGGGCAGTGAGTTCTGGGCGAACCGGAACGAAGTGGCTTTCGAATCGGACGGGAGTGGCAATTATCACCCGATCCGGGACGACGTCTTCGGCCTCTTCGTCATCAACGACAACGGTGGGAGCGGCGACTACACACTGTCGGTGACGAGCTCCGTGGTGGACGTGCCCGCCGGGGCACTTTCCGTCACCAGCCGGATCCGCTCGGCCTCGCCCAACCCCACGGCCGGCGGAGCAAGCATCGCGTTCGAGCTCGCACACGAAGCGAGCGCGAGCATCGCCGTGCGTGACGCTCGCGGACGTCTTGTCGCGAGCGTGCCCCTGGGAATGCGCCCTGCCGGCCCGGGCTCCGTCGCCTGGGACGCGCTCGGCCCGAATGGTCAGCGCCTGCCGGCCGCGGTCTATTTCCTCGTTCTGATGCTGGATGGCAAGGCGACCGCGGGCCGCAAGCTGGTCGTGATCGGGGACTGAATCCCGCGCCAACCTGACGGCTTTGCCCCAGCTTCAAAGTGAAATTCCCCAACCGGAACCCACCTCGAATCGTTGCGGTGCGTGCATTCCGCCACGTCCGCCGTCGAGGTCCGCAAGAACCCCTGTGCGTGTGTGCTGCAAATCACCACGCCCGTGGCGAGTGGAGTTGGCCGAGCCCTTGCATTCAGCCGATGCACTCGGCCGGATTCCGTTCGCCGCTTCCCCAGTTCCACGGCGACGCCGGCTTCCTCGAGCCCAGCTCGAGTACGCAGACCTTCGGGTCGGGAGCGTTGCCATGTCGTCGTCGTCCCGTTTCATCTCGCTCGCCATCGCCCTGGCGCTCGGTCTTGCCGTCGCCGGGTCCGCTCTTGCAGCACCGTCGGCGTCACTCGAGCAGGTGAGGAACGGCCAGGCCACCTCCCCCACGACGCCGATCCCGAACTGGGGAACCGGGAACGCCGGCGCCTCGAACTCGCACTATCTCGAGAGCCACTCGATCGCCTATCGCGCCGTGCTGGGCGACCTGCCGACCAACGGCACCGTCGTCGAGATGGTCGTCGGCTACAACGTGAAGCGCAGCGGCTCGTACGCGCTCGACTACCTCACGCAGTACCAGCGGCTGCTCCCGCACGTGCTGTTCGGCCATCGCGACCCCGAGGTGATCAATCCCCTCGACGGCGTTGCCGGCGTCGGTGCGACGGTGACCACCGCAGCCATCCCGATCCCGACGCGCAACCTGGTGATCGACCCGGATGGCGCAGAGTCCGAGCCCGCCGCCCCGCAGCCCGCGACGAATGCCGGCTCGCTGCCCGCGGCCGAACGAGTCATGACGCTGTTCGGCGGCACGCTGCTCGACGTCAGCTACGTGAGCGAGGCCGACGTCGCGCTGGCCACCCGGTCGTCCGAGACGCTGGTCAAGATCCGCTTCATCCCCGACAGCCCGACGGCCGTGCTCGCGTGGGGCGGCCACATCGCCAGCCGCTGGGACTGGGGCTTCAACGCCGACGGAACGCCGCGCTCGGCGGGCGGCATCAGCGGCTCGTCGTACCACATGCGCCTCGTGAACTGGTCGCTGGGCAGCCTCGGCAACATGGATCGCTCGATGTCCACCGACGCAGTGTACCCGGTGCCGCGCTGCGGCATCTCGAACGCGGGACCGTTCTGCGCCGGATCGACCAACACGCATTCCGCGCCCGAGGGGATGGAGTCGTACTCGTGGTCGCTGTTCGAGAACACGAGCGGTGCAATCATCGTCGGCAGCTCCACGGGCACCTCCGTCAGCGTGCAGACCGGCGCCGCCGGCACGTACGGCCTGCTGCTGACCACCGGAGCCAGCGGCTTCACCAAGCAGTGCCAGACCATCGTCCTCGTCAATGCGCCCGTCGTCGCCGATGCCGGCGTGGACCCGATCGTGTGCGCGAGCAGCCCGCAGGTGCGGCTCGCCGGAGTCGCGACGGGCGGTGCCGGAAACTGGACCGGCGGCGCCGGAACGTTCAGCCCCGGGCGCAATGATCCGAACGCGCTCTATACCCCGAGCGCCGCCGAGATCACCGCGCGCGGCGTCACGCTCACGTTCGTCGTCACGCCGCCCGTGGGGCCCTGCCCGCCGGCGAGTGACGTTCTGCGCATCACGATCGACCCGGCGGCGACAGCCAACGCGGGCATCGACCAGGTCGTGTGTGCCGCCAACCCGCAGGTGACGCTCGCCGGCTCGGTCGGCGGCGGCGCGACGAGCGGCGGGTGGACCGGCGGTGCCGGCTCGTTCAAGCCCGGCCCCTCGACGCTCAACGCGACCTATACGCCGACGCCCGAGGAAATCGCGGCAGGCGGCGTGACGCTCACGCTCGTCAGCAACGAACCCGTCGGACCGTGCGACGTGTTCAGCGACCAGGTGCGCATCACGATCAACCCCGCGGCCACCGCGAACTCCGGCCCCGACCAGGTCGTGTGCGCAAACAGCTCGCAGGTCACGCTCGCCGGCTCGGTCGGCGGCGGCGCAACCAGCGGCTCGTGGACCGGCGGTGCCGGCGCGTTCAATCCCGGACGCACGACGCTCAACGCGACGTACAACCCGACGGCGGCCGAAATCGCGGCCGGCGGTGTCACGCTGACGCTGGTCACGACCGATCCGGTGGGTCCGTGCGGACCGGCCAACGATCCGCTCCGCATTACGATCAATCCGGCCGCGACCGCGAACGCGGGAGTCGACCAGGTCGTGTGCTCGACCAGCCCGCAGGTGACGCTTGCCGGGTCGGTCGGCGGCGGCGCGACCGGCGGCACGTGGAACGGCGGCAATGGTACGTTCACGCCGGGCCGCTCGGCGGCCAACGCGACGTACCTGCCGACGCCCGGTGAGGTCGCAGCCGGCAGCGTCCTCCTGACCCTCGTCACGAACGATCCGGCCGGTCCGTGCGGCGCGGTCAGCGACCAGGTGCTCATCACGATCAACCCGGCCGCGGTGGTCGACGCGGGTCCCGACCAGAT
>JBKJNH010000045.1:0-2659 GCA_046596055.1 Candidatus Eiseniibacteriota bacterium
CCCACCGGGGCCCGCCGAGGCCTTGTGCCGCGGCGGGCCCACGACGTCCCATTCCACAAACGCCACGCCCAATTTTGCAAACGGGTCCGCCTGCGTCGTCTGGGTTCACCACCGGCCGGAGCACTCCGCGAGAATTAGGCCCCGCCCCGCGGCCATGAGGGTGACTCGCGCTCGATCCGAGGCGCTGGCCCGGAACTTGCTTCCCACGGTTTCAATCATCCATCTCCACGGAGAAAACCTCGCATGCGTGCGCTCACATACCAGGATGCCTACAACACCATCACGTCGGGCTCGAAGAGGTTCCGGAGATGTACGCGAAGTTCGATCAGCGGGACCACGGGGTGATCAAGGTGGTCATCAACCCCTGACGAGCGTGCCCCCCCGCGGGCGCAAGCCGGGCCGATCCCCGAGGAAGGGGACCGGAGTTGCACCACACGGAAGTTGCCGACACCCTGCGCCAAAGGCGCGGGGATCATGACACGTTGACACCGAGCCCGATGGGAAATCACCTGCCATGTCTCTCCGTCTTCCGCTCTCCGCCCTCGCCCTGGCGCTTTTCGCCACGACGCCCTCCCTGACGATTGCCTCGAGCCATCGCGAGTCCTACACGATCGCGAAGGATCCGACGATCGACAACACGGATACCTACGCGTTCGTGAGCCCGGACAAGGCGAACACCGTCACGTTGATCGCCAATTTCATCCCGTTCCAGGAGCCCAGCCAGGGCCCGAACTTCTACAACTTCGACGAAGACGCGACGTACTACATCAAGGTCGACAACGTCGGCGACGCGCGTCCCCACATCATCTTCGAGTTCAAGTTCACGACGACGGTGCAGAATCCCAACACCTTCCTCTACAACACCGGTCCGATCACGTCGTTGACCGATCCCGACTTCAACCTGCGCCAGACCTTTACCGTGACCCGCTGGGACGATGGCACCCCGACCGTGCTGGGGAGCAATCTTCCCGTGCCGCCGGCCAACATCGGCCCGAAGTCCACCCCCGACTACGCTGCGCTCGCCCAGGCGGCGGTGATGACCCTGTCCGACGGCTCGATGGTGTTCGCTGGTCCGCGCGACGACCCGTTCTTCCTCGACACGGGAGCGCACTTCGACCTGCTCACGGTCCGGCGGCCCCCGGGTAACGACGGCGGCGGCATCGACGGGGTGGGTGGATTCAACGTCCATACGATCGCTCTCCAGGTGGCGAAGACGCGCCTGACGCGCAACGGCGCCGCCGTGGACACGACGAACCGCGTGATCGGCGTCTGGTCGACGTCCGAGCGCAGCGCGAGCCGCACGCTCAACGCCGACGGAACCAGCTCGCAGTCGGGCAGCGGGATCCAGGTGTCGCGCCTCGGCATGCCCCTGGTCAACGAAGAGGTCATTCCGCGCAAGGACAAGGACCGCTTCAACGCCAGCCAGCCGCAGGATGACGGGCAGTTCCTGCCCTACGTCCTCGACCCCGAGCCGGCGCGACTGATCAACCTGATCTTCGGGATCGCGGTTCCGCCGCCCCCGCGCAATGATCTCGTGTCGGTGTTCCTCACCGGAATTCCGGGCCTCAACATGCCCGCCGGCGTCACACCGGGCGAGGAGATGCGACTCAACATGGCGATCGCGCCAACCGCGTCTCCGAATCGCCTCGGCTTGCTCTCCGGCGACCTCGCCGGATTCCCGAACGGCCGGCGCCTGGGCGACGATGCGGTGGATATCGCCCTTCGCGCGCTGGCCGGCGGCTACGCCTTGACGCCGACCTACAACGTGGCGCCCAACAACCAGCTCGGCGACGGGGTCGACTTCAACGATCGGCCGTTCCTGCCTTACTTTCCTTACGTCGCGACCCCGCATCAGGGGTTCTGTCATCGGCATCATCGCCTTGGCGACTCCGCCCCGTCCGCGTTCGATCCGCTTGATTGCGCCGACTCCGGCGGACATGACGATGACGATGATGATGATGAAGATGATGACCATGGAAACGGGAACGGGAACGGGAACGGGAATGGAAATGGAAACGGAAACGGCAACGGAAACGGCAACGGAAACGGCAACGGGAACGGCCCAGGCCGCGGCAATCGCCTGCATGGCGATGCGGCGACCCCACTCCAGTTCGAGCTGGGGATCATCGGCGCGAATCCCGGGGCCTCGACCACGCTGGAATACTCGGTCGCCACTCCGGGACGCGTGCGTCTCGCCGTCTACGACGTGCAGGGTCGGATGATTCGTTCGATCGTCGATCAGGATGCGGCGATCGGCACGTTCTCTGCGACCTGGGATGGCCGCACGTCCTCGGGTGCCCGGGCTCCGGGAGGAGTCTACTTCGCGCGTTACGCGGTCGGTGGCGAAGTGAGGGATACCAAGCGGATTCTCCTCCGCTGACGCGAAACCCCGGTGGCGGCGGCCGCGCGAGCGGCCAGCCGCACCGGGGGCGGGCGTCATTGCACGGGGGCCGCGATCCGGTAGACCCGCACGCCCGGGAAGACTCCGATCGGCGCGCCCCACGTGGCCTGCACCCACCGCTCGAGACGGCCCTCGGGGTCGAGCTCGTGGACCCGGGAAACGACCAGCCAGGTCGCTCCGGCCGGATTGCGCAGGGGCAGGAACTTCTCCTCCATGCGCCCGTCGCGGGCGTAGCCCGCCCAGTACACCACCGGAGTG
>JBKJNH010000072.1:0-3887 GCA_046596055.1 Candidatus Eiseniibacteriota bacterium
GGACGGACTCGTGACTCGCGTCGGCGGCGCATCGACCGAGGAGGTCGACGTGCGCGTGGGCGCTGCGACCAACCGCGGGCTGCCCGACGCCATCGCGGCGGGTGCGTTCCGCGAGGACCTGTACTACCGCCTCGCCGTCGTGCCGCTCGCGGTGCCCGCGCTGCGCGAACGCCCCGAGGACCTGGGGCTGCTCACCGAGCACTTCCTCGCCATGATCGCGAAGTCGATGGGGCGCAGGCCGCGTCGCCTCGAGCGGGGAGCGCTCGCCGTGCTGGCACGCCACGCCTGGCCGGGCAACGTGCGCGAGCTGCGGAACGTGCTCGAGCGGCTGGTCATCCTCACGCCTGGGGAGGCGATCACCGAGTTGGATGTTGCGCGGCAGTTGCCGGGGCTTGGAGTTGCCCAGGAGGCTGGTGTGGACCTCGGGGCTCCTGGTGTCGGTGTTGCCGGGGAGGTGGCGTCGGAGGGCGAGGACGACGAAACGTCCGAGGATGTCGCCTCCGGCGGATCTCTCAAGGCTCAGCTCGACGCCGCGGAGCGGGCTGCGATCGAGGAGGCGCTGCGCCAGGCGGGGAGCGTGGCGCGGGCCGCGGAGTTGCTCGACCTCGAGCGGAGTCACCTCTACAAGAAGCTGCGGAAGCACCGGCTGCCGTACTGAGCTCACGGCGAGGCTTCTCGCGCCCCCAGTTGTGAAGTCCGGGGGGACCAGGCCCTCCGGGAGAGGGCGTACGGTTTGTACGAAACGTACGGACCGTACGCACTCCCCCGGAGTATCCGACATCCCCGGGCTTGACATCTCCCTCTCGCGGCCTTCGGCCGCTCGAGTTCACCTCGTAAACGTGAACGACGCCCAGGTGCTCTCCCAGTCGGCCGTCTGCAGGTCGGTCGAGCGAACCATGTGCACCGTGCTCACCAGCCAATCGCCCGGTCCGCCGGTCAGGTTCAGCACCCCGAAGCCCTTCGCGTCGGTGCGCGTCTCGGCGGAATGCCCGACCGAATCGCGCGGCGCGCCCGTCGGGTGATGCCACGCGCGGACCAGCGCACCCTCCAGCGGCTTGCCCAACCAGGTGACGGTGAAGGCGAAGCGGTCTCCCGAGCCGGGGATCTTGTCCGGCAGGATCTCGAGCGGCATGCCGACCGCCTTGACCGCCCGACCGCGATCCGACTTCGTTCCGGCGATCCACGTCTTGCATGCGCGGCGGTAGCGCTCGCGCCCGGGCTGGAGCGTCTCGTTGCGGGAGGCGCGCACGCGACGGACTTCCTCGAGACCTTCGAGCTTGAGGTAGGCGTCGAACTCGGACCCGGGCAACTCGATCGCCGCGAAGTTCGACTGGTAGGAGATCAACGCTCCGCCATTGCGCTGCATCGTGCCCGTGGCCCACGTCGAGTCGCCTTCTCGCGCGTGCGCCTTCAGGTCGGTCACCGACTTGGGTCCCCAGCCGCGCAACTCGAAGCGCACCGCGCGCGCGGCGGCGTAGGGCCGGGCCTCGCCGCGGAATCCCGTGCCGACGAAGCCGCCGACGGACCATGCCGCTCCCTCGGCGGCGCGGCTCACCGACGGCGCGAGCCAGTACTCGTGCGCCGTAGCCGGGGAGCAGGGTGCCAGCGACGAGGCGAGAGCGACGAGCAGGGCGACGAGACGGAGCATGGGTGCGTTCCTTTCGCACGGAGTACGGCTTGAAACGTCTGGTGGATGTCGGGGCAGCGTAGCAGGAAAAGAGGAAGGGGGCGGAGCTTGCGCCCCGTCCCCCCTCCGAACTGCCCTGCGTCGCTGCGCTCCGCAGATTACCGATAGATGTTCTTCACCTGGCCCCACGAGGTATCCGAGACCGGGACCGGGCGCTGGTTGCGCACGTAGATCGCCCAGCCGCTGATCGCGCCCGTGTCGGCGCCGGCATTGTCCGCGACGCGGAGGTACCAGCAGCCGCCCTTGGGCAGGCCGCGCCAGATCGAGAACGGGCTGCCGCCGACGTCCGACTGCTTGTAGCAGCCGCCGGCCAGCGTCGCCGTGCAGTTGGCGCCGACGGCCAGCGGGTTGAGGGCGTCGTCGCTGAACATGTAGACGTTCGCGGCGGCCAGGTCCCCCGAGCAACCGAAGCCGGTGCCCGTGCCGCAGGGAAGCGGCGTGGTCGTAGCGGTACCACGCGGACGGCAGACGACACGCGCCGTGGTCGCGGCGGCGGGACCCGAGCAATCCGGATCGTACGAGAGGTCGAGGATGATGTCGCCGATCCACGTGTGATTCCAGTTCATCTCGAGGATCACGTCGTTGACGATGTCACCGTCCGGCGGCATGAAGATCGGTCCGAGCGTGATGCCGGCAGGGACGTTGTCGGGGATCGCAACGGGAGCGGGGTAGACGATGCGCTCGGTCTTGTAGCCACCGACGTCGCAGTTCGGACCGGCTTCGTTCCCGGGGAGAGCATCCTCCTCCTTCGACTGCGCGAACGAGAGCGTCGAGCCGAGCATGAGACCGGCGCAAGCGAGTACCAGCGTAGTACGCAATGCTTTCATGACTACCTCCAGAAGATCCTTCGGGCGGAGGGACAGCAATGGGACGCGGGGGACGGCCCTGTGGGTTCCGGATCGAAGGGTGCGAGGGCAGGGGGGCCGGTTTCCGCATCTGGGGTTGTGGCCGCAGACTATGAGCCTCAAGTCCGCTCCTGCCAACGATTTTCTTGCATGGATTAAACACCTTGAGGGCTGCTTCCAGGCCGCGGACGAGACTCGTGTGGATGGGCGGACACACGGCCGGGGGCGCAGCTCGGCCGAAAGCCCGTAAACTCGCCTCGGGTCGAGGCTTCGGCTCCATGGCATGGATCGTGGACTTCTCCGCGTCGGAGGAAACGACCATGTGGACCGCCCGACGCACCATCGCCATCGCCCGCAGTCTCGGAATCGCACTCAGCCCCGTCGCCCTGCTTGGCCTTTCGGCTCCGGCGGCGTTCGCTTTTACGTTCGAGACGTTCGACTTCGATGGCTCCGTGTTCGCGCTGCCCCAGGCCGAACCCGAGACGTTGCACATCGTGATCAACGTCCCGGCGCGCCGCCTCTTCCTGGTCGAGGGGTCCACGCTGGTCGCCAGCTGGCCCGTCGCCGTGGGTCGCCCCACGACCCCGACGCCGGTCGGTCGTTTCCGGATTCTTCAGATGGCCAAGGACCCGACCTGGGCCCCGAAGGGCCGCCCCTCGGTCGCCCCTGGCCCCAGGAATCCGCTTGGAAATCGGTGGATGCGGATCTCGACGGACGGCTATGGAATCCATGCGACGAACGACCCCGGATCGATCGGATTTGCACGGTCCCATGGCTGCATCCGAATGCAGGTGGCCGACGCCGAGGCGCTCTACGACCGGGTTTCCGTCGGGACGCCCGTCGAAATCGTGTACCGGTTACATGGATGGGACGAGGAACTGGGCGCGGTGACCTATCCCGATCTGTACGCTCACGGGAAAGAAATCCCTTCTTGAGGTACAAGTTGGACTGTGGCATATTGAAACGCGGGGAGAGGAAGGCAGGGCCGCACTGTTGTCCACGATCGAGACGTCACCATGGCAGGCGTCGTCGCCGGCCTACGGGGATATCCTTGGCGCAACCGCGAAGATGCAGCGCATCTTCCGGCTCGTCGGCAAGGTCGCCCCGACCGAAAGCACCGTACTCATCCTCGGAGAAAGCGGCACGGGCAAGGAGCTCATCGCCCGGGCGCTGCATCTCCAGAGCAAGCGTGCGCAGGGCGCCTTCGTGCCCGTCAACTGCGCGTCGCTGCCCGAAAACCTCATCGAAAGCGAACTCTTCGGCTACGTGCGCGGCGCCTTCACGGGTGCGGCGGCGGGTCGGCGGGGCCTGATCGAGGAAGCCGACGGCGGGACGTTGTTCCTCGACGAGATCGG
>JBKJNH010000099.1:0-3466 GCA_046596055.1 Candidatus Eiseniibacteriota bacterium
GCCTGCCTCGCGGTCGTTGGCTCGCGCACGTCCGGAGCGGTTGCGGCCCCTGGTGCCAGGACTGGCTCGATCGACGCACGCGTGATCCTGCTCGGCGCCCCGGTGCCCGGCGTGCCCGTCCAGGCGCGCAGCACGGGACAGCCCGGGCTCGACGTGTGGATGGACGATTCGACGGCCGTCGTCGAGACCACCGACACGAAGGGCGTCGCCCACTTCCGCGAGATCCCGGTCGGTCGCTATCACATCCTCGCCCACTGCGGACGACTGCCGGGCGATCGCATCGCCGGCACGATCTCGACCAAGGCCGAGGCGCTCCCGGGTACCGTCGCGCACTCGACGCTCACGCTGCGCCCCGGTGGCCGCATTCGCGGCAAGGTGCTCGAGGGCGGCAAGGTGCCCGCGGCCCGCGTCACCGTCGAGACCCAGACGACCGACGCGCTGCCCTCGGGATGTCCCGTGATGGACACGCGCAACCCCGGCCCCGACGGGCGCTTCGAAGTGGGACGCGTGCCCGTCGACACCCACGTGTGGGTGAAGGTCTATCGCCCGCTCGGCGGCGGCGACATCCAGGTGTGGAGGGATTTCAAGCTGGCCAAGACCGACACGCTGCAGGAGACGTGGAACCTGCCGGCCATCGACTCGACGCAACTCGCCACGCTGCGCCTGGGCGTGCGCCTCGACAAGGGCGGCGCCGCCGAAGGCGGGAGCCTGGAGCTGTCGACGATCCACCCCGACGGCTGGCGCTACTTCGCCTCGTTCGACTTCAGCGCCGAGGACTCGCTGCACACGCTGGCGTCGGTTCCGCCCGGGCGCTACAACCTGCGCGCCACTCCGAAGCCCGGCATCAAGAAGTGGTGGAACGCCCCCTCCGAGTCGCTCGTCGTCGCGCCTGGGGCGAAGATCACCCGCCTCCTGTCGGGCCGCGCCGCGAACTAAGCCGGGGTCTCGCTACTTCGCCGCTTCTTCCTCGCCCACCTGCAGCGCCAGGTAGTTCTCAACGCCCATTTGCGCGATCAGCGTGAGCTGCGACTCCTGGTAGTTCGCGTGCCGCTCCTCGTCGTGCAGCATGGTGACGAACTGGTCGGCGGTGGCGTTGTCCCCGATCGTGGTCAGGGTCGCGATGTGGGCGTTGAGCCGCACGATCGCATCCTGCTCGAGCTCGAGGTCGAGCTTGAGCTGCTCGGGAATCGTCTCGCCGATCGACACGCGATTCATCTTCTGCACGTTAGGCACGCCCCCGAAGTACAGCACGCGGCGGACCAGCTCCTGCGCGTCGCGCATCTCCTCCATCGAGCGCTCGCGAAGCGTGGCGGCGAGCCGGGCGTAGCCCCAGTTGCGACACATCTCGGAGTGCACGAAGTACTGGTTGATCCCGGTCAGCTCCGCGGTCAGGACGTCGTTGAGGATATCGATCACCTTCGGATCCAGCGGCTTCATGCGTTTCCTCCACGTTCTGTTCGATCGGCCACGTCGCCGCCCGCGTACTCCTGCATGATCTCGAGGATGGTGGCCTTGCACGTGCCGCAGTCCGTCGTCACCCCGGTCTCGCGCGCGAGCTCCTCGAGGGTGCGCGCGCCGGATACGATGCGCTCGCGGACCGCGCTCTCGCTCATGGCCTTGCAGACACAGAGGATCATCGGGGCGACCCCTACGGTGGGTGGACCCGAGCATGGAACCAGAACTGGCGCGCCGGATCAACCTCGGAGCCGGGGACCGGCGCAGGATGTGCAAATCAACTTCCCACGTGGGAAGTTCCGCCCCCCGTCCTTCGTGCCGCGACCGGCTCCGGCCCTCGGCCCCGGGGACGCTGCCGACGCTGCCGACGCTGCCGCATGAACTCGCTTCCAAAAGCCCGGTCCGCTTCGAGTTGGTTGTGCCCCCGGCATCGCAGGCGCAGTCCGTCCGCCGTCGACTCCCCACCGCGGGCGAACGGCGTGACGTGGTCGAACTCCAGGGCTCGGCGGGACCCACAGCGCATTCCGTCGAGGCTCGTGAACGTGCATCGTCCGCCGTCTCGACCCCAGACCACACGCCGGACATGCGCGGGGATGACCCGGCTTCGCGAACCCGTGCGCCGCGGCGGCGCCTCGCTGCGAGGGCGCGCCACCTGGCCGGCCTTCCGTCGCAGGAGTTCCCTGCGCATCGATTCGAGTGCACGCCGAAACACCTCGGCAAGATCACCCGCCGCCGCCGGGGACCCGAGCAGGTCCTGGACCTCCCGGAGAAGATCGTGCGTCGCCTGATCGATCGGGACGTGGACCACGTAGCGGACGGGGGCTGGTGCGGGGACCGGGGCCGGCTGCGCGCCGTGCGACTCCGGCGCCGCCTGCGACGACCCCATCCCCGAAAGGAGATCGGGAGACCAGGGCGAAGGCATGGCCGCCGGGCGCGGCCGCACGACGTCGATCCGTGCCCGCACCGGGGCCACCCCCGCCGACCCCGCCGACGCGAGCCGCTCCGCCAGCCACGCCTCGAGCTGGCGCGAGGTGAGATGCACGGTCGCGGCAACGACCTCGTCCACGTTCTCGGGTGTCAGGTGCGGCGCCAGGGTCGTGACGGCCGCGAGGTTCAATCGCCCTTCTCCAACGTCGCGCAGAAGCCGGGGGAACCGGCGCGCCGCGCGTGCGGCATGGATGCGCTTGTAGGCCGCGCCGTCCGAGAAATGCAGGCGCTGGACGAGGTACGCGTGCATCGAGGGACACGCCGCCTCGAGATACAGTCGCCGCGCGTCCACCTCCGCCAGATGGGCGAGGAGCTCGGCAGTGACGGCACGGTCCTGCGCGACGATCCGGTCGAGGGAGCGGAGGAGCGTCGCGTCGTCGAGATGGCTGATTCGAGTTGAGTTCACGGTCGGTCTCGCTTCGGGGGCGAGTGCGACTGCGCTGGCACGATGAGTTGCCACTACGAAGGGATGATACCCTGCGGCTTACGCGCGCACGCCGGCGCGCCAGGAGCGCGCCGCGGGCCTCCGCCGGCCGCGCGGGTCACGCCGGGTCGTGATCGGCGATCCTGCGCCATACACGGCGCTCACACGCACGCTTTTGGTCCGCCCATGTGCACGCAAGCTTCGCGTCGCGAAGAATCCGTCAATCGAAATTGCGCCATCCATTCACTTCTTCTGAGCGCCCTCTTGATCAGTGCGCGCTCTTCTCGGCACAGCGCGAGCCCTCCAGCGCCCGCCTCCTGCACTCCCTTGCACGCCAGCCGTACCCGCCCAGAGCCGCTCGCGGTAACCGAGCGCACCCCGCCGTGCAACTCAACTTCCCACGTGGGAAGTTCCCACCCACGAAACGAAGTCGCCCCACGCGCTCAAGCGCGTGAGGCGACCGTGAAAGTCGAGAATGCAGTCGCGCCGTCAGGCCGAAACCTGATCTGATCCGGCGACCTTCACCAGCTTGTTGTAGATGCCCAGCGCGAGGATCGGCGCGGCCCACTGGCCGACGAACTGGGCGTCGGCCTTGCGGCC
>JBKJNH010000127.1:0-24329 GCA_046596055.1 Candidatus Eiseniibacteriota bacterium
CGCAGCCACAGTTCCAGGTGCAGCCAGCGCCACACCTGGAGCCCGATGTCACGCCGCCCGGCGAGGTAGTCTTCGAGCTCGCGCGCGACGGCGTCGCGGTCGAGGTACGGTCGGCTCGCCGCGTCGGGAGCGAGCAGCAGCTCGCGGACGCGCGGCGCCTCGCGCGTGCGGATCCACACGTCGGTCGGCGTCTCGTAGCCCTTCTTGACGCGTCGCGCGAGGATCGCGAGCGGAATCCGTTCGCCGGGCGCATCGCGCAGCAGCGCCTTCGTCGTGGTGCCGCGGATGCGCGTCTCGTCCTCGAGCGAGAACACGAACTCCGCCAGTCGGTAGTCGAGGAACGGCAGGCGCGTCTCGATCGACCACGCCATCGAGTTGCGATCCTCGTAGCGCAGGAGCGAGGGCAGGAAACGGGCGGTCAGGTCCCAGGCGAGCTGGTTCGACAGCCTCGACTCGAAGCGCAGCGGCGGTCGCGGCTCCGGAGCGTGGAACGGGCGGAGCGCCTCGCCGAGCACGCGGTCCTTGCCCTGCCCGAACGTGCGGCGGCCCCAGTCGAAGAACGCCGGGGGGAGCACCGGGACGACGGTCTTGGCCGCGGTCTGGATCACGCCCAGGCGCTGCCCGAAGGCGACGCCGCTGAACGCCGTGGTGAATGCGGCAAAGTCGCCGCGGCGCAGCAGGTCGCGCAGGTACGGGAAATAGTAGCGATGGTAGCCGCCCAGCAACTCGTCGCCGCCCTGCCCGTCCAGCAGCACCTTCATCCCGTGACCGCCGCGCCCGGCGAGCTTCATCACGTGCCACTGGCTGTAGATGCCCATGCCGGCGGCGGGCTCCTCCTGGTGATGGACGAGCGCGTCGAACGTCTCCCAGAAGTCGCGACCGTCGGGTACGACCGTCGCGGCCGTGGCGCCGGTGCGCGCGACGGCGAGATCGATCCACCGCCGCTCGTCGAACGCGGCCCCCTCGTCGTACGACACCGAGAACGTGCGCATCGCGTGCGGCAACATCCCGGCCGCGGTGGTGACGATCGCCGTCGAGTCGAGTCCGCCGGAGAGGCACGTGCCCACCGGGACGTCCGAGCGCAGGCGCAGGCGCACCGCGTCGTCGAACAGTTCCCGGAAGCGCTCGGCGGCTGCGGCCGGCGCGAGCCGCGTGCGCCGCGAGGGATCGAGGTCCCACCAGCGACGGACGTCGGGACGACCGGGCGCGCCGGGCGCCCCCGCCTTCGCCACGAGAAGGTGACCGGCGGGAAGCTGGAACACGCCCTCGAAGAAGGTCTCGGGACGGTGATCCACCCAGTCGCGCGCCAGCAGGGCGTGGATCGCCTCGGCACGGGGAACCCGCGGGCCGGCGAGGATCAGCGGCTTCAGTTCCGAGGCGAACGCGAGCCGGCCATCGCGCACGGTGTAATGGACGGGCTTGACGCCGAAGCGATCGCGCGCCAGCACGAGCGTCCGTTCGCGCGCGTCCCACAGGCCCAGACCCCACATGCCGTTGAGCCGCGGCAGCATGTCGAGACCCCACGTCGCGTAGGCGGCGAGGAGGACCTCGGTGTCGCTGCCCGAGCGGAACGCGTGACCCTGCGCGGCCAGCTCGCTGCGCAACTCGAGATAGTTGTAGATCTCACCGTTGAACACGATCCACCAGCGCCCGCTCGGATCGCACATGGGCTGGTGACCGGCCGGCGAGAGATCGAGGATGGAAAGGCGGCGGAACGCGAAGCCCAGGTCCCCCGCCGCGTCCGGCGCGGGGCGTTCGCGCGCGGGCGCGTAAGGCAGCGTCGACTCGAAGGCGTCCGCCGGCGTGACGGGGCCGCCGAAGAGGAGGCGGGTTCCGTCCTCGCGCTCGAGCAGGAATCCCTCGTCATCCGGGCCACGCCAGGGCATGCGGTCGCCCATGGCGACGAGTTCCCCCGCGCGCACCGGCGCCGTGGATCGATCGAGACGGAGCTGCCCGGCGATTCCGCACATGTCAGGCGCGCTCCTCGGGAAGCACGACCGGGACGAGGGCGTCCCCCGCCGAGGCGAGCGGTCCGTCCCACGGGGGCGCCATGCGGCGGGCGAGGGACGCGGCGAGGCCGATGAATGCGATCAGCAGCCCGAAGCGTAGCGCCAGGGACGCCCCGGGGCCCCACGCGGCGGCCACGACCCGTCCGGCCAGCACGCCCGTGAGCAGCGTGCCCACGCCGACGAGGAACAGCGCGGCGGCGCGCAGACCGCGGAACGGGATGGGATGGACGCGCTGCGCCCAGATGTAGAGCAACACGGTCGACAGGGCGAACCCTACGAGCGTCGCCGTGGCCACGCCCCGGATCCCGAGACTCTGAACGAGGGTGAAGTTCAGCGCGACGTTGACTGCGGCGGCGAACAGCGACGTCCAGGCGACCAGGTCGGTGCGGAACGACAGGTTTGCCCCGATGCCCACGATGTAGTACGCGCCGTGCGCCACTGCCGCGAAGGCGAGCAACCCGCCGGGCAGCGCGGCCCGCGCGTAGGCTCCGGGCACCAGCACCTGCAGCGCCTCGGCCGCGAAGAGGCCGATGGTGAGCGCGGTCGTCGCGGCGACGGCCGTGTACAGCGTGAGCACGCGGGAGAACAGTCGACCCGCGCCGGGATCGCGCGCCCGCGCGAACGCGAACGGTCCCCAGGCCAGCTGAAAAGCCGCGATGAAGAGCATCATGGCGGCGCCCATCTTGACCGCCACGGCATAGATGCCGACCGTGGCCAGGTCCCGGAAGTGGGCGAGGCTCCAGCGGTCGGCGTATTGCATCACCCAGTAGGCCACGGCGACCGGGATGAGCGGCGCCCCGTAGACGAGCATGCGCCGTAGCACCACCCGATCAAAGCGGGGCACGAGCTGCAGCCGGATGAGGAAGAAGCCGAAGGCCGCCGTGATCGCGTCGCCGATCAGCCGACCGTAGAGAACGCCGGCGACGCCCTTGTGCCATCCGACGACGAACAGGATCGATAGTCCGCCGACCAGGATCGTGTTCACCAGGTTGAGGGTGATGAACTTCCACGGTTGGAAGGTGACGCGCAGCACGTCGTTCTGGAACATGAAGAACGCGGTGAACGGGATGGTCAGCGCGGTGAGCCGCACGTACTTCGCGTAGTCCGGGCTGTTGAGCAGGAAGACCGAGAAGGTCGGGGCCAGCAGCCACAACGCCAGCGCGACGACGGTGCACACGCCGACCCGCCAGAGCGCCGACGAGGAGATCATCACACGCCGCGCGTCGCTGTCGGTCGCGTCGTAGAAGAAGCGGGCCAGCGCCGCGTCGGTTCCCATGACCACGAGGAGCGCGGCGATCGCCGCGACCAGGCCCAGCAGGTCGATGACGCCGTACGCCTCGGGGGCGAACACGCGCGTGAAAACGGGCACCAGCAGCATCTGCAGCCCGCGGCCGGCGGCCGTGCCCAGGCCGTACACGATCGACTCGCCGGTCAGCTTCTTCAGATGCTCCTTCATCGCACCCTCCCGCCGGCGAGCGCGGACTCGTACGTGGCGACGAGGCGCGCGGCGATCACCGACGCGTCGTGATATCGTCGCGCATAAGCGCGACCCGCCTCTCCGAGCGCCGCACGACGGATTGGGTCCTTGGCCAGCGCGGCGACGACTTCCCCGACATCCTCCTTCGTGCAGCGCACCAGCGGCAGGCCGAGCGCACGGGCGCGCTCCTCGAAGTCGGGGCGAAGGAAGCCCACGACTGGCTTCCCCAACGCCATCGCCTCGACCGCGACGAGCCCGTACCAGCCCAGGAACACCTGGTCGACGACGATGTCGGCCTGGGCCATCGCGTCCCGCACGTCCGTCCACGCGGCATTCTCGAGCAGGCGATAGTCGAGTCGCGGATCGGCCGCCGTCGCGCGGGCCATGCCCGCCTCGATCCAGCGCGTCCCCTTGATCAGGCGATTGGTCGGCACGTGCAGGACGCGCACGCGGTCGTCGTCGCGCCGCGGCGCCGCTGCGGCCGCATCCTGCCACGCGGCCACGTCGAGCGCCACGGGCAGGTGGTCGGCGTGCGGCACGCTCTCGAGCAGGTCCGGCGTCGAGACGAAGGTCGCCGCGCCCCAGCGCCTCGATTGCGCGATCGCGCGGCGCTGTCGGTCTGGCCGGCAGAAGGGATCGCACTCGGCGCACGCCGCCGATTGCGGATGCCGCTCCAGCATGAGGCCCCGGTTGCGCGCGTCGCAGCCGTGGAAGTGGAACACGAGCTTCGTCCCCAGCGCGGCATGGACCGGCAGGTCGAAGTTGTACGGCGGCACGAGGCTGCGGCCGAAGTGGACGTGCATCAGGTCGTAGCGGCCGATGAAGCGCGCCGCGGTCGACAGGTAACCGAGCAGGCGCGGCACCGCGGACTTGCCATCGTGCGGCACGAGCACGTCCGTCGGGTACGCCGGGTACTGCGCGTTGTACGCCAGCGCGGTCGCATCGACGCCCTGCGCGCGCAGCGCCGCGCACAGGATCGAGGCCTGCCCTGCGATCTCGGCCGCGGCGTGCAGGACCCTCACCGCGGCGCCCGCGGGTCGCGGGCGGCGGCGCGCTCGCCGGGCGTGCGGAACAGTCCGTTCTCCCGCCCGCAGAACGGGCACGTCCACGTCGGCGGCGGCGGCTCGGGCGGGGTCAGAACGCACTGCTCGCCGCAGTGACGACAGACGTGGGTCACGTGCCGCAGGCCGATCGTTCCCACGTGGCGGAAACGACAGACGAAGTTCGCCTCGGCGAATAGGTCGATACCGAGTCCGCGCTTGATCGCGCCCAGCCCGTCGACGAACGTCTTCTGCAGCGGCTTGGTGCGCGGCTCGTTGAGCCACGAGAACCCGGCCGGCACCATTGCAAAGCCCTCGAGCAGGAACCCGCGCGCGTAGAACAGCGCAAGCACCGAGCCGAAGCTGAAGCGCTGCTGGTGCTCGATGCGTTTGCCGAATTTCATCAGCGCGTACTTGGCGAAGTAACCCGCAAAACGATAGAAGCGATCGTCGAACGCGCTCGAGCGCGGCACCGACACGTAGAGCAGGCCGCCCGGAACGAGCACGCGGGCCAGCTCGTCGGGGCAATCCTCGAGCGTCGTGACGTGCTCCAGCGTGTAGTGCGAGATCACGGCGTCGAACGCGCCGGCGCGGAATGGCTGGAGCCCCATGTCGGCGCGCAGCCAGTCGGTGCGCGGGCGCCACGGTCGCGCGGGCTTCAGGGGCAGCACGTCGAAGCCGGTGATCGCCAGGTGCGGCGTCTCGCCGTAGTTCCACGAGCCCGGGCCGCAGCCGGCGTCGAGCACGCGCGCGCCGGCGGGCAACTCGGCCAGCACCTCACGCAGGAACACCGCGCGACCGCCGGGGCCCGCGTCGGGCTTCGCGATCCAGTTCGTGCCGTCGCCGTGCATGCTCACGCCGCCTCCCGCCGGGGGACGAACGGCGACCGCTCGGGCGGAACGCCGCGCCAGTGATCGGCCCACGCGCGCCACGCGGCCTTGAACGCCGCGTCACCGCCGCCGCGCGCGCGCCATGCCAGGCTCTGCGCGAACAGCAGCGCCGCCTGCGCCCAGGGCCAGACGAGAGCATGCCACGGACGCCCGCCGCGCGCTGCAAGGCGCAGTCCGCCGCGCGTCCTGTGGTAGGCCTTGAACGGGCTGGCCGCACCGCTCGATCCCGAGACGCGATGGCGCACGATCGAGGCCGGCGCCCACAGGCAGGCGAAGCCGGCGCGCCGTGCGCGCACGCACCAGTCGGCATCCTCGGCATACAGGTAGTAGCCCTCGTCCAGCCCGCCGATCGTGTCGAGACAGGCGCGCGTGACGTAGAGCGCCGCTCCGGTCAGCGACGTGCACGGCACGGCGTCGCGACCGCGCGCGCCCGGCGCCGTGGCCACGCCCTGCCACGCCGCGCCCAGCCCGCGATGCCAGCCCCAGCCCAGCCACGGCGACCAGTCGCCGCCGGCGGACCAGACCTTCGTCCCGTCCCACGACAGGATGGTCGGCCCGAACAGGCCGCCCTCGGGGTGCGCGGCGACGGCGGCGAGCAGCGGGACCAGGAAGTCGGGATCGACCACGGTGTCGTTGTTCAGCAGCAGCACCCCGTCGGCGCCGGCGGCGCGAGCCCGCTCGAGTCCGCGGTTGTTGCCCCCCGCCCAGCGAAGGTTCGTTCCCGTGGGCAGGAACTGCACGTCGGGAAACAGCGGTGGCAGAGCGGCCAGGCTGCCGTCCTCCGAACCGTTGTCGACGACGAGCCGCGTCAGCGTGACGCCGCGCGGCACCCGCACCTCGCGCAACGACTCGAGGCACGCGGCGGTGTCGGCGCGACCGTTCCAGTTGAGCACGACGATCCAGACCTGCGCAGGTGCGCTCATGCGATCCACACCTCGGGTGCCTGCGGCAACGGGCGCACCTCGAGCCGGCGCACGGCGCGCCACGCCCGCGCGAAGGCGAGGCCGGCGGCGACGAACAGCAGGGCGGCGACGAGCAGGAGCGGGACGCGGGGCAGGCCCGCGTAGGCCGCGTAGGTCCACCAGAAGTCGAGCCCGCGCGTCAGCGCCTCGACCTGCGCGGGCGGAAGCGCCAGGCGCGCACCCTCGACGGTGGAGACACCGGGGTCCGCCGGCGCGAGGTCGCCCGGGGTCGCGGACCCCTCGCCCGCGCCGGGTGTGATCCGCGGCCACTCGCCGCGCACGTGCGCGACGACGTTGCGCAGCAGCATGTGCCCGTGCCCGGCGATCGGTGTCTTCGCCGGATTGAAGTGACTGTCGACCATGAACGACGGATCGTCGAGCGCGCGGGTGTACGGGTAATCCCCCGCCTCGCGCATCTGCGCGCCAAAGTAGATCCCCACGCCGCCCAGTTGGACGAGCAACCCGACGGTGGCGAGCGCACCGACCAGCCAGCGTCGGCCGCGACCGCGCCACGGCTCCTGCGCCTCCGCCGCGACGACGAGCACGAGGACCAGCGGCAGAAGCGGCACGAGGTAGCGCGGGCCCCACGAACCATCGCCCGCCCAGTGCTCGAACGAGGCGTACACCAGCGTCAGGCCGGAACAGGCCGCGACCACGCCGAGCGCGGGGCGTCCCAGTCGGCGTACCGCCGCGCCGACCGCCGCAGGAACGAGCACCACCAGCGGCGCGAACCAGACCACGCCCTTGCCGCTCGAGACGAGCAGGCCATACAGGCCGACGAACAGGGGCGTGGTGAACGCCGCGGTCGTCGCCTGCCGCCCGTAGCCGGTGCCGAGGGGCGAACCGGTCCGCGCCGCGTTGTACGCGAGCGCGACGAGGACGCAGGCGACGACCGCGGCGAACGCCGGCCATGCGGAGCGGCGCTTGAGCTGCGGCAGGAACGGCAACGCGAGCAGCAGCACGGCGGGCGCGACCGCGTACTTGACGAGCACGGCAAAGCCCCACGCGAAGCCGGCGAGGAATGCGTGGCGCGGCTCGCCGGCATCGCGGAAGCGCAGTGCGCCATAGAGACCTGCGGTCAGGCCCAGCGCCAGCAAAGGCTCGGTGAGGAAGCTCTTGCCGTAGACCCACAGCGGGGTCGAGAGGCACGTCGCGACGCTCCAAAAGAACGCGCCGCGCGGCGACGCGCCGACGGCATGGAAGAGCAGGAACAGGACGGCGGCCAGCACGCCGAGCACGACCGGGTTGAGCAGCGAGGTGACGGCGCGCGTGACGAGGTCCTTGCGCGGCGCGGTGAACGGTGCGGCCACGAGCCGACCGACGACATGGAACGGGGCGGCGGCGAGCGCCTGCCCCAGCGCCGCCTTCGGGTAGAGCCGGCCGTCGGGACCGCGTTCGGCGTTGCCCGCCTCGACCCACACCGCGCCGCGCGTGACCAGCGACTCGGTAAGGCGATACATCGTGTACTCGTCGCTGGCGGTGATGCGACCTCCGGCGGTGGCCAGGCACAGGAGCGTCACGGCGGCGCCGACGGCCCACGCGACGCCGCGCGGCGTCGGCGCGCGCTCGCCGGCGCGAACGTGCACGGAGCCGCTCATCGCGCCTTCACCTCGGCGACGAGTTCAGCCAGGCCGGTCGTGACGGCGCCCCACGAGTACGCCCGCGCCGCCTCGTGCACGGCGGGTTCGTACGCGGCGCGTCCGCCCTGCGCGTAGAAGCGCAGGATCGCGTCGGCCAGCGCGGCCGGGTCCTCGGGAGGAACAAGGTGGCCGGTCACGCCCTCGGTGACGACCTCGGGAAGGCCGCCGACCGCCGTCGAGATCACGGGGCAGCCGCCCGCGTAGGCGACGAGCACGACGCCGCTCTGGGTCGCCGAGCGGTACGGCAGGACGACCGCATCGGCGGCGGCGAACAGGTCGCCAACCTCCTCGTCGGGAATGTAGCGATCGAGCAGGCGCACGTGCTCGGCCAGCCCCAGCGCGGCGATGCGCGCGCGCACGGGCTCGACCGGCTCGTAGAACTCGCCGGCCACGACGAGCGTCACCGGGCGCGAGGCGCGCACGCGCGGCAGCGCTTCGATCAGCACGTCGAGACCCTTGTAGCGGCGCACGAGGCCGAAGAACAGGAGCACGTCCCCCGCCAGGCCCAGTCGCGCCTTCGCCTCGTCGCGCGAGCCCGCGACGGCGCCGAACTGGGCGTAGACCGGGTGCGGCACGCGGCGCACGGGCATCGCCGGGAGCAGGCGCCGCACGTCGTCCTCGACCGACTGCGACATGACGAGCACGCCGTCCGTGCGGTCGGTGACGAGCTTGGTGAGGAGCCCGTCGAACGGGCGCTTCTCGTGCGGCAGCAGGTTGTCCGCGATCATGATCGAGACGGCGCCGCCTTCGCGTGCGCCGGCCAGCACCGGCGCGTAGGCCGGCCCGAAGAACGGAATCCACCACTTGTAGACGATCGCGTCGAGGGCCAGCTCCCGCGCCCGGCGGGCGGCGCGCACCCACGTGATGGGATTCATCGGATCGAGCACGCGCTCGTTCGGAACGACGAGCGGCGTCGTGCTGGGATCGACCTGGCTCTTCCCCGGAAACAGGAACGAGGGGTACTGCCGGATCAGGGACAGGGAATGCACCTCGTGCTCGCGCGCCAGCTCGCCCGCGAGGAGCGCCAGGTACTGGGCGATGCCGCCGCGCAGCGGATGGGCCGGGCCGAGGAGGCCGATCCTCACGCGCGCTTGCGTCGAGCCGCGCCCGATCGGCCGCTGCCGGCCGTCCACGCGGTCACGCCCTCGTGGGTGAAGGCGAACGGCACCAGCTGTCCGCCGGCGCCTTCCAGCGCCTTCGCCACGGCGTGGCGCTTCTCGGCATGGCACAGCACCAGGAAGTAGCCGCCGCCGCCGGCGCCCGGCATCTTGCCGCCGATCGCGCCCGCGCGCCGCGCCTTTTCATACAGCGCGTCGACCGGGTCCGTCGTGATGCCCGCATCGAGCTTCTTCTTCGACAGCCACGACTCGTGCAGGATCGCGCCAAAGCCATCGATGTCGCCCAGCAGGAGCGCGCGCTTCATGTCGTACGTGCTCGCCTTCAGCGCATCGAGCGCCTGCACGACGTTCTTCTTGCGCGCAACGTAGCTGGCGCGCTGCCGCGTGATGATGTCGGCGCTCGAACGCGTCTGCTTCAGGTAGCAGAGCAGCAGCCGGTACTCGAGTTCGCGCAGCGCCGGTTCCGGCACGCGCAGCGGGTTGACAATCGTCGCGTCCTTCTGGAACTCGATGAAGTTGGAGCCGCCGAACGCCGCGGCGTACTGGTCCTGGCGGCCGCCGGCGGTCCCCAGGTCGACCCGCTCGATCGCGTAGGCGAGTTCCGCCACCTCGTAGGCCGTCAAGGGCGTGCCCAGCCACTCGCGCAGCGCGGCGACCAGCGCCACCACCAGCGTCGACGACGAGCCCAGCCCCGAGCCCGGGGGCGCATCCGAGTGGATGACCAGCGACGCGCCGTGCTTCGGCTTGAAGCGCCGCACCACCGCCTTGATCAGGTCGAGGTCGCCGTCGAACGGCAACCGCCGCACGTGGGAGTAACGCGCTTTGCGATCGAAGTCGATGGAGTGGATCGCGAACTTCGTGTCGCGGCGCGGCTGCACCGTTGCGTAGGCGAACTTGTCGATCGTGGTCGACAGCACCACGCCGCCGCGCTCCTCGGGATACGGCGACACGTCGGTCCCGCCCCCGCCGAATGACAGCCGCAGGGGGGCGCGGGCGCGGATCAGGACGCTCATCGCGGCGCCTCGTCGGCGGCCAGCGCGGCCTCGGCGCGGGCCAGGCCCTCGGGCGTGCCCATGTCCCAGAACCGTCCGCCGCCGCGCCACGCGGCGATCGTCCGTCCCGACTCGAGCAGGCGCGGGAACAGGTCGCGCTCGAGCGAGGTCGCCCGATCGGTCGGCACCGCGGAGAACGCCCTGGGCTCGAGCGCGTAGACCCCGCCGCTGACCCAGCCCGGTCCGGCGTGTGCCTTCTCGCGGAAGGCGTGCAACCGTCCGTGCGCGTCGAACTCGACCGTGCCGCGCTCGGCGGCGTCGTCGACCGGGTAGCAGGCAAGCGTCGCGTCGGCGCCGCTCTCGCGATGCAGCAGGAGCAGGTCGGTGGGCGCGAACTCGGCCCACGTGTCGCCGTTGACGGCGAAGAACGTGTCCGCACCGTGCCCCGTCGCCGCGAGCGCATGCGCGATCGCCCCGGCGGTCCCCCGCGGCGCGTCCTCGACGACGACGCGCACGCGCACGCCGAACGCCGCGCCGTCGCCGACGTGCGCCGACAGCACTTCGCCGCCATGCCCCGCGCAGAGGACGACGTCGGTCAGCCCGTGCGTCGCGAGCCAGCCGAGCTGGCGATCGACGAACGGCCGCCCCGCGACGGGGACGAGCGCCTTGGGCCGGTCGGGATACAGGCCCGCGATCCGCGTGCCCAGGCCCCCCGTCAGGACGAACACGGTCATCGCTTGCTTTCCGGCGGCGGGGTCTCGTCGAAGTTCGCGGTGAAGCGCATGGGCCAGTCCGTCTTGTTGCGACCGGCGGCGATCATCTCGCCGAGCAGTCCCATGAGCACGAACTGGATCGCGACCACCACGAGCGCGAGCCCGAGCACCATCAGCGGGCGTACGCGAACCGGCTCGCCGGCGATGGCCATCCAGACGAAGTAGAGGTTGAGCAGCATGCCGATCCCCCCGAGGAGGATCGCCATGCGGCCGAACACGTGCAGCGGCTTGAGGAAGCTGGTCGACACGAACATCGCCGCGATCAGGTCGAGGAAGCCGTTGACGAACCGCGCTGCGCCGAACTTGCTCTTGCCGAAGCGGCGCGCGTGGTGCTGCACCGCGATCTCGCCGACGCGAAAACCGCGCCAGTGCGCGAGCGCCGGCAGGAAGCGATGGAACTCGCCGTAGACCTCGATCGACTCGACGACCTCGCGCCGGTAGAGCTTGAGCCCGCAGTTGAAGTCGTGAAGCTTGACCCCCGCCATCGCCCCGGTCACCGCGTTGAACAGTTTCGACGGCACCGTCTTGGTCCACGGATCGTGACGCTTCGCCTTCCAGCCCGAGACCAGGTCGAGCCCCCGCTGCTCCAGCGCCTCGAGCATGCGCGGCAGTTCGGCCGGGTCGTCCTGCAGGTCGCCGTCCAGCGTCATCACGTACTTTCCGCGCGCACGCGCGAACGCCACGGCGAGCGCGGCCGACTTGCCGAAGTTGCGGCGGAACGAGGCAACGCGCACGTTGGGGTCCGCCGCGGCGAGCTTTTCCAGCACGCGCGGCGTGTCGTCGGTGGAGCCATCGTCGATGAAGATGAACTCGTAGGTCATTCCCTGCGAACCGACGGCGGCGCGCAGGCGGTTGTACAGCTCGGGCAGGCTCGGCGCCTCGTCGAGCACGGGGACGACCGCGGTCAGGTCGATGCCGCGCGCCGGAAGTGGAACGGGCGACGCGGGCGGGGCCTCCGGGGCCGGGTCGGGCCCCCGCTCGGGCAGCGCGGAGAACAGGTCGGTCACGCGTCCCCCCTCTGCCAGGCGACCTGGCGGGTCAGCCCCTCTTCGAGCGTGACCTGCGGGCTCCACCCCAGGTCGCGGCCGGCAAGCGTGATGTCGGCGCCAGTGTCGCGCGGATCCCCGGGCTGCGTCGGCCGGCGATCGAGCACGAGCGGACGCCCGGTGAGGCGCCCCAGTCGCGCCAGAACGTCGTTCACCGTCACGCGCGACCCGCCGCCGACGTTGTAGGCCGTCCCCGGCACACCGCGCTCGGCGGCGGCCAGGTTCGCGGCGACGGCGTCGGCGACGAACGTGAAGTCCCGCGTCTGATCGCCGTCCCCGTAGAGCGTGACCGAATCCCCTGCGAACAGCGCGCGGATGAAACGGTTGAACCCCATGTCCGGGCGCTGCCGCGGACCGTAGACGGTGAAGTAACGCATCGCCACGGCCGGCACGCCGAAGTTCCGCGCGTAGAGCAGAGCCAGGTGCTCCGCCGCGAGCTTGGTCACACCGTACGGCGAGTACGGACGCGGCCGGTCGGTCTCGACCGTGGGCATCCGCTCGGCGTCGCCGTAGATCGACGAGGACGATGCGACGACGATGCGCTCGCAGCCTGCGTCGCGCCAGTGCTCGAGCACGCGCTGGGTGGCGAGCACGTTGTGGTGCGCGTACAACGCGAACTCGGCGCCCCACGAGGCACGGACGCCCGCCTGCGCGGCGAGATGGTAGACGTGGCGCGGACGGGCCGGCAGGGCGGCGAGGTCGGCCGCGGCGAGGTCGAGCTCGACCAGGCGGAAGCCGGGCTCCCGCAAGAGCCCGGCCAGGTTCGCGCGCTTGATCGCGGGATCGTAATAATCGGTGAAGCAGTCGACGCCCACCACCTCGTGGCCGCGCGCGACCAGCGCGTCGGCCAGGTGCGAACCGATGAACCCGGCGACGCCGGTGACGATGCAGAGACCGGCGCTCATCGCCGTCCGCTCACTGGGACCCGCCGATGACGCCCGGGACGCCGGGACCCCCCGGCGGCGCAATCGAACCCGCCGGAGGGGCGACCCCACTCATCCGCTCGGCGTCGCGGAGCAAGGCCCCTGCCTGGGCGTCGTCGGGATGCCGCGCCACCCACTGGCGCAGCACGCCGGCCGCCTCGGCGTGACGGCCGCCGTCGGTGAGCAGCGAGTACGCCGCGTAGTAGGACTGGCCGTCGTCGGGGTCAATGCGGATCGCGTCGGCAAAGCGCGCCAGCGACTCGTCGAGCCGGCCGGAGAGGCCCAGCGTGACCGCGTGGTAGTACGCCAGGTCCTTGTCGTTCGGCGCGAGCGTCCTCGACTGCTCGAAGAACGCGAGGGCCTTCGTGGTGTCCGAGTTCTCGAGATAGAACATCCCGAGCGCCGGCCGCACGGCCGGGAACGTCGGGTACATGCGGAGGATGCGCTCGAGCTCGGCGATCGCCTCGGTTCGCCGGCCATCCTGGCGGTAGCGGAAACCGAGTTGCAGGTGCGCCGCCGCGTAGTTCTGGGTCAGGCGGTACGCGTTCTCGTCCTTGTACGGATGCTGCAGGTACGTTCCGTCGGCCGCGTACAGGCCGCCGTAGCGGAAGACCTCGTAGAGGTTCTTCCGCGTCGCCGTCGTGTCCATGCGCGAGGCGACCGAGTCGGCCTCGATGCGATAGACGAGGCCCTCGAGCGTCATGCGCGGATCGAGTCCGTGATGGTTCGGGACGGTGACCGCGAGGTACGCCGGCTGCGCCGCGGCGCCGGTCGCGAAGTTCGACGTGATGATGTTGCGCACCATCCACGTCGCGACCTGCTCGGGCTGGCCCGCGGGGTCGATCATGTACCCCTGCGTGCGGATGACCTCGAGCTCCTGGTCGGAGACCCGCATCGGCACCCGGGGCTCCTCGTCCCGCAGTTGCTTGATGTACCAGTCGGTGTTGAGCAGCGACAGGTTGACGACGCGGATGTCCTTGCGGAACCTCTCGACTTCCTGCAGGCACCACAGCGGGAACGTGTCGTTGTCGCCGTTGGTGAACACGAAGGCATTGGGCTGCAGCGGCCCGAGCATGTTGTTGGCGTAGTCCCGCGCCACCTCGAAGCCCTTGCGGTCGTGCGTGTACCAGTAGGTCTTCGCCGGCAGCCAAGACATGCCGACGCAGGCCGCGCAGGCCAGCAGCAATCCGGGGTGGAGGCCGCGCAAGGCAGGCACCAGTCCGGTCGCCGGCACGTCCGGGGTCGCCGCTCCAGGCTCGGGGGCGCTGCGGGCGCCCAGCGCGTCGCGCATCAACTCGAGCACGAAGCCCGCCCCCATGCCGATCCAGATGGCGAAGAACTGGAACGCCGAGGTGAAGAAGTAGTCGCGGTCGCGCACTTCGCGGTCGGTGAAGTTGAGGTACATGATCAGGCCGAAGCTGGTGATGCCGATCAGCGTGATCATCATCAGCGACGTCTTCTTCTCGCGCATGAACTGCATCGCGCCACCGTAGAGCCCCAGCGCCAGCGGCAGGACCGCAGGGAACGCATGCTCCGCCTTCCACAGGCGGAACTGGTCCATGAAGTAGCCCCAGAACATGGGGATCTGGAACGTCCACAGGTCGGCCGAGCGCGGGAACATCGGGCGCGATCCGTACTGCTTGCGCTGCAGCAGGAACATCATCGAGTCCCACGTCTCGGGGTCGCCCTCGTTGATGCCCGGGTTCAGCGACGCGCGGATCATCAGGTAGAAGTGGACCGAGATCCCCACGGCGAGCAGCACCGTCGCGCCCGTGACGAACTTCCAGTTGAAGATCGAACGGGGGTTCACCAGCACCGCGAGCAGGACCACCGCCGGGGCGACCAGGAAGGTGCCGAGGTGGATGCCGATGCAGAGGCACATCAGGTACCAGGCCAGCAACAGGCGACCGTCGCCGCCGTCGTTCGCCAACTCCTCCCACCAGCGCAGCGCCAGGTAGACGCAGGCGATCTGCACCATCGACGACAAGGCGTAGACCTCGGCCTCGACCGCCGACAGCCAGAAGGTGTTCGAGAACGCCATGAAGAAGGCCGCGGTCGCGCCGGCGGTCCAGGCGATGATCTCGTCCGTGGGGGTGCGCTCGTCCTGCAGGTGGGCCCGCGCCTGGACCAGGCGCGTGAGGCGGACCGTGACGAGGAAGGTGAACAACACCGCGAGGGCCGACGAGAACGCCGACAGCCAGTTCACCATCAGGTGCACGTTCCCGATCGGGATCATCGAGAACAGGCGCCCGATCAGCACGTACAACGGCGTGCCCGGAGGATGCGGGACGCCCAGGATGAACGACGTGGCGATGTACTCACCCGAGTCCCAGAACGGGATCGAGGTCGTGACGGTGAGCGTGTACACGGTGAGCGTGGAGAGGAACACGAACCACGCCACCGCGAGATACCCCTTGCGCATCCCCGACATCGATCCTCCTCCGGTGGTCAGAATGCGCCGACGGCGCCGCGCACGGCGGCCCGGGGCGCGGGCGAGGGCACGGCCCCCACGGCGCGCTCGAGCACGGCGTGCGCCTCGTCGGCGCAGCGATCCCAGGTGAACGTCGCCGCCCACGCGCGGGCCTCGGCCTCGAGCCGGGCGCGCAACACGGGGTCGATCAGCACGGTCGTCACCGCGGTGGCGAGCGCGGTCGCGTCGCCGTGCGGAACGAGCAATCCGGTCCTGCCGTCGCGCACCGAGTCGACCAGTCCCGGACTCCGGCTGGCGACGACCGGGGTGCCGCAGGCATTCGACTCGATGACGGTCAGGCCCCAGCCTTCCTTCGGCGAGGGACAGACCGACACGTGCGCGGCCGACAGCAGCTCGACCTTGCGCGCCGCGGGGACGAATCCGTGAAAGCGCACGCGGTCCGGCCCGAGACCGAGCCGGCTCGCGAGCGCCTCGAGCGTGCCGCGGTGCGGCCCGTCGCCGATCACGTCGAGGACGGCGTCGGGCACGTCGCGCCCGACGCGCGCGAACGCCTCGAGCAGCACGTCGACGCCCTTGTAGCGGCGCAGTCGCCCGACGAACGCAACGGTCGGCCGCGCGGCCTTGGGCGCCGACGGGCGGTAGCGTTCGTGATCGAGCCCGCAGTGGACGACGCTCACATTCCCGGCGGGAATCCCGCGAGCGACGAGGTCGTCACGGGTGCTCTCGGAGATCGCAAGGAACGGGACGTCGCGGTAGACGAGCGGAATGAGCGCCTCGTGCGCGAGCACGTAGAGGCCCTGCGGCCACGCGGTCTCGGCGAACACGGTGGAGCCGAACAGGTGCGGCACGACCGCGAGCACCGGCGCCTTCGCCCAGCGCGGCGCGAGGAACGGCAGTTTGTTGATGTCCTCGATCACGGCGTCGAAGCGCTCGCCGGCGAGCCGGCGGCGGTACGCGGCGGGTAGCGTGTGGTTGGCGTTCCACCACGCGCCGGCGCGGAGGATGCGGATGCCGTCGCGCTCGTCCTCCGCGGCGCCGCCGGGGAAGTTCGCGGCCAGCCACGTGACCTCGTGTCCGCGCGCCCGCCAGCGCCGCAGGATTTCGAACAGGTGGACCTCGGCCCCCCCGGCCGCGGGTGCGCCGATGTCCATCCAGTTGACGGCGAGGAGGTTCAGGCCGTCCTCCGCGCGCCATCTCCCCCGGCGCGCTCCCCCGCGACGACGGCGCGCTTGCGCGCGACCACGCCGATCACATGCGTCGTGTACAGGGCCCAACGCTGGCCGCGCATCCAGTCGCGCGTACCGTTCCAGAAGTTCTCCCAGAACGCGGGACCCTTCGGGTACATGGGAAGGATCTTGATGCCGGCCTTGGCCAGCGACACGCGGACCGCGCGGTAGAACAGCCCGGGCACCATCCAGTCGCCGTAGGTGCGCCGCACCTCGAGGCCCTGCGCCCGGATCAGCCCCTCGAGCTCGCGCGGCGAGAACTCCGTCTCCCAGCCGGCGAACCACTTGTTCATCGCGATCAGCACCTTCTTCGCCGCGGTGTACACGTGCCAGCGCTGGGGGACGTCGACGATCAGCGTGCCGGTTTCGGCCTCGAGCACGCGCGCGTTCTCGACCAGGATCGACGCGGGATCGCGGAAGTGCTCGAGCAGCCCCTGGTGGAACACGAGCGCGAACGATCCTTCGCGGAACGGCAGGGCCCGCGCGTCGGCGCAGACGAGGTTCAGCGGCACGCCGAGATGCCGGGCGTGCTCCTGCATCAGGTGCAGGCTGCCGAACGTGTAGTCGAGGACGTAGCCCGTGGCGCCACGGCGCACGAGTTCCATGGTGTCGCGCCCGGTGCCGGCCCCCACTTCGAGGATGCGACGGCCGGAGAGCGAGCCTTCTTCGAGCGCCTGGTCGACGAGCCGTCCCTGGTTCGAGTAGACCTCGTGCAGGGGGCGGCCGTCGGTCCAGAAACGCTGCCAGTGTTCGGGCGTGGTTTCACGGAGCTGGGTCATGATTGGGAGACTCTACGGGCCCGGCCCGCCGCGGTCAACTTGAGGATGGACAAGCTTTTGCGAGGAGTTCAGTCCCCCGCCGCCAGCCGGCTGGCCAGCCAGGGCGGCAGGCCCGCCGCGAGGATCTTCTCCTGCGTCCGCGCCACGTCGTAGGGCACGCGGACATGCCGCAGGCGCCGCTCCTCGGTGTCGAACAGCAGGTAGGCCGCCCGGGCGTCCTTGTCCCGGGGCTGCCCCACCGACCCCACGTTCACGAGGTAGCGCCGGCCCGGGCGCAGAACCAGCTCCTCGGCCCGGGTATAGCGGACGTCCTCGTCGTGGCGTTCGAACGCGCCGGGGACGTGCGAGTGGCCGATCATGCAGATGTCCTCGCGGAACGCCTCCATCTCGTCGAGAGCGTCGTCGACCTGCATGCAGTAGTGCCAGGCCGCGGGATCGCTCGGCGTCGCGTGAACCAGCAAGACACCCTCGCGCCGCTCGAGCAGCGGGAGCCCGCGCAGCCAGTCGAGGTTGTCGGCCCGCATCGCGCCGGCGGTCCACTCGGCCGCGAACGCCGCGTGCCGGTTGAAGTGCCGCGTCGACGTCTGGCCGCACGCCGCCCAGTCGTGATTGCCCGCGACCGTCGGCCCGCCCAGGGCGCGCAGCCGATCGACCACCGCGTCGGGATCGGCGCCGTAGCCGACGACGTCCCCCAGGCACCAGTACTGCTGCGCGCCCGCGCGCTCGGCGTCGGCGAGAACGGCCTCGAGGGCCTCGAGGTTGGCATGGATGTCGGACATCACCGCGACGATCAACGTTCCTCCGCGGCGGCCGGGCCGTCGACGACCGGCTCGCCTTCGAGTTCACCCGGGCGCAGGGTTCGCGCGACGCGATCGAGCACGCCGTTGACGAAGCGCCCCGAGTCCTCGCGCCCGTACTTGCGCGCAATTGCGACCGCCTCCTCGAGCACGACCTTTGCCGGCGTGCCGGGCATGTGCATCAGCTCGGCGACCGCCAGGCGCAGGACGCCGCGGTCGGTGGCGGCCAGCCGATCGAATTTCCAGTGCTGCGTCGCCTGCTGGATCGCCTCGTCGAGGGCGGGCAGGCCGTCCTCGAGCACGACGACGAGCCCGTCGACGTACGCCCGCGCGTCGTCGGGCAGCTTCTCCTCGTCCGCGATCTGCTTCCACGTCGTCGCGATCGCGTCGCGCGTGAGGTCCGCCTGGTAGAGCAGCCGGAACACCAGTTCCCGCCCGCGCCGACGCGGCCCCGATCCACCCTTGCTCATCGCACCTCCCGCAACGCCGAGAGGAGGTCGATCGCGGCGCGCGCCGTCTCGGCGCCCTTGTTCGACGTCCCCCCGCAGCGCGCCTGCGCCTGCGCCGCGTCGTTCGCCGTCACGACGCCGAACAGCACGGGCAGGTTCTCGTTGCGCGACACCTGCGCGAGCCCGCGCGCGGCCTCGCCGCACACGTAGTCGAAGTGCGGCGTCTCGCCGCGGATCACCACGCCGAGCGCGACGATCGCGTCGTAGCGCCCCGTGCGCGCCAGACGCTGGGCGACGAATGGCAGCTCGAACGCGCCGGGCACCCACGTCAGGTCGACCTGCTGCGGCGATGCGCCGAGGCGCGCCAGTTCGCCCGCCGCGCCCTCGACCAGAGTCTCGACCAGCGGCTCGTTGAACCGCGAGGCGACCAGGGCGATCGACACGCCGCGCCCGTCGGACTTGCCGCGATGCACGCGGCCGATCCCGGGGAAGTCGCTGCGTGCCCGGTCCCGCATGGCGCCGGCCAGTCGGTTCGTCCCGCTCACCGCGGCTCCCCGGTGGGAAGCTCGAGCAGGTGCCCGAGCTTGTCGCGCTTGGTCGACAGGTAGCGCTTGTTGTTGCGGTTCGCGGGCAGCTCGATCGGACGTCGCTTGGTGATGGTCAGGCCGAACGCCTCGAGGCCCACGATCTTCCGCGGGTTGTTCGTCATCAGCTCGAGGCTGCGCACGCCCAGGTCGTGCAGGATCTGGGCGCCGATGCCGTAGTCGCGCAGGTCCGCGGCGAAACCGAGCGCCAGGTTCGCCTCGACCGTGTCGTAGCCCTGATCCTGGAGCGCGTAGGCCCGCAGCTTGTTGGCGAGACCGATGCCGCGACCCTCCTGCCGCATGTACAGGAACACGCCGCGACCCTCCTTCGCGATCATCGCCATCGCGGCGCGCATCTGCGGTCCGCAGTCGCAGCGCTCGGAGCCGAACACGTCGCCGGTCAGGCACTGCGAGTGCACGCGAACCAGCACCGGCGCCTTCGTCGACACGTCGCCCATGACCAGCGCGACGTGGTGATCGCCGTCGAGCAGGCTCTCGTAGAGGTGCATCTGGAAGACTCCCTCGGCCGTCGGGAGCGGGGTGTGGACGAGACGGCTCACCAGCTTTTCGTGGCGACGACGATACGCGATGAGGTCGCGAATGGCGAGCATCCGCAGCCCGTGCTTCTTCGCGAAGCGCGTCAGGCCCGGAAGGCGCGCCATCGAACCGTCCGGCGCCATCATCTCGCACAGGATGCCCACGTCGCCCAGGCCCGCGAGCTGGACCAGGTCCACGGCGGCCTCGGTGTGTCCGGCGCGACGCAGCACGCCGCCGCGCACGGCGCGCAACGGGAACACGTGACCGGGTCGGGCGAACGTCCCCGGGGTCGACTTCGCATCGGTGAGCAGGCGAATCGTCAGGGCGCGATCGGACGCCGAGCTGCCCGTGCTCACGCCGTCGCTCGCATCGACCGAGACCGTGAACGCGGTGCCGTGCAGCGCCGTGCTGTCGGTCGTCATCGGGAACAGGTCGAGCGCCTCGGCGCGCTCCGGGGTCATGCCCACGCAGAGGAGCCCGCGCGCCTCGGTCACCATGAAGTTGACGTCGGCCGCCGTGGTCTTCGACGCCGCCATGATCAGGTCGCCCTCGTTCTCGCGCTCGGCGTCGTCGACGACGATCACCATGCGACCGCGACGAATGTCCTCGAGCGCTGCCTCGACCGCCGCGAACTGTGGCGTTGCTGCGGACTTCGCCGCGCGGGCGGGCTTCAGGGTCGGCGCAGTGTTTGCGGCGTTCGCGGCCTTCACGACACGCGCCGACTTGACCGTGCGACGCGCCGGGGGGGTCTTCGTCCTCATCGGGCCTCCTGGACGAGTCGCTCGAGATAGCGCGCGATCAGGTCCACTTCGAGATTCACTTCGGTGCCGGGGCGATACGTGCGGCAGATCGTGGCCTGCCACGTGTGCGGGACGATCGCGACCGAGAACGCATCCTCTTCGATGCGGGCCACCGTGAGGCTCGTGCCGTCGACGGTGATCGATCCCTTGAACGCGACATAGCGCAGGACGTCGGCCCCGGCCTCGATGTCGAGCCACCAGCCCGGGGCCTCCTCCCGCACGGTGCGCACGCGACCGATCGCGTCGACATGCCCCTGCACGAGGTGACCGCCCAGCCGATCCATCATGCGAACCGGACGCTCGAGATTGACCGAGTCACCCTCGACCAGGGTTCCCAGCTGCGTACGGCGCAGCGTCTCGGGCACCGCGATGACGGTGAACTGCCCGTCCCCCACGGCGACGGCCGTCTGGCAACAGCCGTTGACGTTGACGCTGTCGCCGATCGCGAGGTCGCTCGTGACGAGAGGTGCGGAGACGATCATCCGCCGCCCGCCGTCGTTCGGCTCGATCTCCTCGACGACCCCGATTTCCTCGACCAGTCCGGTGAACATCGTGTGCCCCTACTTCCGCTTCGCCGCGCGCTTGCGCGGCACACGCTTCGTCGTTGCGGTCGCCCGCACTGGCCATCCATGCACGACCCAGTCCCCGCCCAGCGCGACGACGACTGCATCGTCGAGCCGCCACGCGTCGGCGAGCGAGGTCGGCGTCTCGCCGAAGCGCCACGCCGGCGCGGCGCCGCCGAGGAACAGCGGCGCGACGAACAACCACACCTCGTCGATGAGCCCGCCGCCGGCCAGGCTCGCGCCCAGCGTCGCGCCACCCTCGACGAGAACATCGTGATGATCCTCGCCCGCGAAGCGGGCGAGAAGCACTTCAAGATCGACGCCGCCGCTGCCGGTGCGAGGAAGAAACCACACCTGAACGCCGCGGCGCGCAAGCGACGCAGCGCGCTTCTCAAACTCAGAACGCCGCCCGCGCGTAACGTACTCCGGCGCCACCGTCGCCACGACGGTCCCCGGCGCCAACGCCGGCCCGAACACCTTTGCCCGCACGGGAAGCTCGAGATCGCTCGAGACCACCACCCGCAGTGGCTGGACACCGCGCGAAAGCAACGGCGCATCGCGCACGGTGAGCTCCGGATCGTCGCGGCGCAACGTGTTGGCGCCGATCAGCACGACGTCGTGCCGGGCCCGCAGGTGGTGCGCCGCGCGGCGCGCCTCGGGCCCCGTGATCCAGCGCGAGGTGCCGCGCGCGGGCGCGATGCGTCCGTCGAGCGAAGCCGCCAGCTTGAGCGCCACGCGCGGACGACCGCGCTCGTGCACCGACAGGTAGCCGGCATTGGCGTCCCGCGCGGCGTCCTCGAGCACGCCCGACTCGACCGCGATCCCGGCGCGGCGCATGCCGCGAAACCCGCGGCCGTTGACCTCGGGGAACGGATCGCGCATCGCCGCGACGACGCGCGAAACGCCGGCGGCGACGAGCGCGGCGACGCACGGCCCGGTGCGCCCGTGATGCGCGCACGGCTCGAGCGTCACGTAGAGCGTGGCGCCCTTCGCCTTGCTTCCCGCGTCGCGCAGCGCCTCGATCTCGGCATGCGCTCCGCCGAGGCGGCGATGCCAGCCGCGCCCCACGACCCGCCCGCGCTTGACGAGCACCGCCCCCACGGCCGGGTTGGGGCGCACGCGACCGCGGCCACGCTCGGCCAGGTCCAGCGCCTCGCGCATCCAGATCTCGTCGTGCAGGGAAGAATCCAGGGGAAGCCTCCGGCCTTGAAACCCGCCCGAAAACGCGGTCGCCCCGCGGCGTTGCACCGCGGGGCGACGGCGTGCGAAAGCGGCCGCAGCCCGGTACGCAAGGCGCGGCGTCTCCTTCTCTCATCCCGACTGTGACGGTCGGCTCCGGAATTCCACCGGATCCTGCGGACGCTCCATGGAGGCTGCGCCCGCTCGCGGGCTGTACCGCCGGTGGGGACTTTCGCCCCGCCCCGAAAGAGACAGGCGGAGCCTACCACACGGACCACAAAAGAGTGAGGGGGCCGCGGTTGCGGCCCCCTCGCGATCTCCGGTGGGCAGTTGGGATTAGCTGTCCGCCACTCCTGCAATGCTGCCGCGGCTAGCTGCTGCCACCTCCGCGATCCTCGGTACAGCTCGGATTCGTACTGTGCACTGGACCACCTCCTTTCCGCGTGCAAGAAGCCTAGACCCGCGGCGCTCGGCTGTCCAAGACAATTTTTCGTGACGACGGCGCGCCGCCTACTTGTTGTGCAGGATGTGCAGGATGTCGCCGTCGACGACCCGGTACTCGCGGCCCTCGGTGCGCTGCCAGCCCTTCTCGCGCGCCTTCGCCTCGGTCCCCGCCGCGAGGAACTGGTCGTAGGCGATCACCTGCGCGCGAACGAAACCCTGCGCCAGGTCCGAGTGGATCGCGCCCGCCGCCTCGACCGCGCTGTCGCCGTCGACGATCGTCCACGCGCGCACCTCGTCCTCGCCCGCGGTAAGGAACGAGATCAACCCGAGCAGGCGATAGGCTGAGCGGACCAGCAGCACGAGCCCGTCATCCGGGATGCCGTAGGCCTCGCGGAACTGCGCCTGCTCATCGGCGGGAAGCTGCGCCACCTCGCGCTCGTCGGCGCAGGGCAGCACGACGCTGACGGTGCCGGTCGCATCGGGCGCGGGCGCGGTGAACGCCTGGCCCGAGCCCGTGTTGTACACGACGAGCAGCGGCAGGCGCGACAGGAGCTGGAAGCCGCTCAGCGCCTTGACCTCGTCCTTGTCGAACTCGATCTCGCGCAGCGCCTGCTCCTGGTCGAGTGCGATCTTGCAGCGCTCGAGCACGGCCTCCTCGCGCCCCAGGTCCTGGCCCTTCACCGCCAGGCGCTTCTGCTTGCCGATGCGCTCGAGCCGGTTTTCGACGATCGCCAGGTCATTGAGCACGATCTCGGCCTTGAGGTCGGCGAGGTCGCGCGCCGGATCGATCGTGGTCTTCGGGTGCGGCACGGACGGATCGTCGAACACGCGAACGACCAGGACGAGGGCGTCGGCGTTGCGCACCGAGGCGAAGAGGTCACCCGCCTTGCCGGCTGCGCTCCCCTGCCCCATGGCCTGCGAGTCGACGACTTCGAGCGTCGCGTACGTCGTCTTCTTCGGCGAGTACATGGACGAGAGCCGATCGACGCGCGCATCGGGCACACGAACGACTCCGACCTGGTCCTTGCGGGCGCCGGGGGCGCGCGCGGGTGCGCCGGCGACGAGAATTTCGAACAGCGTGGACTTGCCGCCCTGCGGCAGTCCGAGAATGCCGAGTCTCATGGGTGGTTATTTCCGATTCTTGTATTCGTAGGAGAGGACGGCATGGAGGCGAAGGCGGACCTGCTCGGGACAGTCGAGCGGCTCCTCGGACCGGTACAGCGAGATCGTCTTGCGCACCGTGTCCACGTACACCCGGCAGTTGGGGCAGCCCTCGAAGTGGGCTTCGATCCGGACGACCAGCTCGTGCGCCGCTTCGGCGTCAAGATAGTCGGAGATCTGCTCGAGCACGTGTCGACACTGCATGGGCGGATCCGGGATCGAGGGATGGTCACGGGGCCCGCCACGGCGGGCTGTCTCCGCTTCGTTGGATGCGGGGCCCGGCCCGGGCGATGCCGGTTCCGGCAGGATCGGACCCCTTCGAGGAAGAAAACCACGCCCCCCCGCGTCGGGCAAGGCGAAAGTGCCGGAGCCCCCGGGCGCAAAGCACTGTGCTACAGTCATCTGACTCTCTGGCCCATGGGATGTCGATCGGCCTCAAGCCGGGCTCCGCGGCGGCCGAAAACGGTGGTTGGAAGGATCCTGTCCCCTCGCTTTGCGCCTTGCGCGGC
>JBKJNH010000203.1:0-3031 GCA_046596055.1 Candidatus Eiseniibacteriota bacterium
CCGCGAGCCACAGGCCACCGGGCACGAGGCCGATCCACGCCAGCGGAGCAAGGCCCGCCGGCGGAAACGCGAGCCCGAGGGCGGCGCCCCCGACGAGCACCGCGATCCAGGCGCCGCCCTCGGGCTCGCGTTTCCGCCGGCGGGCCTTGCTCCGCTGGCGTGGATCGGCCTCGTGCCCGGTGGCCTGTGGCTCGCGGGCGGCGACGGCGCACCGCGCACGACCGCTCAGGGCTTCCGTTTCGGCTACGCCACGGGCTTCGTGTTCTTCCTCGCGGGCCTGCACTGGATCGCGCTCCTCTCCAAGGTCGCCGTCACGGTCTCGTGGATCATGTACCCGTCGTGGGTGATCGCGGCGGCGTACCTGGCGCTCTATCCCGCGCTCGCGGGAGCCGCGACGGCGTTCGCGCGGCGCCGCGTCGGCCTGCCGGTCGCGTTGGGGTGGCCGCTGTTCTGGCTCGCGGCCGAGTGGCTGCGCGCGCAGGGCGAGCTCGGGTTCCCGTGGCTGCACCTGGGTTACAGCCAGGTGGGCGTGCTGCCCGTCCTGCAGCTGGCCGCGCTCGGCGGCGTCAGCGCGGTGGGGGCGTGGGTCGCGCTGGTGAACGGGCTGGTGCTGAGCGTGTTTGAGACCCGCCAGCCCGGGCGCTCAGGTCAACGGCCTCTCGCGCTCGCTTCGCTCGCGCTCGTAGCGGCCGCGCCGTTCTTCCTGCTCGGGCGCGCGATCCCGCCGCTCGAGCGTCCGGGTCCGCCCGTCGCCCTCGTGCAGGGAAACGTTCCGGGTGCGATCAAGTGGAGCGGAAAGTCCGAGGAGCAGGTGCTCGGCAAGTTCCTGCTCCTGTCGCAGGAGGCGGTCGATCGCGGCGCGCGCTTCATCCTGTGGCCCGAGACCTCGACCGGCAGTTACCTGCGGCAGAACCTGGTGCGCCGGGTCCGGCTCCAGGACTGGGTCGACTCCACCGACGTCGCCGTGCTCGCGGGCTACCCCGACTACCAGTTCATCGACGCCGCGCGCTACCGCTCGTGGAATGCCGCCGGCGTGTTCTGGCCGGAGACCGGTCTCGGGCCGCAGTACTCGAAGATCCACCTCGTGCCATTCGGCGAGCGCATGCCGTTCCAGTCCGTGTTGCCGATCCTCGGAAAGTTCGACATGGGCCAGGCCGAGTGGACCGCGGGCACCGATCCCGCACCGCTGCCGACCCCGCTGGGGCCGGCCGGTGTCCTCGTCTGCTTCGAGGCGATCTTCACCGACCCCGCGCGCCAGCAGGTGCTTCGCGGAGCGACCTGGCTGGTCAACATCACCAACGACGAGTGGTTCGGCGAGAGCGCTGCGTTGCAGCAGCATGCCGCGATGGCGGTCTTCCGCGCGGTCGAGCTGGGCGTGCCCATGGCCCGGGTGGCCAACACGGGCCTCTCGTTCTTCGTCGATCCCTACGGCCGCGTCGTCGATGCCGGTCCCGTGTTCGCCGATCACGTCGTGGTCGCGCCGCTTGCCGGGCGTCCGCGCGACCGCACGCCGTTCACGCGGACGGGCGACCTCGTCGGCCCGGCGCTCGCTTTGCTGGCGCTCGCGGCACTGATCCTGTCCGCCTTCTCCCGGCCTCCGTTGACCGCGCCCGGATCGACGGATACACTGCCGACGTCGGCCGCCCGAACCCCGATCCGCCGGAGACCCCGTTGACCCAACGTGTCGCCATCTTCGGAGCCACCGGAGCCGTCGGGGGCACGATGGTGCGCGTGCTCGAAGAGCGCGCCTATCCGCTCGCCGAACTCCGTCTCCTGTCCACGCAGCGCTCGGCCGGTCGCCGCGTTCCGTTCCGCGGCAGCACGATCGAGGTCCGCGAGGCCACGCCCGAGTCATTCCGCGACATCGATGTCGCGTTGTTCTCCGCCGGCGCCGACGCGTCGCGCACCTGGGCGCCGATCGCACGCGCTGCGGGCGCCACGGTGATCGACAACTCGCAGGCATTTCGCCTCGACGAGGGCATCCCCCTCGTCGTTCCCGAGGTGAACCCGGACGATCTCGCCGGTCACCCCGGGCTGATCGCCAACCCCAACTGCTCGACGATCCAGCTCGTTCTGGCCCTCGCACCGCTGCACGCGGCCTGGGGACTCGAGCGCGTCATCGTCGCGACCTACCAGTCCGTCTCGGGCACCGGCGCCGACGCGCTCGACGAGCTCGACGCCCAGGTCGACGCCGACCGCGCCCACCGACCCGCCGAGGCGCGCATCTATCCGCACCCGATCGCGTTCAACGTGCTGCCGCACGTCGACGACGCGCTGCCCGACGGCTCGTGCCGCGAGGAGATGAAGCTGGTGTGGGAGTCCCGGAAGATTCTCGGCCTGCCCACGCTCCGCCTGGCGGCGACGACCGTGCGCGTCCCGGTGCGCGTCGCGCACTCCGAGGCCATCGCGATCGAGTTCGCGCGCCGACCGGATCCGGACGAGGCGCGCGCGATCCTGTCCCGCGCGCCCGGCGTCGTGGTCCTCGACGAGCCGCTGGAGCATCGCTACCCGACGCCACTGCTCGCCGCGGGGCGTGACGAGGCCTTCGTCGGCCGCATCCGCCGCGACCCGTCGCACGAACACGGACTGCTCCTCTTCATCGCCTGCGACAACCTGCGGAAGGGCGCCGCCCTCAACGCCGTGCAGATCGCGGAGGCGCTGGCGCGCCGCGCCGGCGTCGCCACGCCCTCGTGAGCCGCGAGCGGGCCTTCGGCGCGCGCGTCGTCTGGGCGCTCGGCCTCGCCGTCGCCGCCGCATGGGCGCAGGCGCCGTGGCTGCTCGTCGCGCTGGCGGCCCTGGCCGCCGGGGGCACGCTCCTTGCCGGACGCGCCGATGCGCTGCGGCGGATGCTCGTCCCCGCGCTCGTGCTGGGCGCCGTGGCGCTGGCCGTCAACGTCGCGGCCGCGGCGTTCTCGACCCGCGGGCCCCTGGGCGGAGTCGGCACGTGGGACGAGGGGCTTCGGGTGGGGGCGTGGACGGCGGCGCGACTGGTGACCTCCGCCCTTGCCTTCGGCGGACTGGCCGCGACGAC
>JBKJNH010000317.1:0-12944 GCA_046596055.1 Candidatus Eiseniibacteriota bacterium
ACGATCTCGGGCGACCTGGTGACGACCCTCAGGTCGGAAGACACGCAGACCAACGGCAAGTTGCAGAAGGAGAATGCGGCCGACGGCCAGGCGACCTGGAACCTGATCTCGCGCAACGGCCAGGACGTGGTGAGCGGCATCTACATGTTCAGCGTCGAGTCGGACGCGGGAACGTCGCAGGGCAAGTTCGTCATCATCCGCTGACGCGGGAGTCGGCGGAGCCTTCGACGCACCGCCCCACAGAGGAGGAGCCATAGTGAAGCGGACCCTGATCGCGCTGACCGTGCTGAGCTTCGCGGCCGCGGATGCGCGCGCCGCCGAGATCTTCGAAAAGGTCGGCACGTTCGACGGCCAGTTCCTGAAGATCGGAATCGGCGCTCGCGCGGCAGGCATGGGCGGCGCCTTCGTCGCCATCGCCGACGACCCCACGGCGGTGTTCTGGAATCCGTCGGGGATCGCGAGACTGAACGAGGAAGAGACGAACGTGCAGGTGAACCACCTGACGTGGCCGGCCGACGTGGCGATCGACCAGGCGGTGCTCGCCTTCAAGATCGGCAAGATCCCCGGCATCTGGGCGGTCAATGCCCGGTCGCTGACGATCGACGACCAGCCGGTGCGCGATTCGTTCCGTCCCGACGGGACCGGCGTCTCCTTTGACGCCGGCTACACGTCGTTCGGCGCCACGTATGCGCGCTCATTCACGGACAAGTTCTCGGCCGGTGCGACCGTCAACCTGGTGCGCATGGGGCTCGCCGAGTTCAAGCAGGAGACGATCACCTTCGACCTTGGCACCCTGTACGACGTCGGCGTCGCGGGCATGAAGATCGGCTTCGCCATCCAGAGCATCGGCGGGCAGGTGCAGTTCATCGACCGCGAAGCCCGCGTTCCGACCGTCTTCCGCGTCGGCACGTCGGCGGACATCATCTCGACGAGCACGAGCAAGCTGGTCGGTTCGTTCGAGTTCTCGCATCCGCCGGACAACGCGGAGCGCGCGAACGTCGGCGCCGAGTATGCCTACAAGGACTTCCTGTTCCTGCGTTCGGGCATGAACCTGAATTACGACACCGAAGGTCTCGCGGCCGGCGCGGGCGTGCGCTTCCCGATCTCAGCGCTCAAGACGAATGCGAACTTCGACTACGCGTACACGGACATGAAGACGCTCGGCTCGGCGCACCGCTTCTCGCTCCGAGTCCGCTTCTAGGCCGGCGGGGGGAGACCCCACGGACATGCGCCTGAAGACGACCCTTGTCGCCCTGCTCCTCGCCGTCACGGCGGGGATGGCCGGGGACGCACCGGCCGGGATCGATCCCGACCGCGAGCGGCCCTTGCCGTGGCGCAGCGAGGGTCGTTTGCTGTTCATCACCGACATCGTCGCCTCGCCGGGTCACGGTGGAGACGCGCGAACGCGCCTCGACATCGCGCTGCGCATCCCTGGCGACCAACTGCGCTATCTCGACCTGGGCGACTCGATCGTCGGCGAGCTCCGGCTCACCGTCGAGTTTCGCACGCGCTTCGGCCAGAAGGAGTTGAGCGAGGCGCGCATCCTGCGCGTCATGGCGCCGCCCCGCGCCCCCAGCGGTTACAGCCCGGGCCACCTGCTCGTGCAGACCTTCGCCGTCCCGCCGGGAATGCACCAGCTCGTGGTCCGGCTCGAGGACCTGCAGAAGAACAAGACCGGTCTCGCCTACGTCGGCCGCAAGGTCCCTGAGAAAGGCTCGGCCGAGGGCCTCGTCCGCATCGTTGGCTTCCCGGTCGATTCCCTCGCGCTGGGCACGCCGATGCTCGCCTGGCCGGCCGCCGTGATCGACAGCGCCGACACCCGTGGCGCGCGTTCGTTCCGCCGCACTCCCGGCGGGGCACCCGTCCTCCCCGATCCCGACCGCACCTACGGGCTCTATGCCCCGGTCGCGCGCGCTTACTTCGAGGTACGCCCGTCGCCCGGCGCCAGCGGGCCCGCGACGGTGCTCGCCCGCATCCGGACGACGGCGGGGGGGCTGCTCGCGGTCGTCGACTCGGCCGTCGTCGAGGAGACGGTTCCGTGGTCGGGGCGCTTCGGCTTCGACGTCTCGACGCTGCCCGCCGGCGCCTATGATCTCGAGGTGATCGTGGCGCAGGGCGACGCGACGGCCCGGGCGACGAATCGTTTCAACGTCGCGTGGCGCCCCGAGTCGTGGGAGCGCGACCCGCGCGAGTTCCTCGAGGAGGCGCACTTCCTGCTCGACGACGCCGAAGTCGAGGACCGCTACGCCGAGTTCACCGCCGGCGAGCAGGAGGCGTACCTCGATCGCTACTGGCGGGACCGCGACCCGACGCCGCTCTCCGCGCAGAACGAGGAGCGCGACAAGTTCTACGAGCGCGTGCGCTACGCCAACGATCACTTCGGACTGCAGGGCGTGGTCAAGGGGATGATGTCGGATCGTGGGCGCATTTACGTGCGCTTCGGCGAACCCGACGAGATCCGCCAGCAGGTCATGCCGGTCGGCGGCGCGACCGTGCAACAGGTGGCGCGCGAGATCGCGGTCGTCGACGACGACCCTTCGGCGGTCCAGCTGCGCAAGCCGCTGTCCATCGGCACCGACGAGCGGCCGTTCGAGGTGTGGACCTACATCCGCGTCCTCGAATCGCAGCAGGAGCGGGTGCAGGGCGGCTCGCAGCGCCGCATGCAGCGCAAGTTCGTCTTCGTCGACGAACAGGGTTACGGGAACTACACGCTGGGCTATTCGAGCGAGTGATCCCGGCCCCTTGACCCCCCGGCCCGGACGACCTAGAGTCCGGGCGCTGCCTTCGCGAACCGCTCCGTACCAACCCATTCAACGAGGGATCGTTCCCATGCGGGTCGGCATCCTGACCGGCGGAGGCGACTGCCCGGGCCTCAATGCCGTCCTGCGCGGCTTCGTGCTGCGCCACGTCCAGAACGGCGGCGAGACGGTCGGCTTCCTCCGCGGCTGGCGCGGCGTGCTCGACGGCCTGGTCCGGCCGCTCGGCCCCGCCGACGTCGAGGAGCTGTGGAACGTCGGTGGCACCGTCCTCGGCACCTCGCGCACCAATCCGCTGAAGGAGGCCGCCGGGCTCGACGTCGTGCGCGCGACCTGGAAGGCGCAGCGGCTGGACGCGCTCGTCGCCATCGGCGGGGACGACACGCTTGGCGTGGCGACGAAGCTGGCCGCGGCCGGCCTGGCCGTCGTCGGCGTGCCCAAGACGATCGACAATGACCTCTCCGGTACCGATTACACGTTTGGCTTCGACACGGCGATCAATATCTGCGCCGAGGCGCTCGATCGTCTGCACACGACGGCCCGCTCGCACGGCCGCACGTTCGTGGTCGAAGTGATGGGGCGTCAGGCCGGCTGGATCGGCGCGCATGCCGGATTGGCCGGCGGTGCGCACGTGACGCTGCTCCCCGAGTTCCCGATCGACGTCGCCGCAGTGTGCGCGGTCGTCTCGCGCCGCAAGGCGCAAGGCCTGTACACGATCATCGTCGTGTCGGAGGGGGCCGCGCTCGACACCTCGGGCGAGATCACGCTCTCGGCCGAGACCGATGCGTTCGGCCACGCCCGCCTCGGCGGCATCGCGGAGCGTCTCGCCGCGCGCATCGAGAAGGAGACCGGAGTCGAGGTGCGCAGCACCGTCCTCGGCCACATCCAGCGCGGTGGCCCGCCCTCGGCGTACGATCGCGTGTTGGCGACGCGCTTCGGCGTGCGGGCGGCCGACTTGGTGCACGAGAAGGAGTTCGGCGTCATGGTGGCTCTGCGCGGCACGGGGCTCGTCGCCGTTCCCCTGGCCGAGGCGACCGGCACGCTGAAGCAGGTTCCACGATCGTTCTACGCCATGATCCAGGGCGTCTCGGGTTGATTCACGGGGGAGGTCGAGCATGGCGGTGAGAGTCGGGATCAACGGGTTCGGGCGCATCGGGCGCCTCGTGGTCCGGGCGGCGAGGAAGCGTGGCGCGGCGATCAACTTCGTGGCCGTCAACGACGTGGCGGACGCGCCGACGCTGGCGCACCTGCTGCAGTACGACACGGTGCACGGCACGTGGCCCGAGCCGGTCACCGTCGCGGGCGACTCGCTCCGCATCGGCGGCGACGACATCAAGGTGCTCAAGGTGAAGGATCCCGCCGACCTGCCGTGGAAGGACCTGGGCGTCGACGTGGTGCTCGAGGCGACCGGCCTGTTCACCGACCGCGACAAGGCGATCGCGCATCGCGCCGCAGGCGCGCGCGTCGTCGCCGTCTCGGCCCCCGCGAAGGGTGCCGACTCGACGATCGTCGTCGGCGTCAACGATGCGGCCTACGTCAAGGGCAAGCACGAAGTCGTCTCGGTCGCCTCGTGCACGACGAACTGCCTCGCGCCGGTGGTGAAGGTGTTGCACGAGGCCTTCGGGATCGAGCGGGGCTTCATGACCACGACGCACGCCTACACGAACGACCAGCGGATCCTCGACCTGCCGCACAAGGACCTGCGGCGCGCCCGCGCCGCCGCGTGCAACATGATCCCCACTTCGACCGGCGCGGCGAAGGCGATCGGTCTCGTCATGCCCGAACTGGCCGGGCGCCTCGACGGCATGTCGATGCGCGTCCCGGTGCCGGACGGATCCATCGTCGATCTGACGTGCATCGTCAAGACGGCGACGGACGCGAAGGCGGTCAATGCCGCGCTCGCGGCGGCCGCCGCGGGTCCGCTGGCCGGCATCCTCAAGTACACCGAGGCGCCGCTCGTCTCGAGCGACATCATCGGGGACCCGCACTCGTCGATCGTCGACGGCTTGCTCACCGCGGTGCTCGAGGGCACGATGGTGAAGGTCTTCTCCTGGTACGACAACGAGTGGGGCTTCTCGAACCGCGTCGTCGACCTGATCGGGCGCCTCTAGGCGTCGTCCTTCTTCCCGGAGGCTCCATGGGATCGCCGCTCGATCGGATGACGCTGCGCGACCTCGATGTCGACGGTCGCCGTGTCCTCGTGCGCGTCGACTACAACGTGCCGCTCGACCCCGACGGCGGCGTGGCCGACGACACGCGCCTGACGGCGACGCTGCCGACCCTGCGCTACCTGTTCGAGAAGGGCGCGGCCGTGATTCTCATGTCGCACCTGGGGCGGCCGAAGGGCGGCCCGGACGTCAGGGCGTCGCTCGCGCCGGTCGCTGCGCGCCTGTCGCGCCTGCTGCGTCAGCCCGTGCCGCTCGCCCCGGATTGCGTGGGCGCGGCGACCGAGGCCCTGGCCATGGCGCTCAAACCGGGGCAGTGCCTCATGCTCGAGAACCTGCGCTTCCATGCCGGCGAGGAGGCGAACGATGCGGCCTTTGCCGAGGCCCTGGCGCGCCTGGGCGACGTCTACGTCAACGACGCGTTCGGCACCGCGCATCGGGCGCATGCCTCGACCGTCGGCGTGCCCGAGCGACTGAAGCCCGCGGCCGCCGGCTTCCTCATGCAGAAGGAACTGGAATACCTCGGGGGTGCGCTGATCGAGCCCGCCCGCCCGTTCGCGGCGATCCTGGGCGGCGCCAAGATCTCGACCAAGATGCCGGTGCTCGAGCACCTGGTCGACATCTGCGACCGCGTGCTCGTCGGCGGCGCGATGACGTTCACGTTCCTGCGCGCGCAGGGGCTGCGCACGGGGCAGTCGCTGGTCGAGGACGCGTTCGTCCCCGTGGCGAAGGAGTTCATCGCGAAGGCGCGCGCCGCCGAGGTCGACGTCGTCCTGCCCGTCGACATGCGCTGGTCGGCCAGCCTCGACGGCGACCAGCCGGTGACCGTGCACACCGTGCAGGCGCTGCCCGAGAAGGGGTACGGCGTCGACATCGGCCCCGAGACCGAGTCGCTGTTCGCCGGCGTGCTGGGCGACTGCCGCACCGTCGTGTGGAACGGGCCCATGGGCATCTTCGAGAAGCCCGCCTTCGCCCACGGCACGCTCGCCGTGGCGCGCGCGCTGGCCGCTTTGACCCGCGAACGCGACGCGATCACCGTCGTCGGCGGTGGCGATTCGGCGGCGGCCCTCGAGCAGAGCGGCCTCGCGGATCGCGTGAGCCACGTCTCCACGGGCGGTGGCGCGTCGCTCGAGTTCCTCGAAGGCAAGGTCCTGCCTGGGGTCGCCGCACTGTCGAAGCGGGCGAGCGCGGTCGAGTCGTGAGCGTGTCGCGCCGGCGGCTGGTCGCCGGGAACTGGAAGCTCCACAAGACCAACGACGAGGCGCCGCGCCTCGTTCGGTCGCTGCTCGCCGAGCTGCTTCCCGCGCCCGGCTGCGACGTCGTCTTGTGCCCGCCGTTCACCGCGCTCAGCGAGGTGTCGTACCTGCTCGCCGGGACGCCGATCCGGCTCGGCGCGCAGGACGTGTTCTGGGAGAACTCGGGCGCGTGGACCGGCGAGGTCTCGGCACCCATGCTCGTCTCGGCAGGATGCCGCTGCGTGATCATCGGGCATTCCGAGCGGCGACAGTTCTTCGCCGAGACCGATGCGACCGTGGCGAAGAAGGCGCGCGCCGCCGTCGACGCCGGGCTCACCGCGATCGTCTGCGTCGGCGAGTCGCTGGCCGAGCGCGACGCCGGAAAGACGATCGACGTGCTGCTCGGCCAGTTCGAGGCGGGGCCTGGTGTGCTGACGGCGGGCGACCTGGCTCGGCTCGTGCTGGCGTACGAGCCCGTGTGGGCGATCGGCACCGGGCGCAACGCGACCCCGGCGCAGGCGGTCGAGGCGCACGCGGCGCTGCGCGACCGCGCCCGGGCCCGCTGGGGCGCCGCGGCCGAATCGCTGCGCATCCTCTACGGGGGATCGGTCAAGGGCGACAATGCCGCGGCCCTGTTCGCCGAGGAGGAGATCGATGGCGCCCTGGTGGGGGGCGCCTCGCTCGAGCCCGCGTCGTTCCTGCCCATTGTGCGGGCCGCCGGAGACAGCCGGGGGGGTTGACGCAAGGGCCCGTCGCATGCGATGTTTCGGGGCGTGTTCGGGGCCTTCTTCGAAGGCCCCCCGTCGTTTTGGCCCCGAGGTTCGCATGTTCGGATTCGTTCTCTCGATTCACGTGCTCATCTGCTTCCTGATGATCGTCGTCATCCTCCTCCAGTCGGGGAAGGGCGGCGGGCTCGCCGGCGCCTTCGGTGGCGGCAATGCCACCACCGTCTTCGGGGGCCGTGGGGCGACCACCGTGCTCACCCGTGCGACCATGGTGCTCGGCTTCCTGTTCTTCGTGACCTCGCTCACGCTCTCCCTCACGGGCGGCGCGACGCGTCCGGCCTCGCGCAGCCTCCTGCAGGAAGAGGCGCGCCGCGCCGCGCCGGCCGGGGCTCCGGCGGGTGCGCCCACGGGCGGGGGCGGTCTCACGCCCGTCGCACCGCAGCCGCTTCCGACGTCGCCCGCTCCGGGGACGACGCCGCCGCAGACCGTACCCGCGCCGACCGGCGCGACGCCGGCTCCCGCTCCGAGCGGGGGCCGCTGATCCATTGTTTCGCGCGCAAGCGCGGGGTCGCCCTCCTCGAGTTGTTCTCGGCGACCGCAGGACGAGTGCCCGGGTGGTGGAACTGGTAGACACGTACGTTTGAGGGGCGTATGGGTAACCCCGTGCGAGTTCAAATCTCGCCCCGGGCACCACACTTCGGAGACCCCGCCCGTGCGCGCCTCGGCGCTGCACGGTTGCGGGGTCGCTCCGTTTCCGGCCATCGTGTCGGGGGAAGGGCCGCATGAGCGACTGCATCTTCTGCCGCATTGCGGCAGGCGAGATTCCGGCCACGTTCGTGCACGCCGACGCTCGGGTGATCGCGTTCCGCGACCTCGATCCGCAGGCGCCGGTGCACGTGCTGGTGGTGCCGCGTCGACATGTCGCTTCGCTGGCCGACCTCGCGGCCGACGATGGGGGCGAGGATGCGGCGCTCGCCGCCGCCCTGCTCGCGACCGCCCGCCGGGTGGCGCGGGCCGAGGGCCTGGACGCACCCGACCGAGGTTTCCGACTCATCGCCAACACGGGGCCCGAGGGCGGGCAATCGGTCGGCCACCTGCACTTTCACCTGCTTGGCGGACGGGTCCTGGCGTGGCCGCCGGGGTGAGTGTGAGTGGGACTTCAGGAGAAGCTCGCAAAGACTAGAAGCAAAAAGAGTTGGGATCGGCCTTTAGCCGATCCCAAGAGTTGCCGATCACCCCCGGATGATGCCGTCGACCCCTTTGCCCGAGCCGAATCCTGCGCCCGGCCTCGATCTCGAGGCCCTGCGCGAACGCCTGCGTTCCGCCCGCGCCGAGCGGGGCGCCTGCCCGCCGTGGGAGGAACTTCGCGCGGACCTGCTGCCGGGGGGCGGCGGCCGGAGTGGACGCGAGGCGCGCCTGGCCCATCGCGAGCTGTGTCCCTACTGCGACGCGCACATACGCGAGTGGGAGCGCAGCGCCGATCGCACCGCCGACACGCTCGAGGCCGTCGAGAAGCACGTGGCGCGCGGCGTGGTCGAGGGCGCGCGCCGGTTGATCTCCATCGGCGGCACGCGGGAACCGGGCCATGCCGCCGAGACGCCGGAGCCGTTGGTCCCGCCGCCGCCGTCGGCATCGCCGACCGTCGCGCCGACACCGTCGCCTGCACCCTCTCCGCCTCCGTTGCGCCTGCAGCCCGCGTCGATGGCGACGCCAACATCGACAGTGACAGCGAAGCCCGCGCCCACCGCGGCGGAACCGTCGCCCGTGCTGCGCCTGCTCGTCGTCGAGGCGACGGCCGAGGATCGGATTCCGGAGAGCGTGTTCCTCTGTGCCCGGGTCCTCGGGGCCGAGGTCGCGCAGGTGGCCTCGATCGACGAACTCGCCGGCGACCCGGACCTCGATGCGGTCTGTGGAATCATCTTCGCAGGAATGCGGCCGGCAGCCGAGTGGCCCGAGGCGTTGCACCGCGGTCGCGACCTGGCGCCCGGGCGGCCGGTCCTGATCCTCTCCGGCGGCGGGGTGGAGCCGACGGGCGGGGCGCGCCGTGCCCTGCGTGGGGCGCTGCTCTCGGTCGACGATCCAGCCGAACTCCTGCTGCTCGCCCTCGATCCGCGCCTGCGCTAGCGGCCCGGGGGCTCAGGGGCCTAGGGCAAGACCAGGACCTTGAGGGCGAAAGGCTTGCGCGCTTCGGGCGCGAGATGCACCCGCGCGAAGTAGACGCCGGGGGGCACGCGAGGTCCGGCGCCGCCCGCCGTCGACCAGTCGAGCGACCCGGCGTTGCCGGCCCCCTCCCCCGTCCACACGCGCCGTCCGCGCACGTCGCTCACCTCGATCCGGAACACCCCGGCCGGCGCCTCCTGCGTCCGCACGAAGCGGATCACGTTGCGGCGCGGGAACACCACGCGGATTGGAATCGGGTCCGGCTCGGGCACCGGCGTCGTCGTCACCGTGTCTGGGAACGGGACGAAGGCGAGCGTGTCGCGCACTGTGCTTCCCACCGTCGCCGCGGCCTCGAGCAGCCAGGACCTCCCATCGAAGCTCGGCGGCAGGACGCACGCGAACGACGTCGAGTCCCCGGTCAGTTGGAGCGTGTCGGGCAGCGCGAGGTCCCCGCTCGGCAGCGGCGTCGCGCCGCCGCTCTCGAACCGCGTGAAGCGTGCGGCCAGTCGCCGCCCCGCCCCGTTCGCGGCGTGGACGACGAACTGCACGGTGTCTCCGGGAGACGCCCGGTCCGGATCGAAGCGCACCGAGATCAACTGCAGGGGATCGGGCGGCGCGACGCGGAACGTGTCGGCTGCCGTCCAGTGCGCATCCCAGAAGTTGATCCACTCGTTGTGCACCGTCCCGAAGTAGTGGCGCTGCCCGTCGCGGATCATCTCGGAAGCCCACCAGCCGAGCGTCGAGTACCCCAGCATGCTGCGCAGCCGCCGGCTCGTGTTCCAGCCGGTCAGCGGATCGGTCGAGCGGCCGAACGTGAGCGACTGGCCCGCGTCCGTCGTCCACAGGATGAGGAGCAGCGAGTCGTCGCGGCTGAAGACGTGCGGCGACTCCGCGATGTCCGAGAAGGCGACCTGCGGAAGGGCGAGCGGCATCTGGCCGCGATCGGTCCACGTCTCGAGGTCGGTCGACCCGGCGATTCCGATCGTCATGCTCTGCGGCTGGGTCGCGGGGCGCACGGAAACGTACATCAGCCATTCGCCATGCACTGCGTCCCACCACAGGAAGGGATCGCGGCAGTCGCTCCCCGTCGGGGACGTCGGATCGACGTGGGTCCACGGGAAGAGCGTGTTGTCGAACAGCGGCGTGCCGCGACGCGTCCAGGTGTAGAGGTCGGGCGAGGTTGCGTACGAGATCGTCTGGGCCAGCGAGTACGTGGGCGGCTCGTGCCGCATGCCCGGATAGAAGAGGTACCAGAGTTCGCCGATCCGGTGCAGCGTCGGCGCCCACATCTGGGTCGCCTCGAACGTGCCGGGCACCACCGCGAGGATGGTGTCCTGCTCGGTCCACGTGTAGAGGTCGCGCGAGATTGCATGGCCGAACGAGAGCTGCGTCGGGACTCCCGGAATGAGGTTCTCGCGCAGGTAGAACACGTGGAACCAGCCGCCGTCGCGGACGAGCGTGAACTCCTTGGGGCGGTAACCCGGCGGGGGGAGGTAGCGGGCCGGGGAGCCGGGCGCTTCCTGCGACAGCGCGGCCGTTGGAGCCAGCGGCCCGGGCACGCCGAGAAGGGACGCGGCGACGATCAGCGCAGCGAGGGCACACGGCAGGATGCGGGCGCGGGACCGGGGCATGACCCCTCCGGGATCCGGATGATGCGAGGGCGTTCGGAGCTGAGACTACAGCAGCGGGCGGATCGCTGCTTCCAGCTTTTCTTCGCCCACCAGGCCCTGGTACCGCTCGACGATTCGACCCTGCTTGTCGACGAGGAACGCCGTGGGGACAAAGCGGATCTCGCCGAAGGCATCCATCGTCTTCTCGTCGGCCACGGCCGTGGTCCATGGAATCGCGTTCTTGCGCACGAAGTCGCGCACCACGGCGGGACCCTCGTGGTCGACCGAAAGGCCGAGGATGACGAAGCCCTTCTTCTCGTAGCGCGCGTGCAGGTTCTTCAGGTGGGGGATGGCGCGACGGCAGGGTCCGCACCACGTCGCCCAGAAATCGACGAACACGACCTTTCCACGGTACGCGGAGAGGCGGACGACCTTGCCGTCGAGATCGCGCAGCGTGAACTCGGGTGCGGGTGGGCGGGACTTTCCGGCGGTGACCGGCGTGGCCGCCGGGTGGGCGGCGGGGGCGGCGGTTGCGCCCGGGGTGGCCGCGGTCGTGAGGATCAGCCATAGGGCGAACAGCCAGGGGAGGTTCATGGCTCGAGGATCGCACGCGGGCGTCGCGGGGGACAAGCGCGGCCGGCGCGAGCGCGGTCAACTCGGCGCAAACGGACCGCGCCCTGAGCGGCCGATCGCGGTTGTGACCGCGCGCGATCCCGTGCTACCGTCCGACAGAAGCCGGCCATCGAGGGAAGGATCGTGCGCGGCCCATGGCACCGCGCTTTACATGGAGGGACGGCATGCTTCCAGGTCTCATCGCGCCATTGCAGGGCGGGGTTCGCGCCAGTGTTCCCTCGCTCATCATGCAGTCCGGCGCTTTCAACAAGTTCCTCCTGCTCCTTCTCATCGTTCTCTCGGTCGCGACGTGGGCGATCCTCGTCGATCGCTGGCGGCTGCTCCGCGCCGCTCAGGATGCCGACCGCCGGTTCCGCGCCGCGTTCCGGGGCGCCGCGGGCCTGGCCGAGACCCGGCTCCTTGCCTCCCAGCACCCGCTCTCGCTCCAGGCCCGGCTCGCGCAGGAAGGCCTGGGCCTGCTCGCCCCCCGTGGCGAGACCGCCGATCTCTCGACCGAGTCGCTCGAGCTGGCGGCGCGCGCCATGGAGCGCGCTCGCTCGGAGGAACTCGACCGGCTCGAGAAGAACGTCGGCTTCCTCGCCACCGTCGGGTCGGTCGCGCCGTTCGTCGGGCTGATGGGCACCGTGTGGGGAATCATGAGCGCATTCCTCAACATCGGCGTCCAGGGCTCGGCCAGCCTCGTCGTCGTTGCGCCGGGCATCGCCGAGGCGCTGGTCGCCACCGTCGCCGGCCTCGCCGCCGCGATTCCCGCCGTCGTCGCCTACAACATCCTGGCCGGTCGCCTGCGCTCGCTCGGCAATGACGCCTCGACGTTCATCTCCGAGTTTGTCGATTCCGCCGTGCGCGAAGCGCGCGCCCGCAAGCGCCCCGGAGCTTCGGGCGGGCGCACGACCGAGGCGCCGAGCGCTCCGTTGTTCGAGGCCGCACCGCGATGATGGCGACCCCGCGCGACGATCGTCGCGCCCCGATCGCGGAGATCAACGTCACGCCGCTGGTCGACGTGATGCTGGTGTTGCTCATCATCTTCATGGTGACCGCGCCATTCCTGCAGGGCGGGCTCGACGTCGACCTGCCCAAGGTCTCGGCGCAGGGCCTCGACATGCGCGAGGGGATCACCCTGACGATCGATCCGAGCGGCGCCATCTACCTGGACAAGGAACCGGTCAAGCTCGCCGACCTGGGCCGGGTCCTCGAGGCGAAGGATGCGGCGTCGCGGCCGGTGTTCCTGCGCGCGGACCAGAAGGTGCCTTACGGCGTTGTGGCGCAGGTGATCGGGGGCGTGCGCGCCGCGGGCGTGACCGACCTGGGGCTCGTCACCGAGCCGGACGCGGTCGAGCGACGGCGCTAGGCCCGTGAGCCGCCAGTCGATCGCAGCGTCGGCGCTGGGCCATGCGCTCGTCGTCTGGGTGCTGTTCATCTTCGTCCCGCTGTCGCCGGCGCGGGTGATGCCGAACACGATCCAGGTGGCGCTGGTCAACCTGCCGGCCGGGCGGACGATGCCCGCCCGCGGCGTGCCGTCCGATGCCCCGGCGCCCAGGACGGCGCCCGAGCCGAAGGCGGAGGACAAGGACGAGGCGCCGCCCGAAAAGAACGCCGTGCGGCCCCCCGATACGAAACAGGCCACGCCGCGTCGGCCCACGCCGGGCTTGCCACAGGGGGC